>JARFXP010000004.1:0-300000 GCA_029194675.1 Nitrospira sp. | reverse complement strand
CGATGTTCATTCTGCCGAACGTGGGACTCAATGAGTGGGGCCATGCGTTCTGGTTCGTGGATGAGCTGTTCTCAGCACCCTTACACTGGGGCTTCGTGACGTTGGGCTGGTGCGGCTTGTTCGGGGCGGCCGGGGCGTGGCGGCGCAGATCGTGAGCCGGATGTCGAATCTGGCGGACGTGATCTGGAACAACGCGCCGAAGAGCATCCTGGATCCGTTCCCCAGCCAGGTGAACCCCAACGCCAAGGCAGGGTACTAAGCAGGAATCGCGAGCAGTCCACATAACGAGCAGTCGGCGTTGAGGGAGGGGTCCGGTGCTCCGAGGCACGGAGCGCCGGCCTGGCCTCAGCCGGCTGAACTGACGGAGGATGTCACTTATGTTTAGAACCGACGAGATTATTAAGGCCTCGAAGTTGCCGCCGGAAGGCGTCGCGATGTCCCGGCACATCGACTACATTTATTTCATTCCGATCTTGTTCGTCACCATCGTGGGCACGTTCCACATGCACTTCGACCTGCTGGCGGGCGACTGGGACTTCTGGTTGGACTGGAAGGATCGGCAGTGGTGGCCGATCGTGACGCCGATCACGGCCATTACCTTTTGCGCCGCCCTGCAGTACTACAATTGGGTGAACTACCGCCAGCCGTTTGGGGCCACGATCACCATCCTGGCGTTGCTCGCGGGGAAGTGGGTCACCATCGTGGCTGCCTGGTGGTGGTGGTCGAACTACCCCTACAACTTCGTCATGCCGTCCACGCTGCTGCCGAGTGCCATCGTCCTGGACATCGTGCTGTTGTTGACCAGAAACTGGACATTGACGGCGGTGATCGGGGCCTGGATGTTTGCGGCATTGTTCTATCCGACCAACTGGGCCATCTTTGCCTATAGCCATACGCCGCTCGTCGTCGATGGCACCTTGCTCTCCTGGGCGGACTACATGGGCTTCGCGTATGTCCGGACCGGGACGCCGGAGTATATTCGGATGATCGAGGTGGGCTCGCTGCGGACCTTCGGCGGGCACAGCACGATGATCTCCTCCTTCTTCGCCGCGTTCGCCTCGTCGTTGATGTACATTCTCTGGTGGCAGTTCGGGAAGTTCTTCTGTACCTCGTACTTCTACCTCACGGATGACAGACAGCGGACCACGAAGGTGTACGACGTATTTGCATACACCACGTTGGCTCACGGCGATAAGGCAAAAATCGGGGGGAAAGCATGAACGTCACACAGATCTTCAAACTCCGGGAAAGAGCTTCCCATAGATAAGTTATCTGATGCGACGGATCATCGCGAGAGGCTGCCATTGAAAAGCAAGATTCACACAGTATTGTTTTGGACGGTGTCAGGCTTGGCCATGATATTGCTCCTCAACCTATGGAATATGCCCACACGTGCGTCAGAGGAAGAGGTCATTTTCAGCGATTTCATGGCCCAACTCGAAAAGGGCGGTATCGAGAAGGTCATCATCAAGGGACATCATATCACCGCTGTGCTGAAGGATAATTCCAGGCTTCGAACCTACTCGGCGGACTACCCTGATCTCATCCAGGTGCTGCGGAAAAAAGATGTTCAGATCGAAGTCAAACCATCCGGCGAAGGCCCCTGGTATGTCCAATTTCTCATGATCTGGGGGCCGTTCCTTCTCTTGCTCGGCTTGTGGTTCTTTCTCATGCGCCGAATGCAGGTTGGGAACGAGGCCTTGTCCCTCGTGAAGAGCAGAGCCCACATGCCGACGGATGAGCGGAAAAGGGTGACCTTTTCCGATGTGGCAGGCATTGATGAAGCGAAAGAGGAGGTCCAGGAAACGGTTGACTTTCTGAAGGACCCGCGAAGATTCCAGAAACTCGGCGGGCGCATTCCCAAGGGTGTCTTGGTCGTGGGCCCGCCTGGAACCGGAAAGACATTATTGGCGAAAGCGATTGCCGGAGAGGCGGGAGTCCCCTTCTTCAGCATCAGCGGTTCGGATTTTGTGGAAATGTTCGTGGGGGTCGGGGCTTCTCGCGTTCGTAATTTGTTCGAACAAGCGAAAAAACACGCTCCCTGCATCATTTTCATCGATGAGATCGACGCCGTCGGACGGTCAAGGGGGGCAGGCCTTGGCGGTGGACATGATGAGCGCGAGCAAACGCTCAACCAGTTGCTGGTCGAAATGGACGGATTTGATACGACGGAGGGCGTCATCCTGGTTGCAGCGACCAATCGGCCGGATGTGCTCGACCCGGCTCTGCTTAGGCCCGGCCGGTTCGATCGGCAAGTAATGGTGAATCATCCTGACCTGCGAGGTCGTTCGGAGATTCTTAAGGTGCATACGAAGAAAGTACCGGTTGCAGCCGACGTAGAACTGGAGAAGATTGCTCGAGGGACTCCCGGTTTCTCAGGCGCCGACTTGGAAAACTTGGTCAATGAGGCTGCGCTCTGGGCTGCTCGTCGGAACAAGACCGAGGTCGGAACCGTAGACTTCGAAATGGCAAAGGACAAGATCTTGATGGGCGCCGAGCGCAAGAGCATGACTCTCACGGACGAGGAAAAGCGGGTCACTGCCTATCATGAGGCAGGCCATGCCTTGATGGCCAAACTGCTGTCGGGCACCGATCCTGTTCACAAAGTGTCGATTATTCCGAGAGGCCGTGCATTAGGTGTGACCATGCAGTTGCCGACCAACGATCGCCACAATTATTCCCAAGAATTTTTGTACAACAGGTTGGCGATTCTCATGGGCGGAAGAGTGGCCGAAGAACTGGCATTCAAGCACGTTACGACCGGTGCAGGCAACGATTTGGAGCGTGCGACGGCTCTTGCGCGAAAAATGGTCTGCGAATGGGGCATGAGTGAAAAGCTTGGGCCGCTGGTGTTCGGGCAGAACGAGGAGTCGATGTTTCTGGGACGCTCCTTTGGGACCAGGCGTGATTTGAGTGATGAAATGGCACTGGAGATCGATCTGGAAATCAAACGTCTCGTCACTGAAAGCTACGAGCGGAGCAAAAGACTCCTGACCGAACAGATGGTGATGTTGAAGGCGCTGGCGGAAGCACTCTTGGAAAAAGAGGTGCTGGATGCTCTGGAAATCGAGCAGATTATTTTACGGTCTTCTCCGATGGTTTCTGCCTGACAGGTGAGGGACATGCCGACTCTTGCAATGTGAGCCGGTGTCATGGGAATGCCTGACAGTGAATGAGTTAAATTAGATACACGCTCAGATATGCGGGATCATGAAGAATTCTTCATGAATTTCTAATGTGCCCTTCATATATCGAGGAGTATGCTCTTCGTGGAAGGTGAGGGTTATGACGACGTTGTTTGTTGCAGTGATCGTATTGAGTTTCAGTACGCTGAGAGCCAAACGAAAGGCTCTTTCCCATCCAGTCATCGGTGTTCTCGTCCTGTTTCTTACCATCCTCCTACCGAGCTTAGCAGGCGCTCATGGCAATGTGACGATTGAGGAGGATAGCTGTGTCCGACGGGTCGGAGGAAACCTCGTCCATTTCAACGCTTATCAGCCGCAACATGAGGCGAGAGCCCAGTACTGCACAGACATTCCTGGTGAGGGAGACACCTTCCTTGTGGTTGATCTCGTCGATTTTGGTCTGCGCAACATGCCCGTGGGAGTACGGGTCGTGAGAGGCCTAAGCGAGACCGCAGAAGATGAGACGGTGGCCTACTGGCCTCCGGCGACCCATCCGGATGGAGTGGTGAGAGGCGAAGCTCAGCTGGCCAAGGGTATCTATAAGGTCATTATCACGCCGGAAGGATTCAGCCCTTCGTCCTATCTGTTGCGGGTACAGCAGATCGACTACGCGATGATCGCCCGAAAAGCGATCGGGCCGCTGACCGTCATCCTTCTCCTCGCATTGATTGGCTATGAGCTGTCGAAATCAAAGCGATGGAGGAACTGGCGGATCTCCAGCCATTCGTGAAGATCCAGTCGATACGGAGGTTCATATAACACAAGGGAGGTCACACTATGGCAAGCGATAAAGGGTATGACATTTCGCAGTGGTACGATTCGAAGCCGTGGAAGATCGGGTGGGCGGCGATGTTGATGATGGGCATCTTTTGGGTTCTGTATCAACGGGCGTTTGGGTACTCGCACGGGTTGGATTCGATGACGCCGGAATTCGATTCCGTGTGGATGGGGCTGTGGCGATTTAACATTGTGGCGAACGCCCTGTTCTTTGCGGTGTCGGTGGGGTGGATCTGGACCACCCGAGACCGCAACCTGGCCAATCTCGACCCCAAACTGGAGTTGAAGCGGTATTTCTATTGGATGGGCTGGCTGGCCTGTTACATCTGGGGCGTGTACTACGCAGGCAGCTACACGTTGGAGCAGGATGCGGCGTGGCACCAAGTGATCATCCGGGACACGAGCTTCACGGCGAGCCACATTGTGGCGTTCTACGGGACGTTCCCGTTGTACATCACGTGCGGCGTATCCAGTTATCTGTATGCGCAGACGCGGCTGCCGCTCTATAACCAGGCGACCTCCTTTGCGCTGGTGGCGGCGGTGGTGGGGCCGATGTTCATTCTGCCGAACGTGGGACTCAATGAGTGGGGCCATGCGTTCTGGTTCGTGGATGAGCTGTTCTCGGCGCCGTTACACTGGGGCTTCGTGACGTTGGGCTGGTGCGGCTTGTTCGGGGCGGCCGGGGGCGTGGCGGCGCAGATCGTGAGCCGGATGTCGAATCTGGCGGACGTGATCTGGAACAACGCGCCGAAGAGCATCCTGGATCCGTTCCCCAGCCAGGTGAACCCCAACGCCAAGGCAGGGTACTAAAAGACCATAAATCTGTAGCCCTCTCCCAGGGGACGCAGTTAGAGGGCTGGTTCGGATATCCGAGCCAGCCCTCTACTTTTTTGATGTAATGGGTTTCGAATGGACGAGTCCGTTGGTTCACTTGCAGGGGTTGATGTTTAATTGAAGTGGTCGAGCAGTAGTGTCCCAATGTTAAAAAAATGCCAATTTGCATATCGCAAGTGATTGATTCGGCTAGGTACGCATTTCGGCGCTCGATTGAAGTCGGCAACAGGTTGTGAATCTGTGAACATCAAGCCAATTAACATGTTTCGTCCATTGATGATACAAACGTTGGGACACTACTGGTGGTCGAGAAGAGGTAAGAAGATGAGATTTGGTCGCGGGGAGAGGATTTGGACCTCTGACCGTTGGGTTATGAGACTGTCAGAAAAAGTTTCTGAATACCTGATCTTTCGTCCGGGTGTTCGTTTTTACAAGTTAATCGATGACCGTGCAGCTTTCTATCTGGTGCAATGACTTCTATGAATTCTATCCTTTGCGACGCTCTTTGGCGCGATTTGAGCGCATACGCTGTACGTAAAGCATAAAAGTATGATAGGCTGGGTCTGGTGATTCGTGGTTTTCGCGACAAGACGACGGAACAGTTCTTCGCCGGAAAGACTGTGAAGGAGTTTTCCAGTTTTAGAAAGGTGGCCGAGAGGAAACTCACGATGCTCGACAACGCGGCTGATCTGAAAGATCTCCTCTCACCGGCAGGAAATCGACTTGAAAAATTAAAAGGGGATCGGATCGGACAACACAGTATTCGAATTAACGATGAGTGGAGGATTTGTTTTGTGTGGATGGCTGATGGTCCCCACGACGTGGAGATCACCGACTACCACTGAGGGAGAGCACATCATGACAAAAAACGGCATGCGACCAATTCATCCAGGTGAAATGTTGCTGGAAGAGTTCATGAAGCCATCAGATCCGCCGATTAATGCCAACACACTAGCCAAGGCCCTCGACGTGCCGGCGAATCGAATTACGGCAATTATTAAAGGGCAGCGTGGCATCACCGGAGATACCGCAGTGCGTCTGGCCACGTTCTTCAACACCACGGCGGAATTCTGGATGAATCTGCAGAAGACCTATGAGCTGCAGCTTGCCGAACAAGCTTTGTCGGTGAAAGTCAGGAAGCATATCGAGCAACGGAGAGAAGCACTCGTGACTGCTTGATAACGCTCCCAGAGAGTTGCTGCAATGATCACCGTCTCAACTGCTCTCTTCGCTCTAAGCTCCTGTGTGAGTGGGTGATACCTTCGAATACAGTGTCCCCCTGATTAGGAATTCCGTCGGCAACTTACCTGACCTATCCTCATTCGTGTCATAGCCTGTTGGCATTGTGTCGGCACCGACGTCTCTTAGTGCGGGTTGTTCGGGGCCGCTGGGGCATGGCGGCGCAGATCGTGAGCCGGATGTCGAATCTGGCGGACGTGATCTGGAACAACGCGCCAAAGAGCATCCTGGATCCGTTCCCCAGCCAGGTGGGCACGGGAGCCAAGACCGGGTACTAAGGTACTAAACGGTCCTGTTAGAGGGGTGAGCATTCGGCCCGGAACTCCAATCAAGGGGTTCCGGGCCGTTTTTTGTGCGCACACCTCATTGGTGTGAACTGAAGCGCCTGCGCCGTAACCCAATTGCGTCGGGGGATTGGGAAAATCCGTGGAAAGAGTTGGTTGCGGGGAGGCGATTCGGTCACGATTTTACCCCTCGCTGACGATCCCATTGACGGCATGAATTCCCGCGCGAGGAGTGGCGAAGGTAGCTTGATTTGCGATATGAGACAAGCTCTTGATCGACCGATTGTCCTCTCGTTTTAAGTCAGGAACATATCCGCCGCCCCGGAGATCCCCCCACGGCCTTCCTTCCCGAACGGTTTCCCTCTGCACTGGAGTCCACTCGCTTCCCATGGGACCGCCCCCGTGCATACAGATTTCTTCCACTCAACGCACGATTGGGACACGAATATGACGAACCCATATCTGAGTTGCAGAGAGCAATCGAGGCGCACACCGCAATAGAGTAGATCGAAGCATTTCCATGGAATTCTTGACAACTTCATTCAAATTCCTAAACTGATGGTGAGGACTGGTTAATTCACGACAATTTAGGGAGACACATGAGACGCTTCTGGTCTATGGTGGGATGGTCTTCTCTGGCTATCGGGGTGCTTTGTCTAACACTGTTGGGTCGCACTGTCCAGGTGGATACGCACATTCTGACCTTCGGCTTCGGCCATCCCGAATGCGATCGCAGTATCCCGCGATGCGAATAGATTTACTGTCTGAAGATTATCAAGCATCTCGTAGTACGGAAACCTCCTTCATCCCCCTTGTTGCTGGGGGTCAATTCGGTCACGATTTAACCCCTCGGTGACCATCGCGTTGACTGCGTAAATCTCCGCGCTAGATCGGGGATGTGCGGGATGGATGTAAACCCATCTCAAGCGTTTATTGAAGTCGTGCGATTTCTGACACAGCCTTTGCCCGCACATCATCGCAAAGAGCCAGAACATCCTCAACATATCGCTTTGCATCTTCGGGAGCTAGGACACTCCTCACTCGGGCTTTGTGAGCGTACGCGCCTCGTCCTTCTGAGAGCTTCCTTAGAGAGTTCAGTTGATTCGCGTCCTGCGTAATTTCAATAGCAACCGGTATTAACAGACTCCTAAGATAGAGGATAGATACGCCATGATTCTTATGTATTTCCTTAGAAAAGGATGTCTTTGCTTCTTCGACAAGGTTCCTTAAATAATCGAAAGGTTTTATCTCAATAGAAGTCTCATCATCGTCGATTTTCAGCTTAGCGCCATACCGACAAAGGAGAGCGAGGGTTACATCACTTATTTTTCGCTGGGAACGATACTGTTCTGCGGCGTAATCTGTCAGACTCAGAGCAACTTCTTCAATAAAGTCTTCAAACGCCGCATGCGCGAGTATGCAGTACGCCTTGACATCATGGGCATAGGTGTCAGGAGAAGTCTCTGGATTGGCAGGTATGTACTGATTGACAAACTTTGCAGCTAATTCACCAACATACCTCGTCAGCTCCCCGTGAAGCGCATTCACGTCAACCATAGCAACTCCGATAGAGCGAGTAATTAGGCTACGATGGGGAGTTCGTTAATGTTGGTACCAAATGATGCGTTCACAAGTTCTTGGAAACGACGAAAACGCAGTTCGTAGCGATCTTTTGTTTTAGTAGTAGCTTCGACTGAAGCCCTGAACTCTGGGTTATCAAACAGCTTTTGTAGACCCGCAACAAACTTCCGCTTTCCACCAGCGATCTTGGCATCAGGAATTAGCCGAAAATAGAATGCCTCTACCTCAAAAAGAGCCCGATTGAATCGCCCTTCCCAATCACCATCTACAAACTTCCTTCCCACAGCTTTCTCGCCAAGGACTTTAACGAGATTAGTAATTGCGCAATTCATGTCGCTGTAAATTTTTGCCACAATTGGCTCTAATCTTGTCCAATCGGTAGTCACTCTCTTCATCGCCTCATCAAGAAACTTTTTTAGGTTGCCTTCGTATTCAGGGCCAAACAAAACAATTGCTATGAAGCGCAGCACTATTTCGACATCCCTTAACCGGGTGTCAGGGCCATTCAGCCTCATGATACGATGCAAAGGTTCAGTCGTATTCGTTATCTGAATCAGGTAGTCGGCGAAAGGTCCTTTGTGCAGGACCTGCCTTAGTTCTTGCGTGCTAAGAGGTACCGAACCGGTGTTTAGGCGGTAGAATATGTCGTAGAGGGTGTCGTCTGATTTGAAATTAGAAATGATCGTGCAACGAACATCGGCGTTCATAAATTCTCTGTATTCATCCGCTAAAGCGTTTTCAGATTTAAGCTGCTCGTAGGTCTTTGTATTCAACTCCTTGCGAAGCTGTAGCTTCTTTAGTTCGGCTTTTCCCCAATATTCAACTGTTGGGTCCACATACCCTGCGATTGTTAGAAGCCGCTGTTTCCCATCAATGACAATAAATGCCTTCCGCTTATTGGGATCTTCGGCTAATACTATTTCGGGCACAGGAAGCCCCGCGATAAGTGATTCAATTAACATGCTTCGTTTATCGTCATTCCATGCGTTACGGCGTTGAAATTTTGGGTTTAAATCAATGTTCTTCTGCTCAATCTGGTGAATGATTGTTGCAATGGTCCAGTCGCGCGAATAAACAACAACTTCAGATTCCCCGCCAGGTGAAATATCCTGATGGATTTCGTCATCCCACTGTAGGTCTTCGTCATAAGGCTCAGTCACTAGCGTTCTGGCGGCCTGAGATTCGGGCTTCACTGTTTTCCTCGTCATCGCGGATTCTCCTATTGCGCACAATTAGCCGGATAAGAAATGGGGAGTGCATTTCAGGAACAATCTCTTGTTGTCGAAGACAAGAGCATTATCCCCCCATCGGTGACCATGGTTGTGATGATGTGAATTGCCCCACGAGGATTGGTAGCGAGCGGTCAATCAGCTATCTGAGGCATAAACGGTGCTCAGGCCATTCTATGGTCTTCCGGCTCTTGTTTCAAATTCTTAACAAGAGGTGCAAACACCTTATGCATGATTTCGAGTCGTTGTCGTAGCCATTCAAACTGTTGCAGCCATAAATTTTCATCCAGAAAGTCGGCATTCTGTCTCGTGTACAAGCGGCAGCTTGCTTGGCCTTCAGGGTTGTACCATGTGAGCGAAAAGCCTAGCGATGTTTCGATGGAATCCTTCTGCTTTGCTAGCAACGCAAATTCCTGCTTCGCATTCGGCCCGTCCAGGTACAGCTCAGCGCGAATCTCTGCCCCTTTCGCATTTGTTTCAGAATTCCAAATCGAGAGAATCGAAGCGAGATGTACGCCTGATCGGCCAATCGCATGGTTGGTCCAATGTTGAGGCAATGGCTTCTGACAACGCACGAAGCTCTTTTTAGACTCCATGTAGTTCCTAAACTCCGTCCAGAAACGAAGTTGAAGCTGTTTGTGCTCTGAAACCTCGCCCCCTCCAACGGCGGCTTGTTTGACCGTGCGCGACCAATCGTTTGGCTGACTGATAATGTTAAATTTTGGAGCAATTGGAGAAGTGCCGATCCGCCACAACTCAATTTCGAGCCCGAAGAGATTTATTTTTTCGTCGGTGCGTTCATTCAGCCAATCTAAGGCTGCGCGGTGTTCCTCGGTAAAGCGTTCCGAAATCCACACAATGGTAACGGCATTCAGCCCTGCGGCATAGGTGAGTAACTGTCCGAGATGTGAATGATCGGTGCGCTCAAGCTGGTTTTCGATCAAGACCCAATTATCGGTGGCGGTATCCTTGCACAGAATATCGGCACGAAACGGCCCAACTTCGGTTTCCTGTGAATCCAGTTCCAATTCAATCCCGATCGTTTCACCAAGTAGTTTCAGATTTTCTTCTTGAGCCAACCACGGTGTGAAGTCACTGGTCTCGGATGTCCAAGCCTCACGCAGGTCTACGCTTTGAAGCCGCCCCAGGTTGATAGTGGTCATGTGTGTAGGCTCCGATATGTGTACTAAGCTATTGAAAACAGTAGCGCAACCTGGGTATGGATTCAAATAACATCCGCATTCGACACCCAGTATCCATATCAACACCAACCCCTTTTCTCATTCTCCATGGACAGGGTAAAGTTTCCGTCTGGAGCCGCTAGGCTGATGACCGACCGCCGGGCACTCTCTCCCGGTCCGCGGCTCCTAATCTTCTAGAGAGGCGTTTGAGAGGACGCACCCCATAGCCTTCCGATCCGAGCCAGCCCCCTTCGTTTTTATGTAATGGGTTTCGAACGGACAAGTCCGCTGGTTCCGTTGCAGTGGTATTGAATCAGGCTGAAGAGAAAGACGAGAAGAGTAAGATTTGGTTGCGGGGAGAGGATTTGAACCTCTGACCTTTGGGTTATGAGCCCAACGAGCTACCAGGCTGCTCCACCCCGCGGTGGAATGCTAACAAAGGGCTGAACGGCAAGTCAAGTTGAGGTGTTGCACGATTGCATTCTCTCCACTGCGATGTTAAAGCGATGGCATGCGTATTGTCTTTATGGGTACACCGGAATTCGCCGTGCCGTCGCTCGAAGCACTCCTCCGATCTGATGACCAGGTAGTTGGAGTGATTTCACAGCCCGATCGGCCGAAAGGGCGAGGGCATCAGCTCGTCGCTCCGCCCGTGAGACTGGTGGCAGAGCGTGCCGGAATTCCTGTTTTGCAGCCGCTGAAGATCCGC
Source organism: Nitrospira sp. (assembly GCA_029194675.1). NCBI lineage: Bacteria > Pseudomonadati > Nitrospirota > Nitrospiria > Nitrospirales > Nitrospiraceae > Nitrospira > Nitrospira sp. The sequence continues at coordinate 288,981 of JARFXP010000004.1, read as the reverse complement.
ACACCGGAATTTTTGCAAGCCCTTTCTACCTGGCGGCCGGATCTGATTGCCGTCGCAGCCTACGGACGTATTCTGCATACACCGATTCTTCGCCTTCCGCCGATGGGTTGTGTGAATGTACATGGCTCGCTGCTGCCGAAATATCGTGGCGCAGCTCCTGTGCAATGGGCCGTCATCAATGGTGAGACCGAAACCGGTATTACCACGATGTTAATGGATGAAGGAATGGATACGGGGCCGATGCTGCTTCAGGAGAAGTTGGAAATCTCGCCTGACGACACGGCAGGAACATTGGCGCCTCGTCTGGCGGAGTTGGGTGGGCGACTGCTTGTCGACACGATCGCACAACTGAAAGCCGGAACGTTGATACCGATGAAGCAAGATGATGGGCATGCGACCTTGGCGCCGCTCTTGAATAAAGAGGACGGCCTGATCGATTGGACGATGACAGCAACGGCGCTCGCCAATCGAGTGCGAGGGCTTTCTCCATGGCCTGGAGCCTATACATTTTTCGGCGAAGAACGGTGGAATGTGTGGAAGGCTGTTCCAAGCACCAGCACGACCACCGACAAGCCTGGAACGATCGTTACTGTCGATAAACAGTCAATTCTAGTAGCGACGGGCGAAGGTGTTCTCGAGATACGTGAAATTCAGACTGCCAACTCGAAACGCATGTTGGTCGGACAATTCCTGACTGGACATAAGGTCACGGTCGGTATGCGACTGGGCTCATCGGTCGCATAATCCTTTTCCTCACAACCGTTTTCACTTCTTAGATCAGATGAAAGCCCACGAACGAAATGTGGACAGTAATGCGCCGGGACCGTCATCGCGAGCGGTCGCCCTCTCTATCCTTCTCTCGAGTCGGCGGTCTGACCACGCACTTGATGAGTTGATCGAACAACAAGCCGCATCGGTGTCGCAGCCACGTGATCGTTCGTTGATTATGGAACTGGTGTATGGGGTTTTACGGCGGCAAGAGACGATCGATTGGAGACTCGACGCAGTACTCTCCAAGCCTCTCCACAGATTGCCTACCGTCGTTCAAATGCTGTTGCGGCTTGGCGCCTATCAGCTGTTGTTTCTAGATCGCATCCCTGCTTCAGCAGCGGTGAATGAATCCGTCCGGCTGGCCAAATCCTACGCCAAACAACTGGGACGCGATTGGAGTGGGTTGGTGAACGGAGTCCTGCGCACCCTCATTCGTGTACCGGCGCCGCCTTTTCCAGATCCAGCCGTAGACCCGGCTCGATCTCTGTCCATCCGCTATGGAATCCCTGAACGGCTGACGGAACGGTGGCTTGATCGTATGGGACTTGAGCAAGCAGAATCGGCTTGTCGAGCAAGCAACAGGGTTCCGAGCGTCACGCTTCGGGTGAACTCCAATCGACTAACCAGGGAAGAGTTCCTGGAGCGTTTGGGACAAGGAGGAGTGACTGCCCGCCCTACCATTTTCAGCCCGGTAGGAGTCGTGCTGGAAGAAGGCCAGGATGTCACGTCGCTGCCGGGGTTCCAGGCGGGCGATTTCTACGTGGAAGATGAGGCGGCTCAACTCATTCCTCCGATCCTTGATCCCCAACCGGGCGAAATCGTGCTGGATGCCTGCGCCGCTCCGGGCGGCAAGACGACGCACCTTGCCGAACTCATGGGCGATCGCGGAACGATCTACGCGGTGGATCGAAAGACTTCCCGGATAGACCTGCTGCGACAAAATTGTGGAAGATTGTACGTTCAGAGCGTCGTGCCGATCGTCGGCGATGTGAGAAACCCGTCCGAATGGTCTGGAGTGATTGCGCAGGGATCGAACCTTCGTGATGGACCGTTGTTCGATCGCATCCTCGTGGATGCCCCTTGCAGCGGCGTGGGCGTGTTGCGTCGACATCCTGAAGCGAAATGGCGGAAGGACAGTTTGGCGTTCGCCAGGCACCAGAAGCTTCAAGCCGAAATCCTTGCCTCGGTGGCTACTTGCTTGCGACCCGGTGGAGTGCTGGTCTATAGTACCTGTTCAACCGAAACGGAAGAAACCGAAGAGGTCGTGAGCCGTTTTTGCCAGGCCTATCCTGGATGGATGCGTGAATCCGTGGCTCCGTGGCTTCCCACCATCGCGCTTCCTTTTGTGACAGACCGAGGGGCGCTCTCCACTATGGGTAATAGCTTCGGGATGGACGGTTTTTATGCCGTCCGCTTGCGGAGGAACGAGTGATGGGTCATCCGATTTACATCGCGCCCTCGATTCTTTCTGCGGATTTCGCGCGCTTGGCCGACGAGGTTTCCGCAGTGGAGCGAGCGGGTGCCGACCTGCTGCATGTCGATGTGATGGACGGTCATTTCGTTCCCAACCTGACGGTGGGGCCGCCCATTGTTGAGAGTCTGAAAAAGGTCACCAAGCTGCCGCTCGACGTTCATTTGATGATCACCAACGCCGATGCCTTCATCCCTGAGTTTGCTGAGGCAGGCGCTGATTATCTGACCGTTCACGTTGAAGCCTGTCCACATCTTCACCGGACGGTTCAATCGATTAAGGAACGGGGAGTCAAGGCCGGAGTGACGTTAAATCCTGCCACTCCCCTCTCGTTGCTTCAGGAGATCTTGGGGGATGTCGATCTGGTGTTGATCATGTCGGTGAATCCAGGATTCGGTGGGCAGACATTTATCCCATCGGTACTCAAGAAAATCGCCGAAGCCCGGACGCTATTGGACAGGATCAACAGCCGGGCCCTGCTTGAAGTAGATGGCGGCGTGAAGGTGGACAATGCACGGGAAATCGTGGCTGCCGGCGCCACGGCTCTTGTAGCAGGCTCAGCTATTTTTTCTCACCACGACTATACGGCGACGATCGCCGCCATGCGAGCAGTCGCAGAGACGGTCGTTCAACCGGCGCCCCGCGCAGCGGTCAATCGATAGGCCATTGAGGGTGGACATCTCCACAGTCATCGACAGCCTTCATCCCCTCGAAATCAAAGTCCTCACGACGTTGGGTGCAGGGCCGCCTGGAACCGCTTTGGACAGCGAGCAGTTGGCCGCAGCCGCTGAATTAGAGCCTTCCCAACTCAGCATGGCCGTGGAATGGCTGCTTGCCAAATCGCTGATCGCAATCCAGACAGAGACTGTGACTCCCATGGTGTCGCTGACGAAGATTGGGGAGGAGTATTACCTGACTGCTTCGCCTCTCGAGCGAGTTCTGGCTGCCGCGCGTGAAGCAACCGGCACAGGGACGCGACTGACCATTCCCGATCTTCAGGCCCAAGGAGGACTAGATCCTTCCGATGTCAGCAAAGCCGTTGGACGACTCAAGAAGGAAGGGGCGCTCCTGATCATTCAAGGAGGTTGTGTCGAAACGACCGGACGCCAGAGTCCTACGGCTGAGGCACTCCGAACGCTCCTGGGAGAAATACATCACTCGCCGAAGGAGCTGAAGAGTTTCACGGAAGCCCATCGACAGGTCATTGAAGACTTTGCCGTGAAACGTGGCAATGCCAAAGAGCCGTTTCGGATAGACGAGCGAGCGGCCCGCTCATTCATATTATCTACGGATGGCGCAAGCGCGGCGGAACAACTGCTGAAGCAAGGCGTGGCTGAGGAGGTATCGCAGTTGACTCCCGACCTGTTGAAGGATGGGAGTTGGCGTCAGAAGCGATTTAGAAAGTACACGATCAGTCTGCGCCCGCCTCGCATCGGAACCGGGAAGAAGCACCCCTATCGCGAATTTCTCGATACCGTAAAAACTAAACTCGTGAGCATGGGGTTTCAAGAGATGCGGGGAGCGCTGGTCGAAACGGAGTTCTGGGACATGGATGCCCTGTTCATGCCGCAATTCCATCCTGCCCGGGACATTCATGACGTCTATTTCGTCAAGGAGCCCAGTCATACTACCGCCGTGGACGAGCCGTTCTTGTCGCGTGTTGCCAAGGTGCATGAGAACGGCGCAGAAACTGGTTCCACGGGGTGGGGTTATTCCTTCGATGTTGACCGGGCCAGACGTTTGGTGTTGCGGAGTCAGGGCACGGCGGTTTCGGCTCGAACGCTTGCCGCCTCTCCCAACATTCCCGGGAAGTATTTCTCGATTGCCCGGTGTTTTCGATATGACCAGGTTGATGCCACCCACGCAACGGATTTTTTCCAGGTGGAGGGGATCGTGCTGGGAGAAGACATCAATTTCAGGACGCTGTTGGGGCTCCTGAATTTGTTTGCCCACGAAGTTGCCCAGGCCAAGGAACTGAAGTTCGTGCCGGCGTATTTCCCCTTCACCGAACCGTCGGTCGAGTTGCATGTGCGGCATCCACGCTTGGGATGGATCGAACTCGGCGGTGCCGGTCTCTTTCGTTCAGAAGTGACCCTGCCGCTCGGTGTTACGGTGCCGGTCATTGCTTGGGGGTTGGGGCTTGATCGCATGGCGATGGTGGCGTTGGGCATCCACGACATACGTGAACTCTTCACCGACAACCTGGAATTGATCCGCACGACCAGAGGACTGTTCTAACTGCGCTCATGCCCACGATCACTATTTTTAAAGACGATTTGGAATCGCTTCTCACGAGTGATCGCGGTGCCGGCCGTGGCATCACGATGGCTCAGTTGGAGGAGTGGCTCATGCTCGTGAAAGGCGAGTTGAAGGGGCACAACCCTGAAACCGGAGAGCTGCGCATCGAACTACAAGATAGCAATCGGCCGGACCTCTGGTGTTGCGAGGGAATTGCCAGACAAATTCGCATTAAGCAACAAGGCGGGCTGACGCCCTATGCTTTCTTCGTTCAAAAACCGAGGTCGCTGCATTATCTGATCGTGAAACCCGGTATGGAGCAAGTACGTCCATATGTGGCAGCCTGTACGGCCAAGGGGTATCGAGTGACTGAGAAAGGCTTGGCTCAGCTGATTCAAACGCAGGAGAAGTTGGCCGACATCTTTGGGCGCAAGCGCAGGACCGTCTCCATAGGGATCTATCAATTGCCCAGGGTCACGTTTCCCATTACCTATGAGCTTGTGAACCCGGATGAGGTGCGGTTTACCCCATTGGGTATGGAAACGACGATGACCCTCTCGGAAATTCTCATGGTTCACCCCAAGGGATTGGAGTATGGCCACATCCTGGCCGTAAAAAGCCTGCTGCCTGTTCTCCGCGATGCGAAGAATCAGCCGTTATCGTTCCCGCCGATCATTAACAGCCGGGAAATCGGAGAAGTACGGGTAGGTGATGATGAACTCTTCGTCGAGGTGACCGGGACAGATCTGCGCATGGTGATGCTTGTGCTGAACATCTTCGCGGCGAATTTGGCCGACCGTGGCGCAACCATTGAGCCGGTGGAAATACAGTATCCGACGAGCACGATCCTGGGTAAACGGGTGAAAACACCTCAAGATTTCGGGAAGCCAAAAACGATTCGAATCAAAGCGATTGAACAGGCGCTGGGCCAGGAACTCGGCGAGACGGTTGTGAAGCAAGCGCTTGAGGCGTATGGGTACGGCGTGTCGGCAGAAAAGGGATCGGTTAAGGCAAAACTCCCGCCGTACCGGCACGATTTGATGCATACGATGGATGTGGTCGAAGACGTTGCGATGAGCCGTGGCTATGCCGAGTTTACCCCTGTCATGCCGGTGCAATTTACGGTGGGCGGATTGTCCGCCATTGAGCAGCTGTCCGATCGATCCCGAGAATTGATGGTGGGGCTCGGGTTTCAAGAAATCATTTCGAACATTCTCGGCTCACCGGATCATTATTCCCGTCTTATGCGTCTGGAGGGAACGGAATGGGGACGTATGGTTGAGGTCGACAATGTCATGTCCTTGAGCTTCTCTTGCCTCCGACAATGGATGTTGCCCTCTTTGCTGCGCATCGAAGCGGCCTCGAGCCGGGCGTTCTATCCCCATCGGCTCTTCGAAGCGGGCGATGTGGCGATTCCCGACGGAACCCATGAGTTGGGGTCTCGAACGGAAACCGTCTTGGGCGCCTTGATCGCTCACGCCACCACCCATTTCTCAGAAATCCATTCCAGTCTCGATGTCCTGTTTTACTACCTCGGTAAGGAGTACAGTCTGGAGCCAATGCAGCATCCGTCCTTCCTAGAAGGCCGAGCCGGCCGGATTCTCGTCTCAGGCAAGCCCGTCGGCGTCATCGGCGAAGTCCATCCTGAAGTCCTCGAACGTTGGCAGATCGCCATGCCGGTCGTCGCCTTCGATGTGAACCTGTCGCAGCTAGCTTCTTGAGTCGAAAACCCTTCTCAAAATTGCATCGCGGCACTCGATCGGAGGCGAACCCTCCTCATGGGACCAAATGGCCTGGTATGGTATAAGGCCATCTTCTGACTTGCGTATTTTCAGGAATTCCGTAGAGTCTCACCCGTATATGGTTACCGCGACTGTCTTACCCGCGTAGTTTGAGAGAGCACTCGGTTCCTAAATCACAAACGTGAGACCGGAGTGATGATGCACGCGACCCTGTGGTGTCTGTGGCGGTCACTGAAGCGTCGAGGGCTGGTCGCCGCTACGGCATTTGCCCTGACCTGCCTCGTCATTCTGTCCGGAGTCGCCGCCGACATCAGCTACGTGTATGACGATGCGGGCCGCCTCATGGCGGTCATCGATCCAGCCAGCGACACGGCGATGTATGCCTACGATAGCGTCGGCAATCTGACTGGCATCACGCGGCAATCCTCTTCGACCCTGGCCATTATCCAGTTCACACCTTCCTCTGGTCAGGTCGGGATGACAGTGACCATCTACGGCACCGGGTTCAGCGCCACACCAGCCTCAAACACCGTCAAGTTCAACGGCACGACCGCGACCGTCCTGACGGCGTCCACGACCGTCTTGACCGCCAATGTCCCCGGCGGCGCGACGTCCGGTCCGATCAGCGTCACAGTCGGAGCGACCACCGTCACCAGTTCCACGTCTTTTACCGTCGGGGCAAGTCCTGTCCCAACCATCTCCAATTTTTCACCGTCGGTCGGGACTGCCGGCACAGCCGTGACGATCACAGGAACGAGCTACGACACCACGCCTACCAAGAACAAGGTAACCTTCAGTCCCACCTACTCAGTGGTGGCCACGGCGTCGTCTACCTCCCTGAGTACAACCGTGCCTGTAGGCGCTCAATCCGGCAAGATTGGTGTGACGACAGTGAATGGAAACGTTCTCAGCGCGAACGAATTCTTCGTGACCCCCTCGGGTGTGTCTTCTGCCGATGTGCAATATACAGGTCGCATCGTCGTGGGCGGGAGCACCTTGACCGCCACGATCAGCACAGCAAACAAAGTCGGACTGGTCGTCTTCGATGGAGTGGCGGGACAGCGAGTCAGCCTTGGTATGACGAGCGTATCCATCACTTCCAGTACGGTGTCTTTGTATAGACCAGATGGGTCCCTGATGAATTACGGCACGTACAGTACTGGGGGAGGCGTATTGGACTCGCCAGTACTGCCGGTGACTGGTACCTATGCCATCGTCATTGATCCGACTAGCACTTACACAGGCAGCATGACGCTGACTCTATCGACGGAACTGACCGGCACCATTACGATTGCGGGATCACCGGTTTCCTTTTCCATTACACGAGTGGGCCAGAACGCGCGGTATTCCTTCACCGGGACCGCGGGTCAGACAGTGAGTCTCGGTGTGACCAGTGTGACCATTCCCTCATCCAATGTGTCCATATACAAGCCAGATGGCAGCTTTTTGGTCGAACCGACCAGCATCACGAGCGGAGGTGGTGCGCTAGATAGCCAAGTACTACCGGTCACGGGCACATACGCCATCCTCGTCGACCCGTTGAACTTGGGGATTGGCAACATGACACTCACCCTATATGGAACTCCGGATGTCACCGGCTCGATCACGATCGATGGAGCCACGGTCACTCCGACCTTGACCGTTCCCGGTCAGCGTGCCCGCTATACGTTCACCGGGACAGCTGGCCAATGGGTGAATCTTGGTATGACCAGCGTGACCATCAACTCCAGTACCGTCTCGATGCTGAAGCCGGATGGGACGCAGCTCATATCAACGTCTATCGGAACCGGCGGTGGGAGCGTTGATCCCACCACTGCCTTACCAACCACCGGGACCTACACCATCGTGGTGGATCCATCCGGCCTCGCGACCGGCAGCATGACTCTCACCCTCACATCGCCACTGACAGGCACCGTGACGTTGGATGGCGCTTCAGTGCCAATCAGTCTCACCAAGGCGGGTCAAACAGCGCGCTATACATTCAGTGGAACTAGCGGGCAGTGGGTGAGTATCGGTTTCACGTCGGTGACGATTGCCTTTAGCACCGTCACGCTCCTCAAGCCCGACGGAACTACCTTAGCCTCCAACACGATCGGCACAGCTGGCGGCGGACTCGAACCACCCAGCACCCTGCCGACGACCGGGACCTACACCCTTGTGGTCGATCCATCTGGAACAAATACCGGGAATATCACCCTTACACTGATGTCCTATCTCTCCGGCACACTCAATCTGGACGGCACACCGACCACCACCACGATCACTCCGATCGGCCGAAATGCGCGGTACACCTTTACGGGGACAGCAGGACAATGGGTCAGTCTTGGCATGACGAGTGTCACCATCACCTCGGCCACCGTCACCCTCTGGAAGCCGGACGGGACCCAGCTCAATTACACAACCATCAGCACCAGTGGTGGGAGCCTCGATACTCCAACTGCCCTCCCGACCACCGGGACGTATACGGTCACGGTGAACCCCGCCGCGCAGTACACCGGTAACCTGACGCTGACGCTCTCCACCGAAGTGACGGGTTCGGTAACGATTAATGCCGCCGCGACTCCAATCACTATCGGCCGTGCCGGACAAAACGCTCGCTACACCTTTGTGGGTACCGCGAGTCAGCAGGTGACGGTCAGAATCACGGGTAGTGGACTCGGAAGTATCTCGGTGAATCTGTACACGCCAACCGGTGCCTTCCAAACCGGTGGAGGGAGTTCGGCCGCAAACTTCAATCTGCCGACCGTGACGCTCGCCACAACTGGAACCTATACCGTCACGATCAACCCAAATACCACGGCCACCGGCAGTCTCAACCTCCAGGTGACGAACCCATGAATACGAAATGGACAGAGGTCTATGCGCGGACTCTCCTGAGCATCGTGTGTCAGCTCGGTAGTCCAGCTACCGGATGGGCAAGCGAAGGGGCGACTGTCAATGGACAAAGTATCAGTAGCGGTTTCATTTTAAAGTGTGGCCAGTCAGGAAGTGTGAATGTCTCTGGTCAAGCCGGAAATCTCACAGCGAGCTGGCCGGCCGGGTGTAATTCCGGTTACGATGCGATCGGATTCTTCAAGCGGCCACCAGACAATATCACATCGACTATCCCACCAGGTTGGAATTCTATTAGTGGCATCATCCAACAATGTAATTCACAGTTTCCCGATCATCTACCCAATGACGGATCATTTTACAAAGCATTGATCAGAGATTTGAATCTGAACATTATTGTGAATACCCAATCGCCAAATCCACTCCCGACCTGGTGCTACTGGGATCCTGCCAAAGGAGCCTTTCACGATATCTGGGATCAAGCGGTTCACCCTGTCAATAATCCCAACCCACCGAATTGGGCACCTGATCCTCCAGCGCAACAGGCTAAGGATGGGGAGAAGAAAAGTGCTGGCGATCCAGTCGAGCTCGCGACGGGTCTGTTCATCATGGAGCAGATCGACTTGGCCATTCCCGATCTCATCCCACTGATCCTCACCCGCACCTATCGTCAAAATGATACGGCATCGCGCCCCTTTGGAATCGGAGCGACCCACCCCTATGACATCTGGTTGACGCGGGATGATTATTGCAGCGTCATGCAGTTAATTCTTCCTGACGGCGCACGCGAGACGTATACCCGCACGAGCGGCACCAATTGTTTCACGGCGTCCTTGGTCAATCAAAACTCGCCGAGCGCTGCGCTGCAATCCACGCTGAACTGGGATGCCGGGCGACAACGGTGGAGTCTTCGCCGTAAGGATGGCACGATTTATCGCTTCTCGTCGATGACGGCCTATCCGCAACTCTTGCTCACGGAGATTGAAGATCGTAACAGCAATCTCACCACGCTGGTTCGGGATTCCCTGGGTCGGTTGAAAAATGTCCTCAGCCCATCGGGCAAGTCTCTCCAGTTCACGTATGATGCGAGCAACCGCATCACGCAGGTGAGCGACAATGCCGGACGCACTGTCACTTACACCTATGATGCCAGCGGTCGCTTGTGGAAGGTCACGAATCCAGCCAATGGAATCACCGAATATACCTACGACGCCGGCCATCGGATGTTGACGATCAAGGATCCCAAGAACATTACCTATTTGACGAACACCTACGATGCCAATGGGCGTGTCGCCACGCAGACGCAAGCCGACAGTACCACCTTTCAGTTTGCCTATACGCTGGATGGGAGCGGCAAGGTGACACAGACCGATGTGACAGATCCTCGGAATGTCGTGCGACGTGTCACCTTCAACAGCGACGGATATGCGCTCACAGATACGGCGGCCTTCGGCCAGCCCGAAGCTCAAACGCTCACCTATGAGCGACAAGCCGTGTCGAATTTAATCTTGAGCGTGACGGACGCACTCAATCGCAAGACGGCGTACACCTATGACGCGAAGGGCAATGTTCTGACCGTCACGCGGTTGGCGACCACGCCGAATGCCGTCACGACGACGTTTACCTACGAGTCGACGTATAACCAGGTGGCCACGATCACCGATCCGCTCAATCACACGACCACGTTGGGGTACGATTCAAAAGGCAATCTGACGGCAATTACAAATGCCCTGAGTGAAATCACCACCCTCACCGTGAACACTCAAGGCCAGCCACTCACGATCACCGATCCTTTGAACAATACCACTACATTGACCTATACACAGGGGGATCTCGCCACCACGACCGATCCCCTGAGCCGTACGTCCACGCGGTTTGTCGATGCCATAGGCCGATTGCTGGCGCTCACCGATCCGAACAAGAATCAGACTCGATATGATGTGGATACCATGAATCGTGTCACGAAGCTTATCGACGCGCTCAATGGCCAGACGCAGTTGGCATATGATCCCAACGGCAATCTGCTGACGGTGGCGGATGCCAAGAGCCAGGTGACCACATACACGTACAACAACATGGATCGTCTGGCGACGCGACAAGATGCGTTGCTCAATACGGAGACTTACACATACGATAATAACGGCAATGTGTCGACGGTCCTCGACCGGAAGAATCAGACCACCACCTATACCTATGATCTGTTGAACAGACGCACGAAGGCGACATTTCAGGACAGCACCAGCACGAACTACACGTATGATGCTGGAAATCGGATCACGCAAGTGCAAGAGAAGAATTCAGGCGGCACCGTCACGGCGACGATCACCAGGACGTATGATGGCTTGGATCGGCTCACGCAGGAAGTGACCCCTGAAGGCACGGTGAACTACACCTACGATAATGCCAGCCGTCGAGCCACGATGACGGTGGTCGGTCAAACGCAAGTCACCTATACCTACGACAACGCTGACCGCCTCACCCAAGTCCAGCAGGGAACGAGTACGACCTCGATCGCCTATGATATCGCTGGGCGGCGAACCAGTCTCACCCTGCCCAACACGAATAGCATTGTCTACGCATACAATGCGGCCTCAGAGCTCACCAGCCTGACCTATAAGCAAGGCGCCACGACTCTCGGGGACTTGGCCTATACTTATGAGGCCACTGGCAACAGGATTAAGACCGGTGGCACCTTCGCGAGGACCAACCTTCCACCTGTGCTTACCACGACGAATTACAACGCGAACAATCAACAAACCACATTCGGCGCGAGTACGGAGACCTATGACCTCAATGGCAACTTAGCGACGGTGACACAGGGCGGCAACACTACAACCTACACCTGGAACGCACGCAATCAGCTAACGGCGATCAGTGGTCCTGGAGTCACCGCGTCCTTCACATATGATTCCTTTGGCCGGCGCACGGGCAAGACCATCAACGGCACCACCACCAACTTTGTGTACGATGGGCTCAACCCAGTCCAGGAAAAGAATGGCGGGACGGTGACGGCAAATTTGCTCACCGGCCTGGGAATTGATGAATTTTTCACCAGGACGGACGGAGCTGGAGCACGGGCGCTTCTTCCCGACGCACTCGGCTCAACGGTTGCACTTGGAGACAATACTGGCACACTTCAAACTCAATATACGTATGAGCCGTTTGGGGTTGTCAGTCAGACCGGCGCGGCTAGTACGAACAGTTATAAGTACACCGGACGGGAAGATGATGGGACAGGGCTCTTCTACTACCGGGCACGATATTATCAACCACGAGTGCAGCGATTCATCGCGGAGGATCCGCTTGGCTTTGGGGGTAGAGACTTCAATGTGTATGCCTATGTCCAGAATAATCCAAATCGATTTATCGATCCCCTGGGGTGGGAAAAGAAAGATTGGATGCGTGACCCCACGAAAAATCCGTTATGCTTTTTATCGTTTATCGAATGTGACGTTCCTTCTGGGTTTCTGCCCTATATTCCAACAGTAGGGCAAACTGGCAGCGGGAACGTAAATCGTGGCGATTTACAAAAGTTGCCAACATCAGAGGCCAACAGGATTGCACAACAGAACGGTTACGCAAATGCGGAAGAAATGAAAGCTGCCTTTAGTAGTGAGACAAAGGGAGGCAGATTTAACTTGTCTGTCGATAAATCGAGTGGCCAGATTGTGCTTACACCTGTAAATCCGGGGAGTGGGCCGAATATTCCAACTGGTGTGTTTCGCCAATGATACAGGGAGACATGTCCTCGAAGGCTCCCGTTATATGGACAAAGTTTTGTATCGAGGGTGATGAGCTCGACCCGGATGCGTTTACTCGCCTTGTCGGAGTACAACCTTCTCGTACAGGGAGAAGGGGCGAGTTATCTGCAAATCCCATGGCTGCAAAGCGTGGCGTCCAAATACCGCAAACATTTTGGTGCATCGAAGTAGAGCACCGATCGTATAGCATGAATGAAAGCCTTCAAGTACTATTGGCTCAGATCTGGCCACACCGAGAAAAACTTCTCGAATATCTCAAAACTCGACCAACCGTGACGGTTGGGATGAATTCGACCATCCATATCGATGAAGATCGGCCAGTCTATGAAATTAGTCTTGATAGTATTAAGAAGCTGGCAGAGTTGGAGTGCCCATTTATGCTCAACGACATTTATCCGCTCGAATAAACTGAAATGGTAGGATGGAATAAATTTCTTCACAGTGTCACCTATCCGCTCAATTAGGGTCGTAACTTACCGAAGTCCCGAATAAGACAAAGCGAGCCCCCGCGCGACGATGACCGTCGTGGGCCAGCCCCAAGTGACCTACAAGTACGACAATGCCGATCGGCTCACGCAAGTCCAACAGGGAACAAACACCGTGACCATCGGCTACGATGCTGCCGGACGGCGAACCAGTCTCACGTTGCCCAACACAAACAGTATTACCTATGCGTACAATGCAGCGTCTGAAGTGACGAGCCTCACCTATAAACAAGGTGCCACAACGATCGAAGATCTGACCTACACCTACGACAAAGCGGGCAATCGGATAAAAACTGGTGGAAGCTTTGCGCGAACCAATAAGCGGAAAGCATCGGGGTCGGATCTTGTATTGTGCATCAGGAAACACTGAAACGAGTTGACCGCCGCAACGCCGAAACCATCAATGCTTCGACAGAGGTCGGCACCGGCTGCATGACGATCTCGTGTGGATGCATGAGAACAAAGGAGTCGACCTGCAATCCTAAACTCGCCGCTCACCGGTACCTGTGGGCCGGGAAGATGATAACCCTTGCGTGAACGTTTAGGGCGGTCCGTGATGAAGTGAAATCAAGCGGGGGGAATAACAGTGCGTTATTTCCCCGCTCTCTCCGTTTGAGACAACGTGCGTGTGAGAACTTATGCCGGAGCCGGAATGTGCTGCTTGGCAAGACCGATCAACTTTTCAAAGCCCGCGGCGTCTTTGATCGCTATGTCCGAGAGGACTTTTCGATCCAATAAGACATTGGCCTTCTTGAGCGCGTTGATAAACCGCCCATAGCTCATCCCCTGCGCGCGAACGGCGGCGCTGATGCGCGCAATCCACAATTTCCGGAAGTCACGCTTTCGATCCTTTCGTCCGACGTATGCGTATTGCAGTCCCTTATCAACACTTTCCGTCGCCGAACGGAAGAGCCGGCTTTTCCCTCCGTACTGACCTGACGCCAGCTTGATCCGTTTCTTTCTCCGCTGCCGAGTTTTTGGTCCACCTTTTACGCGAGGCATGATTCATTACTCCTTTTGGGTCCTGAAAGTCACAACACTACACGATCGTCGTCTATGCATACGGCAGGAGTCGATTCAAAGTAGAAACAACTGTGGAATCCACCAGTGCTGTTCCGCTCAGGCGGCGTTTCCGGTCATGCCGCTTGCTGGTCAGTATGTGCCGCTTGCCCGCCTTGCGGCGGACAAGCTTGCCGCTTCCCGTTTTGGTAAATCGTTTGCTCGTCCCTGAATGCGTCTTCATTTTCATGTTGGAGGTTCCTTTGGTTGAGCAATCACTGCACTGTACGTTAGTGTTTCGGAGCGACGATCATAATCAAACTGCGTCCTTCCATGCGAGGAGCATATTCAATGGTACCGGCTTGGGCCAACTGTTCAATGACGGAATTCATCACCGCGCGACCCATCTCTTGGTTGGCCATTTCTCGTCCGCGGTAGGTGAGGGTGACCTTGGTCTTGTTGCCCTCCTCTAGAAAACTCTTCATCTGACGGACCTTGATTTCAAGGTCATGTTTATCGGTCCGTGGGCGCAACTTGATTTCCTTCACTTGGGTGGACTTTTGATGACGCCGGCTTTGATGATCTTTTTTGCTCAGCTCATACTTATACTTCCCAAAGTCCATAATTCTACAGACCGGGGGAACCGAGTTGGGAGCGACCTCCACCAAATCATAGCCGCTTTCTTGAGCCTGACGAAAGGCATCCGGAGTCGGAAGAATACCGAGTTGCTCTCCCTCCGGACCAATGACACGAACTTCTCGGACTCGGATCTCACGATTCACGCGTAGTTTGGGAACGATAGGCCACCTCTTTTTTAATGTGTGTGGTGAAAGTCTTGCTGTGCGTGTGTGACCTCAGTTTGCAGGAGATCCAACACTTCAGCCACTGTCTTATTCCCTATATTTGACCCGCTTCGGCCTCGTACCGAGAGAGTCCCGTCTTGCATTTCGCGATTTCCCGCTACCAGCATGAACGGGACTTTCGCCTTTTCCGCTTCACGAATCTTGAACCCGATCTTTTCATTCCGAAGGTCCGCTTCGGCACGGAAACCGGCCGCCTTCAATTGCGCGACGACAGCTGCGATGTAGTCTCGCTGGTGATCGGTGATGTTCATGACCACCGCCTGCACCGGAGCCAGCCAGGTCGGGAACGCGCCCCCGTAGTGCTCGATCAGAATGCCGAAAAAACGTTCGATGGATCCCATCAAGGCGCGATGGATCATGATGGGGCGATGGGCTTTGCCGTCCTCTCCAATGTAACTTAACTCAAACCGCTCCGGATTGTTGAAATCCACTTGGACCGTGGAACATTGCCAGGAGCGACCCAACGCATCTTTGATCTTAATGTCGATCTTCGGGCCGTAAAATGCCCCCCCTCCCAGATCAAGGTGAAAGGAGATATTACGGCTTTTCAGCGCCGCTTCCAACGCGCTGGTGGCCAAGGTCCAATGTTCATCGCCGCCCACGGACTCTTTGGGCCGCGTGGATAAAAACACTTCGAATTGATGGAATCCGAATGTCCGTAACACGAAAAATGTAAAGTCCAGCACCCGGCTGACTTCCTGCTCCATCTGATCCGGGCGGCAGAAGAGATGAGCGTCATCCTGCGTGAATCCGCGCACACGCATGAGCCCATGCAGCACACCGGTTCGTTCATAGCGATAGACCGTTCCCAGTTCCCCATAGCGAATGGGGAGGTCTCGATAGCTGCGAAGATGACTCTGATAGATCATGATATGGTACGGACAATTCATCGGTTTCAGCTGGTATTCACTGCCTTCCAGCTTCATCGATGGGAACATGTTTTCGCGGTAGTACTCGAGGTGCCCACTGGTTTTCCAGAGATCAAGACGCGCGGTATGAGGCGAATAGACCAGCTGGTACCCATCCCGAATATGTTGTTCTCGCCAGAAGTTTTCAATCAACAGGCGGACTGCCGCGCCTTTCGGATGCCAGAGTACCAATCCGGGTCCGATTTCATCCTGAATGCTGATCAAATCAAGCTCTTTTCCTACTCTTCTGTGGTCGCGCCGCTTAATTTCCTCCAGCCGGGCCAGATAGGCATCCACCTCCTCACTCGTCGGAAAGGATGTCCCGTAGATCCGTTGTAACATCGGATTACGTTCATCGCCGCGCCAATAGGCTCCCGCCGTGTTGAGCAATTTTATGGTACCAATAGAGCCGGTGGTAGGGAGATGAGGCCCGCGACAGAGATCGACGAAGTCGCCTTGTGTGTAGGCGGTGATCGGCTCTCCATCGGGGAAACCTTGAATCAGCTCGACCTTGTAGTGCTCGCCACGGGCCTTGAAAAAATCTATCGCGTCCTGTTTCGAAAACTCCCGCCTTGTGATGGTGAGATTACGCTTGATGATTTCGGCAGCGCGTTCTTCGATTCTTTCCAAGTCTTCGGGAGTAAAGGGACGTTCGAAGGCAAAGTCATAATAAAAACTATCTTCAAGGGCTGGACCGATGGTCAGTTGTGCAGACGGGAAGAGTTCCTTGACTGCCTGCGCCATGATATGAGTACTGCTGTGGCGGTATACCTCACGGCCTTCTGAACTGTCGAATCTCAGTGGTTCGACTATCGAATTCGCAGACAGAGGACGCGACAGATCAACCACCGCGCCGTCGACTTTGGCTGCCAGAATATCCAGGCTTGCGATTCCTAACTCAGATAGAGCGTCACCCACCGTTTCCCCGGTCCGAATGTCAGCGCTTGGACCGTCTTTAACTGATATCTTCATGACTTATGGATTCGATCCACAGTACAAAAACAAAAGAAACTGAGCCCCTAAATAAGAGACAAACCAGCAGCTCAAGGTAAATGGTAGGCGCGGACGGTCTTGAACCGTCGACCTCTACCGTGTCAAGGTAGCGCTCTCCCCCTGAGCTACGCGCCTATCGAAGAGAAGGCATGCTAATATAGCCTCGTTGACACTGTCAAGAAAACGAAAGAGAAGGTCTCATTCCTTCAGCCGTCCGAAAGAAGGGCGACCTTCTCTTTCATGGCCCGGGTCAGACACCTCTCAGTCTGCGTACCGTCACCTCACAGCAGAGCGAAGCTCTTTTCCTGCTGAAAACTTAGGGACCTTTGCGGCCGGGATTCGAAGTGATTCACCTGTCCGTGGATTCCTTCCCATTCGTGCTTTTCGCTTTGAAATCGTAAAGGTGCCGAAATTGACGAGGGAGACGCGTTGCCCTTTTTTCAACGAGGAAGTCACCGCCCCGGTGAATGCCTCAAGGGCGGTTCCGGCTGCAACCTTGGTAATTCCTGCTGAAGCGGCCATCTTTGCGATCAACTCTTCCTTGGTCATGATGTCCCTCCTTCATGAGTTTTGAGAGTTGGTATGGGAAGTACGCCCGCAGCACATCTGTGGAAGTTCGGTTCAGGCACGCTGACTCGCCCTCGCTTTCGTTTGCTTCAAGGGAATGTGAAGACTCACGATTTTTTTTCGCAACGTGTTACGGTTGAGTCCAAGCAGTTCAGCCGCTTGTATTTGATTGCCTCCTGTCTCGCGCAGGGCTGACGTGATGAGAGGGCGTTCTACGGCGGAAATCAGGATCGGATGGAGGTTCTTAGCCGATCCATTTCTCATCCCCTTCACGAATTCACCCATTTTCACCTCTAAGTAACTTTCGAGGGAGGCCTCGCGGGCTTTGTTCTGCTGAGGGCTGTCCGGCTGATTCATCAACTGGATCGTTTTCAGCGTCTTTTTCAAGGCAGCCCTAGACCCTCCAATACAGAGGGTGCGGGCTGGGTCAAGGTGATCATTCAGCGCGCCCACCTGTTCCTGTCCGCCTTGCGACTCCATCACGACGGCATCAAACCGATGTTTTCGCAACTCCCTCTGAAAGGTCGAAGCGTCCCGAGCGATCGTAACGGAAGCGTCCTTGAATACCTGCCTCACCAGGGCTTGCACGGCCGTATCATTCGTGAATAACAGAATAGTAAATGAGGATGACGGCACAGACATGAAGGCACCACCGAAAGAAGAGGGCGGATTATTGCCGAGGGCGTAAGCGATGTCAATTGGATTCTATGGCCGCGACGTCCTTCCGGCCGGCTTTCCGTATGGCTTTGCAGATATGAAGTCAGTAAGGAGATTGGTTTCCGGTTCGATCAGGACTTTCAACTTCACCCCAAAGAATATCTTCCAGCTAAATAATGACGATCATCTTAACCTGGCAAGCTCCTGGTATCTTGACAGATATGGAGAGAAGAATGTATATTTTCGATTCCCTACAGGAATAGTAAAGAATGAAAGTGTCCAAGCGTGCGACATACGGAATTATGGTAGCCGTTGATCTTGCGATACATGCAAGCGAAGCTCCGATTCAAGCGCGGACGATCGCGAGGCGCCACGGGATTCCCGTCCGTTTTCTCGAGCAAGTTCTTCATGCGATGAAGAACGCCGGCTTAGTAGAAAGCCAGCGAGGTGCCCAAGGAGGGTATCTCCTCATGCATGAGCCGGCGGCAATGTCGATCGCCGATATATTCGAGGCGTTGGAAGGGCCGGTCTTTCATCGATCCTTTGTCGGTCAACGGGCACGCGATCGTCATGCCACCAAGCCGGAGCTGCTGTTGGATGACGTCTGGGAGCAAGTTCAGCAGGCGGAACGGAAAGTTCTCGAAAACATTACTGTCGAACACTTGGCGCTGCGTCTACGGACGATCGACGCTCAGCGCAATCCGATGTACCACATTTGACTTAGAAGGCTCCTCTCTAGAGGAGGCAAGGAGATCGGTATATGAACCCAGTTGAATCCCTCACTATCCCCAAAATTGTCACGAATCCGATTCCGCCGGCCATTCTGGAAGAAATAGAAACCTTCGAGGCTGAAGCCGTGCGAACATTGGGCGGAGAGCTCCCTGCCGATATTTTCAAGCCTTTCCGCCTGCAATACGGCATTTACGGCCAGCGTCAGCCTGGTGTGCAAATGGTCCGTATCAAGATCCCGTTCGGCGGCATCAGCGCGAATCAGCTGCGACGTGTGGCGGAGCTCGCCGACCGATATGCGACCGGAGTCGGCCATGTCACGACGAGACAAGATATTCAGATGCACTTCGTCGAGCTGAAGGATGTGCCGAGTATCATGCGAGGGCTCGCTGAAGTTGGTCTGACCACCAGGGAGGCCTGTGCCAATACCGTGCGGAATGTGACGGCATGTCACCTCGCCGGCGTGTGCCAAGGAGAAGTATTCGATGTGACGCCGTATGCGAAGACAGTCGCGTATCATTTGTTGCGGAACCCCTTGAATCAAAGCCTCCCGCGAAAGTTCAAAATTGCTTTCTCTGGCTGTGCGCACGATTGCGCCCTGACTCCGATCCACGACATCGGCTTGCTGGCGGTGAAACGAGCGGACGGAGTGATCGGCTTTCGAATGGTGGTGGGTGGAGGACTGGGCTCTACTCCACGGATTGCACAACTGCTCCGTGAGTTCACTCCAATGGAGGAACTGATTCCTAGCATTGAGGCCGTCATCAAGGTCTTCGATACCCTCGGCAATCGAAAAAATCGAAACAAGGCCCGGATGAAGTTCGTGATCGACAAGCTGGGCTTCGAGGAATTCAAACGGCGTTGGGAGGCAGCCTATGTTGCTATGGGTCACGCGCTTCCCAAGAACGGTTCCCTGACTCTGCTTGAGCATCAGGATGAGCCGAAACTCATCATGCCGACCCGCAACGGCATGATCAATGGAGCTGGGAACGGCAACGGAAATGGGAATCGACCTCATGGTAATGGCCACGAGACGCCGTTTGAGATGTGGAAGCGAACCAACGTCGTCAAGCAGAAACAAGATGGGTATGTCACAGCGGCCATCAAGTTGTTCATGGGGGACATTACGGCTGAACAGATGCTCTTCGTCGCCGATCTGGCTGAGCGTTATTCGAACGGCAATCTTCGCACCACGATCAATCAAAATCTGGTCATCCGATGGGTTCCTATCGATCAGATCCCATACTTTTACGAGGATCTGACGTCTCATGGATTGGCAGATCCCGGTGCGGAGCTGGTTGAAGACATTATTGCCTGCCCCGGCACAGATACCTGCGGTCTTGGGATCACATCATCCAAAGGCCTTGCGCGCGCACTGGCCGAGGTGTTTCCAGCCGGTCGTGTGCCGGAAGATCTGGCAGGAGTCGATGTCAAAATCAGCGGATGCCATAATTCCTGCGCACAGCATCACATTTCAACGATCGGGCTGCATGGAGTTGGAAAACGCCTTGGTGACCACGTCGCGCCGCATTATGAATTGCATCTCGGTGGTTCGGTGAACGGCACGGCAAAGATCGGCCAGATGACGGTGAAGTTGCCGGCGAAGGCCGTCCCGGCGGCGATTTCTCATCTGATCGACGTCTACCGGCGTGACCGCCAAGCGAACGAGAATTTGCCGAAATTCATCGCACGCGTCGGGAAGAACAAGCTGAAAGAAGAGTTGATCCCGTACACCATCGTGCCGTCTTATGAAGCGGATCCCACGTTTTATTATGATTGGGAGGGTGAAGAAGAATTTATCCTTGAGGATCTCGGCCCAGGCGAATGTGCCGGTGGCGCGCTCGAGATGATCGAAAACGGCATTCTGGAGGCCGATCAAGAGCTCTACCAAGCGAAGTTACTCGTTGAGAAGCATCAGTATTCCGTATCAGTGAACAAATCCTATCGAGCCGTACTGGCTGCCGCTAAGGCAATGCTGGTGACAGAAGGACTGGAGCCCTCGACGGACTCCGAAACGTTCATCGAGTTCGACAGCAGGATTGCACAGAAAGGTGTTGTGCCGTCCGTCTATCGAGACTTGAGCAAGAAGGTCGGCGATCTGGGCCCGAAAGAGACGTCGGCCGAATCGGCCCGGGAGAAGATGGCATTTGCCAAGGGTTTTGTCGATGCCTGCCGTGCGGCGACTGATCAGATGGGGAAGGACCTGAAGCTGTCGGCGATGAAAGAAGGAAAGCCTCCGGTCGCGCCTGCACCAGTTGAAACCAAACCGGCTATCCCAATTGCAACGGGTGCGCCTGTTTACGATTTGCGCGGTGTCGCATGCCCAATGAACTATGTGAAGACGAAGTTGAAACTGGAAATGATGGATACTGGTGAACAGTTGGAAGTGTGGCTCGACGCGGGTGAACCGATCAAGAACGTGCCGATGAGCCTTAAGAATGACGGACATAAGGTGCTGATACAGGAAGCGTTGGAACCGGAAGCCTCGCATTATCGGATTCTGGTGGAGAAGGTCGAAGGGTAAGGGATCTGATTCGCCATGACCGTTAATGGACATTCCGAACTGGTCGCAGAGCTCAAAGGTTGGAGCGCTTGGTTTGAGACGAAGCAGCCGCAAGATGTACTGACAGCGGCCATTGAACGATACGAGAAGATTGTTCTGGCCTGCAGTTTTGGGGCCGAAGATGTCGTGCTTGTCGATATGGTCCATCGCGTCAATCCCACGGTGCCGTTGTTCTATCTCGATACCGATTTTTTATTTCCTGAAACCTATGCCACGCGAGACCAAGTGATTGAACGATACGGTCTTCAGGCGGCGCAGGTTATCCAGGTGAAGTCCTTGCTCACACCAAAGGCACAAGCGGAATCGTACGGCGAGGCCCTGTGGGTTCGAGATCCGGACCAGTGCTGCCGGCTTCGGAAAGTCGAACCACTGACCCGTGTTCTGCGAGGATACGACGCATGGATTACCGGAATCAGGCGTGATCAAGCCCCGTCCCGTGCGAATGCCGGGTTGATTGAGTGGGATCAGAAATTTGAATTGATCAAAGTGAACCCACTGGCCCGATGGACGTGGACCGATGTGTGGACCTACATCAAGGTCTACGAAGTTCCCTACAACCCTCTGCACGATCAAAATTATCCCAGCATCGGCTGCACCTACTGCACCACCCCAGTGGCACCCGGCGACGATCCCAGGGCCGGTCGCTGGAAGAATTTTGCCAAGACCGAATGCGGGCTACACAAGTCGTAACATGCCGATTCAAGATCTCCTTGCCAAGATTGCAAAGGGCCCGAAAGCATCCAAGGATCTTACATGGGATGAGTGCAAACAGGCGATGAAGGCGTTGATTGAGGGTGAGGCCACGCCGATGCAAGTTGGGGCTTTTCTCATTGCCATGCGATTCAAAACGGAATCGGTTACCGAATTGGCGGCGCTGACGGCTGCGGCTCGGCAATATGTGCCGCCACTCGTTGTCTCGCGTGACTTGGCCCTGGTGGATGTCCCGACCTATGCCGGGAAGCAGGACACGTTTCACGCGACTATTGCCGCGTCCATTGTTGCAGTTGCAGCCGGAGCTGCAGTCTTGATGCACGGCTATGACGGCATTCCTGGCCGGCCGGGCAGTGCCGGAGTGCTGAGAGCCATGGGCATTCCGGTTGATGCCGATCCCAGGATGGTTTCCGAAGACGTGAACAAGAAAGGTTTTGCCTACCTGGATATCGGACTGTACCATCCACCCCTCTATCGATTTCTGGAGATGCGTCAAGAGCTCGGCGTCAGAAATGTGTTCCATCCGATCGCCAGGCTTCTGAACCCCGCTCGGGCATCGGTGCAAGTCGTAGGGTTGACGCATCCGCCGCATTTTGAAAAGACAGCCGAGGTCTTGCGAATCCTTGGGTGCCGACGAGCATTGGTGATCCGTGGAGTTGAAGGTGATCCGGAGTTGTCCGCCTCGATGGCGACGAGAGTTCTGGAACTGCGTGATGAGCGCATCATGCCGCTGGGAGTGGCTCCGAAAGATTTCGGCTTAGCGTTTGCCCCATCAAGGGAGATGGCAGGATTTCCACCTGAGCAACGTGAGAAAGAGGCCGATCTGCTCCGGCGCATTCTTCAGAATCAGGTGCAGGGTGGGCCGCGAGATTGGGTATTGATGAATGCGGCCATGTTGCTCTATGCGGCGGGCAAAGGCGTGTCCCTGTCGACCTGCTTTCCGGCTGCACGCGCGGCGCTTGATGGAGGAGCCGCAGGGCGCAAGCTCGATGAATTGGTGCGACAGCCGGTCGCGGCGTAAGATTTTACGGAACAAGCCTATGAAACACCTACGGCAACTTGAAGATCAAAGCGTTTACATCCTTCGAGAAGCCTATAAGCATTTCGACAACCTTGCCATGCTGTGGTCGATGGGGAAGGATTCGACCGTGTTGCTTTGGCTTGCCCGCAAGGCCTTCTTCGGGCATGTGCCGTTTCCGCTCCTTCATGTCGATACCAGCTACAAGATTCCGGCGATGATCGAGTACCGTGACCGTCTGGCTCGGGAGTGGGGGTTGAATTTGGTCGTCGGCCAAAACAAGGAAGCCTTGGCGGCTGGGATGAACCACACGATGGGCCGAGTGGTCTGCTGCACAGCGCTGAAGACCAACGGCCTCAAACAACTGCTGGAGAATAAAGGTTACACCGGCGTGATCCTCGGCGTCCGCGCGGATGAAGAGGGGACCAGGGCGAAAGAGCGCTATTTTTCCCCACGGGATAAACACGGAGACTGGGATTTTCGCGATCAACCACCGGAGCTCTGGGACCAATACAAGACAACCTTTCCTCCCGGCACGCATATCCGTATTCATCCCCTGCTGGATTGGACGGAAATCAATATTTGGGAGTACATCAAGCTCGAGAATATTCCCTTCATCGATTTGTATCTCGACAAAGGTGATGGCACGCGCTATCGCAGCCTCGGTTGCGCGCCCTGTACCTCGCCGATCAGATCCACCGCTAAGAGCGTAGACGACATTATCGAAGAACTCCGCCATACCACCGTGGCTGAACGGTCCGGTCGAGCACAAGATGAAGGGCGAGGGATGGAGTTACTGAGGAAAGATGGTTACATGTGACCATGAGTGAGACGACCAAGCCATCTGAGAACCTCAACATCGTCATCGTCGGCCATGTGGATCACGGCAAATCCACCTTGCTGGGTCGGCTCTATGCCGACACCGGCTCACTGCCCGACGGCAAGTTGGACAAGGTACGGGCTATCTGCAAACAACAGGGGAAGGAATTTGAATATGCGTTCCTCTTCGATGCCTTTCTCGAGGAGCAGGAGCAGGGGATTACGATCGATACGGCTCGCACCTTTTTCATGTGGAAGGGCCGGCAATACATCATCATCGATGCACCCGGGCACAAAGAGTTCCTGAAGAACATGATTTCCGGTGCAGCGCGTGCCGAGGCGGCATTGCTGCTCATCGATGCCTTGGAAGGCGTAAGGGAGCAGTCGAAGAAACACGGCTACCTTCTGTCGTTGTTAGGCGTCCGGCAGTTTGCGGTGGTCGTCAACAAAATGGATTTGGTCGGTTACCGGCAGGACGTGTTCGACGGGATCGAGAAGGAATACCGGGAATTTCTGGGACAGTTCAAAGCCGTGCCGTCGCAGTTTGTCCCGGTGAGTGCCAAGCTCGGTGATAACATCGCCAACCGCAGCAAGCAGATGTCGTGGTACAGCGGCCCAACCGTCTTGGAAACTCTCAGCGCTTTCCAGAAGGAAGCGGCACGGTCGGAGCAGCCCCTTCGACTGCCAGTGCAGGACGTCTACAAGTTCGATGCACGCCGAATCATCACCGGCCGCATCACCGCCGGACGTCTAAAGGTGGGAGATCACCTCGTCTTCTCGCCGTCCAATAAGCGGGCCAATATCAGGACGGTCGAGGCCTTCAACATCGAGCCGCAACCGACCGAAGGCCAGGCCGGACAATCGATCGGGGTGACGCTTGACGAACAGATCTTTGTCGAACGCGGCGAAGTTGCCTCGCATCAGGAACATCTGCCCCTCGTCTCCACGGCCTTTCGTGCCAATCTGTTCTGGCTCGGCAAACGGCCATTAGAAAAAGGGCGCAAATATCTCCTGCGCGTGGCGACAAAAGAAGTGGATTGCGAAGTGGCCTCGATCCATCGGATCATCGATACAATGGACCTCGCTCAGCAACAGGGCAGCAGTACCATCAGCAAGAACCAAGTGGCCGAACTGACCTTGCGTACAAAAGCGCCGGTGGCGTTCGATCTGTCGACGTCGTTCGAATCCACCGGCCGGTTCGTCCTCGTGGACGAATACGACATCGCAGGCGGTGGGATCATCACTGAACTGGTCCATGACGACCAGGAGTTTCTCCGCGAAGAAGCCAGACGACGCGACTTTGCATGGGTGAAGGGCGAAGTCACGGTTGAGGATCGTGCGCAACAGTATGGCCATCGGGCTGCGGTCGTCCTGATTACCGGGGGACGGCACACCAGCAAATCGTTCTTGGCTAGAAAGCTTGAAGGTCGCCTCGTCGCGGACGGGCGCCATGCCTACTTGCTGGACGGGGAAAACCTTCGCCGTGGGCTGGATGCCGATCTGAGCGAAGAAGAACGAGGGCAGACGACTGAAATGGCGCGGCGCTACGGCGAAGTCGCACGCCTGCTCACCGACACCGGTCTGATCGTTGTCTCCACGACGAATCCATTCGGCCTTGCTTATCGAGAGGCTTCTCAGGCGATCAGGACTCTCGTGCATCCCGCACCGGTCATCGCTGTCCACATGAGCAAGTCCGAAGAAGAGCCACCACCGAATACCGATGTTGTCCTCAGTGGCCCGACGGATTTCGACGCAGCGACTGCTCGCATCCTGGACGAGTTAAAACGCCGAGGCGTTCTGGCTCAGGCCATCGGGGCCAAGCCGATCTTCCAGTATTCGATCTAACCTCACAATCAGACCAACGTCATCTGCGCCTCAGCCACTGAGACGTTTGGGAGAGCGCATCGCGAACTGGCCTGCTCACGCTCGACGGTCGTTTTCATAGGTGACCCTTGCAAATGCATTGTCCGGTAGGTCCGAGTGAACGTCGCAAGGTCTTCGAAACCGAAGATGCTTGGTCAGAGTTCATGAATAGGAATCGTAACTTGTGGGACATAATGAAACTGTGGTAATTCCTCGCGAAGCTAAGTCCTCCCACTGTTAGTCGGGGGATTATCGTTGCGACCGACCACGAAATTCCTTCTCCCAGCCTTCTCCTTGGTTCGGATCGTTGATACCGTAGTCAACTACGCTCAACCGGCGAGTCTTGGTCGATACCTCCCCCAATGGTCGATCTCCAGTGGTTCATCGTTGACGAATCCTGACGGCCGCTCTGACCGGGAACCATCTCGATGGTACTTTTCATTGTGACGTGGTTACAGAAAGCAGCGTGGATCTGGCTGTTTTTCTGCGCTCTTCTTTGCATCCCACTCCTGGCTCAGAGTCAGGATACCGGACCTGTCAGTTCCGGCTGGCACTTTGGGGGCTTCCTCGATCTCGGCTATGCCGTGGACTTCAATTTTCCCGAAAATCACCAATGGCGCAGCAAGACCACCACAGCGCGGGTTAATGAGTTTGCTCCCAATATGGCCTTGGCCTACGTCAAGAAGAACATCTCTCTGTCGTCCCCATGGGGCATGGAGTTCGCGGTCCAAGCCGGATATGACACGGATGGGCTGGTCCCTCAACCGGTCCCTGAACGAGACAAACCGATCTCCGGCGCGGATACCCTGCGGCACTTCTCTCGGGCCAATGTGTCGTATCTGATCCCCATGGGAAAAGGTCTGGTGGTCACAGCGGGATTATTCAACAGCTACATTGGGTACGAATCCATCTATGCGAAATACAACCTGAATTATACGCGACCCTACATAGCGGACAACGCTCCCTATTTTATGTTTGGACTCCGGGTTCGGTACCCCGTGAGTGACACCGTGAACGTCGGCTTCTATGCGATCAATGGGTATAACTACCTCTCCCATATCAATGATCAATTCAGCTATGGGACCCAGGTCGCCTGGAAATTGCGCCCCGATCTCACGTTCACCCAAAACCTGTATTATGGTCCCGATCAAGCCAACACTGCGCTCGAGTTCTGGCGGTTCTTCTCCGACAGCATCCTGGAATGGCAACGAAAACCTGTCGTCCTGGCGATCAGCTATGACATCGGCACCGAGAATGCCGCCGAGCAAGTCGGGCACCCTCGAACATTTTGGACGGGTGCGGCCTTTAACGCTCGGTGGAACGTGCAAGGACCTTGGAGTGTGGCGCTCCGGCCTGAAGTCTATTGGGATCCCGACGGCCGGATCACCGGGTCGGAACAACTGCTCAAGGCGATCACGACGACGTTGGAATACGAGTTTGTGCGGGAATGGACCAGCGCGCTCCTGCGTTTGGAATACCGTTATGACGAATCGACGGGACCGAATGGGGGCTTCTTCAAGGGAGGGGAAGTCGCCCCTGGGGTCATCGGACTCGCACGCGGCCAACAGCTCGTGATTCTGTCACTGATCTGTTCATTCGATAAGTAGCCCGCATTATTTCCACCTCAATCGGACTCTTGGTCCCTGACCGGTCGAATCGGCCGATTCACTATAGTAGGAGCGCTCCAGAATAATGCGTGCTTATGGAGCCTCGTCCGATGCGATCACCGGCAACTGAAAATGTGCAATCGCAGGCCGTTGGGTTGCACTCTGCACCGTGGCCATGAAGGTTCTCTTGCCGGCGGAATCGAATTCGACCATGGCACTGAAGATATCGAACTTCCCCGGGACAGGCCGCATTCGGACGGTGGCCTTCGTCCCTTCTGCCGATTGATAGGTGAGCAGGACATCGCTCTTGACCGTGGCTTTCCTTGTCGGTGCATTGACTTCCAAAAAAATCTGATTCGTGCCCACACGTGCCGGAGAGGGTTCGCTCCACAACTTCAGAGTCAGCCCTTCGACTATCTGCACTTGTGGCGGCTGCGCCGAGGTCGGCCGGTCGGTCGTCGCACATCCCACAAGCTGGCAAGCAAGAAGCACGGCGCAATACCACCGAGCCGGAGCACGGAAGATCATGAAACTTCCCGTTTCCATGAAGCAATAAATGGAGGTCAGGCCTTCATGTAAATCCACCCTGTCGGTCGGACAGAATGTACCAATCAACCCGCCTCTCTCGTCAAGGCCTCTCGTAGAGTTTTGTGTCGGAACAAGCAATCCAAGCGCCTGAAGCGACGTGAGCCGTTCAGCCGCCAGCGCGGCTGTTCACGGGAACTGGAGGCCGACGGCAAACGCCGCCTCGTAGCCATCGGCCGCTGCCGCCGGAGCCAGCATGAGTTGATCGCCGCCACGCCGGAAGATGCGATCATGCTGGTTTCGCGCGGTACGCATTCCTCTCGCGGCATACGGCGGGTCAGCATGGACGCGATCCGTCAATCCGTCGTCGAAATACATTTGCGACGTGAACTCAAAAGCCCGTGGGGCCGCTGGGGCGGTCCGTATCTTGAAATGGATATGCACCGTCCGGCCTTCATACCAACCGGGGTATATGGTAACGAATCGGACCTCGCCGCGCTCGTCGGTGATCTGGTAGCCGCGGAAGAACTTCCGGCCGATCGTATTGAACCCCGGATCACGCACGTCGGAGTAGAGGCCCATTGCATCGCAGTGCCAAATATCGACTTGAGCCCCCGGGAGAGGCTGACAGCCTCCGGCATTGACGCGAGAGACGACAAGCGTGAGAACCAATGGAGTACCGGGCCTGACCAGTCCATCAGCTGGATCCGAACGGATGTCGGACCGATGCAAACGCTCGTCGACGAAATACGGCCCTTCGGTTTGCTCCGGCCGGACGACGCAAGACAACCCGCGGGTATCCGCAAGCGCTCGCCGGAGGGGCAGGCCTCCCGTGAGCCACAGCAGGCCCGTGACGCCCAACAGCGCCACAGTCTCGCGGCGGGAAAGGAGACATCCCACAGGTGCGTCTTCATGCGTCATGGATAATCTCCTTCTCGATGTGTGCGTTCAGTTCTTTGTCGGTAGCCTTGAGACATGCTATGCGAAGAGTTTGTGCAGAGACCGGAGGGCCGGCAAACAGGAGAAGGACCGATAACAACTGGCGCAAAAATTCTGGTGCCTTCATGTGAGGCGCGGCAATTCGCGGGCGGCGCGCCATGCTTCAGCGATGGCGGCATCCATACAGGCCCTGACTCCGGCATCGGGGTTCGCAATGGTGATCCGTTCCAGCAGGCGCCGCCCAAGAATATGGTGCCCCTTCCCCAGAGCCGTGTGACCAACGATTGACCGTCCCATGGGATAAGGGTCAATGAGATAAGGGTCAGACTTTGATATCTTACCCTCAGATCCTCGACGAAGTGAAGCGCCGGGTCGTCCTGGCCCAGGCCATCGAGGCGAAGCCGATCTTCCGGTATTCCATCCAAATGGCCACGTGAAGTATAAGGCTCACCGAGAGGCTTAGCACAGGGGTCAGAGTTGAGTGTCCAGCGGCAACCGACGCAGTCGAATGCGCTGGTCTTCAATCGTGACAATCACACCTTGTTCGAGGTCAGACTCAAGAGCAGGAAGCATTCGCTGTAGTACTGCGTTGACGATCTCAACCTTCGAGGAATTCAGGCGGAGGGAAAGCAGTGACGGTGTTTGTCGACCAGAGAGTGCAATGATCGATAAAAAACGAGGTCCTGTGTGAGAATGGTTCTGCGTTCTTGTGCGGCACGTTCAACAATCACCTCGTCTGCCGAATCCGCAGGAAGGAGGTCGGTGACCCGAACTACGTCATGACCCAGCGTCCGGAGGAATTCAACAGTTCGAGGGGCGATATGAAGATCAGCCAACAGCCTCATGAAGCGGCGGACGTGCGCTCACTGGCGAGCCAGGCGCCATATTTCGCCGCCTGGTACACATCCTCCATCTCAAGTTCTGGATACTCCCGTACGATATCGGCGGCCGTGTACCCATCGCCCAACAGCTTCAACACAAAATCCACTGATATGCGAAGGCCACGAACAGTGGCTT
Source organism: Nitrospira sp. (assembly GCA_029194675.1). NCBI lineage: Bacteria > Pseudomonadati > Nitrospirota > Nitrospiria > Nitrospirales > Nitrospiraceae > Nitrospira > Nitrospira sp. The sequence goes on along the minus strand of JARFXP010000004.1, from coordinate 258,903 downwards.
TCCCACCGCAGACACGTGGATCAATCCGAATCCGATCGAGCGGCATGTTCCTAGCGTAACTGACTGTCACCTGACGGTGCAAGAGAATCGGCCTAACCGGATGTTGCGTAGTGGGGTGAAGTGTTCGATGGGCACCTCGTCACTGATTCTCGTCCACCCGACTCCTATCATCGCCATCCATATGAGCAAGACCGAAGAAAAGCCGCCGCCGAACATCGATGTCGTCCTCGCAGGCCTGACGGATTTCGACGCAGCTACGATAGCCTGCGTGAGATCAAGCGCGCCGGACGCCTGCACTATTCGACGATCGGTCGCATCGTGCATCCACGGAAACTGGTGATGCACAAATCAAGATCTGACCCCGCTTATGACACCATAACCATTCTCATACGATACACCGAGGTTGAAGCAGCTTTCCGCTACCCCGCCGTCACAAGCTTTTCGGTAGAGCGCCGCGGCTTGGACTATGTCTTGGGGGACCCCCTTCCCAATATCAAACATGGCGCCGAGTTTGAAGCAGTCATTCGGCTGTCCCCCGTCACAGCCTTTCCTCAACAAAGCCGCAGCTTGAACCTTGTCTTGTGGAACACTAATCTCCTTCGCAAGCATCGCGTTATGATTGGAACAGCCTCCGAAGAACAGCACACCAATGATGATGAGTGTAGGAAGAAGAGCGCGAAGATAGGCGACGTCGCTCACGTCGCTACCTCAACGAGGACCTCGGGATCGCGTTCGGCAAGATTCAAGAGCTGCTTCGCGGCCCCGGATGATTTGCGACGGCCTTGCTCCCGTTGCTCTAGGGTGCGCTTCGAAACACCCAACGCAGCGGCAAACTCCGCCTGTGATAGTCCGCTCTTTAGCCGCACACGAACGACATACGAGTTGGCATCAACTTTCGTCTTTTTGCCCCCCGCCGGCTTTGATCTCCCGTCCGCTGTCCAGGACTTCTTGCCACACATTGCGTTTGGCTTCGAATTTGGCGAGAGCCCTACCGGTCAATTTGTTACCCATGAAATGCCTCAAGTAGCTCCAGCGGCCGTCTTTTCTTTAGTCCATTCTGTCACTGATTTCGACGATCTTCTCTCCCGCCTTGAGGAGCTTCTCAGCAACCGCCCATGCCTTTGTAAGGATGGTCATCAGTTTGGCATTGGACGTGTTACCACACGTAATCCACAAGACCTGAGGCGGTGATCCAAGTTGAGTGACGAGGTCGGCCATGTCGCTGTCCTTGGTTAAGATAATCGCCTTCGTCTCCCGGGCGGAGAGGAAGATGTCTCGATCCCGTGCATCACGTAAGCGCAGGTCTCTCACTGGCACCGCTTCCACGCCATAGGTCGAACTAAGCCACTGAGCGATCACGGGAGAGAGCTGAGCATCAACCCAGAGCTTCACGCTGTGAGAATGGGATGATTGAGTCGGCTGCTGGCGAACTTCAGGCAAGCGGATATATCTTCCGCTACAAGGTCAGGTAATTCTTCAAGAACTTGCTGCTGAGAGAGACCCGCGGCCAGCAAATCCAGCACATCGACAACTCGAATCCGCATCCCACGAATACAGGGCCTCCCACCACATTGCTCCAGGTTGACTGTGATGCGTTCGACGAGGTCAGCCATGATTGATGTTCATGTGCAGGTAAACCGTCTGGATACGGTGATGAATCACCTGATCCAGTAATTCTGAGGAGCGAGTCTACTGAAACCCCAAACGATTATCAACCAGAGCGAGAAGCACAAGGCTGAGCGACTCGGATATCTCGCATATAAAAGCCCAGGCGTGCGCCAATGCCGAAGCGTTGGAACTGATCAAAATCCTAGCGGATGACGTGAGCATCGGCACAATCATGGAAGAGTTGTTCTTCAAGCAACAGGTGGAGAGAGGCCTTCAGGATGTCGCCGAGGGTCGGGATTTCACACACAACGAGCTGAAAGTAAGAAGTTGGGCGATGGCGAAAGTCCGCTGGTCGCCGACCGCAGGGAACGAGCTTCAGGACATCGAAGACCTTATCGCCAGGGATTCTGAACTCCATGCGGTTCCCTTGGTCGATAGTATCGGTGCCATATCCGTAGCTATTAGTGTGTAAAAGTATGGGGTCAGGCTTTAGTATGGGGGTCAGGCTTTTACATATTGACGACCATAGGCTCCGCCGCTCTCGAGTGCCTCGACGGGGTCTTACATGACTATTGACTCCTATTTGCGATCTTGTTTGCTCGCCCTGTATGACCACGGTCTCTCTCGCTTGCCATGTCTCACGCCTCGTAAGCTTGCTTTTTTGTACGGCTGGGCATAGCCTGATCAATACTGGCGATGAGGGAGGAATCACATGGCCAAGGCCAAAGCTGAAGCGTTGGAACTGATCAAAAACCTACCGGATGATGTGAGCACCGGCACAATCATGGAAGAGTTGTTCTTCAAACAACAGGTGGAGCGAGGCCTGAAGGATGTCGCCGAGGGACGGGTCCTCACCCACAACGAGCTGAAAGAAAGAATCGGCCGATGGCGCAAGTCCGCTGGTCGCTGACCGCCGCCTCCTTACCTTACCTTCCGCCGGTTTGACTCATTGAAAATCCTTGTGATAGCGTAGCTTGATTGCAATTTTAGACAATCTTAAGCGGTCGGAATATGGCGTCTGAAAAGGATCTGAAAGCCATCCTTGGGAAATTGAAGTATTCGGACGATGCAAAGGTCATTCAACAGATGACCGAGCAGACTGAGCAGGTCCGTGCACGGATGGCCGGTATCAAGCACAAGCTTGTGGTCATGAGCGGGAAGGGCGGTGTCGGGAAAAGCATGACCACCGTGAATCTCGCACTGGCCTTCGCCCGTCAAGGCGCCACAGTGGGCTTGCTCGATGTGGACCTGAACGGTCCCTGTGTGCCGCGCATGCTGGGGCTTCATGGCCAATCATTGACCATGACGTCAGAAGGAGCCATTCCTCCTGTGGGACCTCTCGGAGTCAAGGTTGCTTCAATGGATTTCTTCTTGGACGAGGCCTCCCCCGTCCGGTGGAAAGGGCCGATGGATGTCAGCCCTGTCTGGCTCGGGCTTATGGAAATGAACGTGATCCGAGAATTTCTGGCCGATGCCGTCTGGGGTGAACTGGACTTTTTGCTCGCTGATTTGCCTCCGGGTGCTGCAGCAGACAAGCCTCCGGTCATCGCGGGGTTCATTCCCGACTTGGCCGGCGCAATTGTGGTGACGACACCCTCAGAGGTCGCCTCCGATGTCGTGCAGAAGTCCGTGACCTATGCGCGCGATATGGGCGTCAAAGTGCTGGGGATCGTCGAAAACATGAGTGAGTATCGATGTCCGTCTTGCGGCGAATTGAACCAGCTGTTCGAGGGCAATACCGAAGCCATGTGCGAGGTGCTCGATCTCCCGCTCCTCGGGCGGATTCCATTTGATCGCACACTCGCCCGCACGTTCGATAAGGGAGCCCCTTTGCTCGACGAGACCTATCCCACGATTCAACGGTACCAGGAAATTGCCGGTCGCATCAGGACGTTGCTGGACTACAAGAAGGTGTTGGCAGAGAAACTGTGACGGTGGTGCGGCTGTGAGAGAGGAGTCACTATGAAATTTGTTTGCCTCAACTGCGAAACCTACATGAACTTTGAGAAAGTGGAGAAGCCCGGCGAAGCATCGCTCGGGGTGTTTTTTGGCTGTCCATCCTGCGGAGCGAAGTTCTCCATGATTACCAATCCAGGAGAAACGCAGATGGTCAGTTCGTTGGGCGTGAAATTGGGTGGACGGACTGTTGCAGCTGAACCGTTCGAAATGACTCGGGGGACGTTGAAAGATGAAGCATTGGCCGGCGCAGGCCAGATGGGGGCCTACCTCAACGAGAAGATTCAGGCCGGGGAACCTGTCGCCGCATCGGCATCTCCAGCCAAAGCCGGAGAAAAAACGAGCGGCTGTCCGTTCTCGGCGATGGTAGCCGAGATGGGACTGACGGCCGGCGGCAAGCCGGGGAACGGCACGAACGCAGGGTCCTCCGAGTTCACCTGGACTGTCGATGCCAAGGAGAAGCTTGACCGGCTTCCCGCCTTCGTGAAACCGATGGTCCAGAGCAGTGTGGAAGCTTATGCGCGCAAGAATGGATTCAAAACCATCACATTGCAAGTCATGGATGATTCGAAGAACGATTCGCCGAACGGTATGACCTGGTCACGGGAGGCTGAACAACGGCTCGACAATATCCCAGACTTCATCCGTCCCATGGCGCGAAAAGAAATCGAGCGGTTGGCAAAGGAACGTGGGGTGTCGACCATCACCGCTCAAGTGATGGACGAGGCGAAGGACAAGTTCATGAAGTTCATGTAGTCGAGAGCTGCATGAATCAGGTGTCGCGAAGGCCCATCCGGCCTCCCGGATGGGCCTTCAGATTGTTTGTGTGCATTCGTTCGGCAGTTCTCGCATGAAGCAGTGGACTTGTTTCCTGTTTGTTCTGGTGCTCATGGTCGTGCAGTCTCCCTGGGGGGCAGATGTGCGCGCTCAATCATCGCCGGAGCATCATACAGTCTCCATCGCCCCTGGTACAACGAACAATCCGCACGGCGAACATGCCGATGGAGGATGGGAAGGGTCTGCGCGAGGCGTCGCCTATTCTGAGTTCAATCATCACTTTGCCGGGCTATTCGTCCTGCTGTTTGGTCTGGCTGAGTTAGGGCATGCGCTGCGGTACTCGTTGCCATTCTGGACTCGTCTCATTCTGCCAAGTGCGCTCGGGGTCATCGGAGCCTACCTGATGGTCTGGAGTGACCATCAGGCCTGGCCGATCGGACCGCTGAGTTTTGTTCAGACGTTTTCCGGACAAGACCCAGAAATTCTCCAGCATAAATTCTACGGAGTGTTTGCCTCTATTGCTGCGGTGAGTGAGACGCTCCGCCGAATCGGTTGGGCTCGCCACCCGGCCTGGGCGGCTCCAATGCTGTTCTTTGGCCTGACCGGAGCGCTGATGCTCTTTGCCCACTCCCATGGGAATCACCCGGCGAATCACACGATCGAGCTGCACCATGCACTTCTCGGAAGCCTCGGTCTTGGGGCTGCCATATCGAATGCGATGGTCTCGTGGACTTCCGGTGCCTCGCATCATCACGTGAAGAGGTGGGAAATGGCTTGGGGGGGATTTGTGATCGCAATCGGCATTCAGCTTCTCTTGTATTTCGAGTAGATGGATCGGATCGGCTTCCGACATAATTGACACCTTTCCGAAGCCTGTGCTACGTCTACACCTCTACAATCATTGCAGCTGCACCAGACATCTCTAACCAGCTCACAGAATTCGGGTCGGGGTAGGGGAGGATCGCTATGGGTGGACATAGTCACTGGGCCACGATCAAACGGCACAAGGGAGCCCAGGACGCGAAGCGTGGAAAGATCTTCACGCGAATCATCCGGGAGCTTACCATTGCGGCTCGGTCCGGTGGTGACCCCGACGGGAATCCCCGGCTGCGTCTGGCGATTGCCAAGGCCAAGGAAGCCAATATGCCTGGCGACACCATGAAGAAAGCCGTCCAGCGTGGGACCGGTGAACTACCTGGTGTGACCTATGAGGAATTTTCTTTAGAGGGATATGGGCCTGGCGGGACGGCACTCCTGCTGGAAATCACCAGCGACAACCGGAATCGGACAGTTGCGGAGATTCGCAGTCTCCTGACGAAAAATCACGGCAATATGTCGGAAGCGGGCGCCGTCGCCTGGCAGTTCCATAAGAAGGGGCTCGTTGCGATTGAGAAGGGGAAGGTTGATGAGGATACGCTTCTTTCATTGGCGTTGGATGCCGGAGCCGAGGATGTCAAGACGAGTGAGAAATCCATCGAGGTCATCACCGGCCCTCATGAGTTTGAAGCCGTGAAAAAGGCGCTGGCGGACGCCAAGATCGAAACGACGCTTGCGGAAATTACGTATCTACCTCAGAATACCATCAGGTTGGAAGAGAAGTCTGCCGAGCAAATGTTGAAATTGATGGAAGTTTTGGACGAACATGATGACGTCCAGAAGGTCCACGCAAACTTCGATATTCCAGATGAGGTTATGGAGAAAGTCGCTGCGACTGCGACGGGATAATTCAGCTCATCACCATGGTTCTTGCCCTCGGATAACGAGACGAGATGATCGCCTTTCTCACGGGGCGGTTGGCGTTCAAGGCTCCTACCCACCTCACGCTCGATGTGCAAGGGGTCGGGTACGAGGTTCATATTCCACTCAGCACCTATTACGCCCTTCCGAACCTTGACGAAATCACCGCACTGAATATTCATACGCATCTCAGGGAAGATGCAATTCAGCTGTTCGGCTTTCTCTCGCACAGCGAGAAGGAGTCGTTTTTGTTGTTGACGAGCGTGTCGGGCATTGGTCCAAAGCTGGCCCTCAGCGTGCTTTCGAGCCTGTCGGTCACGGATCTTGTTCATGCGATCCAGTCTGAGGATGTCGAAAAGCTTGCCACCGTTCCGGGGATCGGGAAGAAATCGGCGGGGCGTATTGCGCTTGAACTGAAAGATAAGGTGGACAAAATCCAGGGTGTTCGTCCCCAAGTCGCTGCTCCTGACGCACCCGAGTTGGATGGCCTGTACGAGGATGCACTCTCCGCTCTGGTAAACTTGGGTTATCGTTCCCAGGATGTCAAGGAAGCCTTGAAGCGGGTGACAAAGGCGGCGACAGGATCGTTGGCGTTGAAAGATCTCATCCGCAAAGGGCTCAAGGAGCTAGCAAGGGGGTAAGCCTATGCCGCTCGACGTGAGGAACATCGGCAAGATGCTCGTGCACGGCATTTCGATCGGGGCCGTTCTCGTGGTCGCGTTCCCATTTCGGAGTATCGCGCAAGAGGCCACGGAGCCGAAAAGCATCAGAATGACCTGCGGAGCCTGCCCTGAAGGGTATGCCACGACCGGCGTCACCCAGTCCTCAGAAATCTGTAAAGACGACGACCCGACTCTCGTGCAATGCGTGCCGCTGGGGGCAAACATGCTTGGTGTGTGTGGATCCTGTCCCGACGGCTATGCTGAAATCGGCAGTTCCTCGCTTCCTGCTCGATGCGGCAGCAAAGACGGTGGCCGGCTGACACAATGCCAGTTGAAAAAAATGGAGCAGAATTTTCCCGACTCGACCCAGGGATACAAAAGATGTCCTCCTGATTGCGGCAGCACGGCCCAGCCTGGGCAGGGAGCTCTGCCGTCCCCTCCAAAGTATCAACAGATGCAGGAGAGCAGGTAGACGTAGGCATCGCACCATGACTGAACGGTTCGTAACCAATCGTGCTACGGACGAAGAGCGGGGTCAGGAGAATGCTCTTCGACCTCAGACGCTCGATGAATACGTCGGCCAAGACAAAATGAAGGAATCGCTTCGAATTTGTATCGAAGCGGCTAAGCAGCGGGAAGAGGCACTCGACCATGCCATCTTCTACGGACCGCCCGGTCTCGGAAAGACGACGATTGCCCACATTATCGCCAGGGAGATGGGCGCGGCATTGCGGTCGACGTCAGGGTTGGTCTTAGCCCATGCTGGCGATGTGGCGGCGATTCTGACCAACCTTCAGGAACATGATGTGCTCTTTATCGATGAGATTCACCGCCTGCCCGCGTCCGTTGAGGAAGCGCTGTATCCAGCCATGGAGGATTTTCAGCTGGACCTGGTGATTGGACAGGGGCCTGCCGCGAGAACAGTCAAGCTTGATTTGCCGCCTTTCACGCTTGTGGGGGCGACGACCAGGGCCGGCTCTCTGACGTCCCCGCTGCGGGACCGATTCGGCTTAGTTTATCGGCTGGAGTTCTATGGGGCGTCCGAGCTGGAAGCGATTGTGACGCGCTCGGCCAGGGTCTTAGGTATTGGGATTGATCGGGCGGGTGCCGAGGAAATCTCGCGTCGAGCGCGCGGAACACCGCGGATAGTGAATCGGCTGATTAAGAGGATCAGGGACTATGCCCAAATCAAGGCTGATGGGTATATCACCGAACGGGTGGCTAAGGAAGGATTAGCTTGGGTTGGGATCGATGAGGCAGGCTTTGACGAGATGGACCGCAAAATTCTGATCACCATCATCGAGAAGTTCAATGGGGGACCCGTCGGTGTGGAGTCCTTGGCTGCCGCAGTCCAGGAAGACAAGGGCACAATCGAGGATGTGTATGAGCCCTACCTAATCCAAGCCGGTTTCCTTGATCGTACCGGTCGTGGCCGGCAAGTGACTCGTTTGGCGTACGATCACTTTAAACGGCCTTCTCCCTTGCTGATGTGAGCCCTGTATGTTCGAATGCTTCGAAACTCCTGATATCCAAGCGCTATCCTTGCAATAGATTCCACCGTTCCTGTAGAATTCTTCACTTGCCGATGTGATCCCCCTCCGGTCACAGGGATGAGGTAGTCCTTCCGGATCTGGTGTCAGAGGTCAGGCTCACCATGCCAAGAGATATGTTTGAACATCGCAAAGAAATCGACAGGATCGATGACGAAATCGTTCGGCTTCTCAATGAGCGATCGAAGAGTGTCATCGAAATCGGCAAACTTAAGAAAGAAAAGGATCCAGCAGCCAACTTCCATACTGCGGGCCGAGAAGCGGAAATTACCGAACGATTAACGAAGCTCAACACGGGCCCTTTCCCCAGCGACGCCATCCGATCGGTGTATCGTGAAATCATGTCGGCTTCCTTGTCGCTGGAGGCGCCGCAGAAGGTGGCGTATCTGGGACCGCGGGCGACCTTTACCCACATGGCTTGCATGCAGAAGTTCGGTTCGTCGGTCCAATATATGGCCGTTCATAGTATTAAAGAGGTGTTCAGCGAAGTTGAGCGAGGTCGAGCCAATTTCGGCGTGGTGCCGATTGAAAACACCACGGAGGGTGTGGTGAATCACACTCTCGACATGTTTATCGATTCCAATTTGACGATCTATGGGGAGGTCCTTCAGGAGGTCTCACATCACCTCCTCTCAAAATCCGGACTCATCGAGGATGTGAAGAAAATCTATTCTCATCCCCATGCCCTTGCGCAATGCCGGAACTGGTTGGAGGCCAATCTTCCGCATGTGCCGGCGGTTGAAGTCGCCAGTACCGCTCGGGCAGCCGAACTGTGTATCGATGAACCAGCCTCGACTGCCATTGCGTCGGAATTAGCCGGCCAACTGTACGGGCTCAAAGTCATTAAGGCCCGCATCGAAGATAACCTCAACAACTTTACTCGCTTCCTGATTCTGTCGCAGAAGCCGTCGGAGCGAACGGGGAAAGATAAAACGTCGTTAATGTTCTCGGTCAAGGATAAAGTCGGTGCCCTGTATGACCTCCTCCGCCCATTTGCTTCTCACGGAATCAACATGACCAAGATCGAATCTCGTCCCTCCCAGCGAAAGGCTTGGGAGTATATTTTTTTCGTGGATGTCGAAGGCCATATCAATGAGGAACGCGTCAATAGAGCGGTGGAAGAAGTAAAGGGACGCTGTCTCTTCATGAAGATTTTGGGTTCCTACCCAATCCATAGCTGACCATGGCGCTACAGGTTCATCCAGATATCCGATCGCTCAGTCCGTACGTCCCGGGTAAACCGATCGATGAATTACAGCGAGAGCTTGGCCTCACCCGGGTCATCAAGCTTGCCTCCAACGAAAATCCACTCGGGCCTTCACCGAAAGCATTGGCAGCGTTGAGCGGGGCGCAGGATATGCTGCATCGATATCCGGACGGGGGTGCCTATCGACTTCGACAAGCGATTGCCGATCGTTGGAAGGTGGCAAGAGAGCAAGTCATTCTAGGTAACGGGTCCGATGAGATCCTTGGCTTGTTGGCTAGGACGTTCTTGACTCCGGGTGATGAAGCCATCATGGCCGATCACACGTTTGTCATCTATAAAATGGAGGTTACTGCCGTCCACGGCAAGCCGGTGGTCGTACCACTGGTCAACTGGACGCACGACCTCGAGTCAATGCTACGTGTCGTGGCACCTCGAACCAGATTGCTCTTTCTCTGCAATCCAAATAATCCGACAGGGACCATGGTATCCGCGGAAGCGGTCGATCGGCTCATGGCAAAAGTGCCGGAAGATGTCATCGTCGTGTTTGACGAAGCGTACTTTGAGTATGTCCGCAATCCTCGATTTCCCGATGCGATGGCCTACGTGAAACAGGGGCGGAACGCGATCGTGTTAAGAACATTCTCCAAAATCTATGGGTTAGCGGGATTGCGCGTCGGGTATGGTATCAGCACGTTGGAGATCATCGACCTTCTTAATAGAGTTCGCCCTCCATTCAATGCCAACAGTCTCGCCCAGAGAGCCGCGCTGGCTGCGTTGGAAGATGACGAACATGTGGCCAAGAGCCGGACGATTAACGTGGCTGGGATGGAACAGCTGGAACGGGGGTTGGGTGCGCTGGGCATCACTTCGGTCCCGAGCGAGACAAATTTTCTTTATTTTGATGCAAAGCAGAATGGGCGACTGGTGTTCGAAGCATTGCTGCGAGAGGGCATTATTGTGCGCCATATCGATGGAACCATGCTTCGTGTCACCATCGGTCAGCCCGACGAAAATGCCGCCTTTCTCCAAGCCCTTGAGAAAGTCTTGCATGGAGAAAGTGAAGAACCAGCGAGGAAATTATGATTATCGTGTTGAAGCCGGAAGCGTCGGAAAGCGAAGTTGACCATATTATCGACCGATTGAGAGATCTAGGCTTGAAATCGCAGATATCCACCGGGCAAGAGCGTACCATTATCGGCGTCATCGGAGACGACCGCATCCTGCACAATCAGCCCTTGACGGCGCTTCCCGGCGTGGAAAGTGTCCTGCCGATCCTTGCGCCCTGGAAACTGGTCAGTCGTGAGTTTAAAAAGGAAGCCACCATCATCGACGTCAGCGGTGTTAAGATCGGGGCCAAAAAACTGGCCATCATGGCGGGACCCTGCGCGGTCGAGCGACTTGAGCTTACGGTGGGGATTGCACATGAAGTGAAGGCTTCCGGGGCCACGATTCTTCGTGGAGGGGCCTATAAGCCCAGAACGTCGCCTTATTCCTTTCAAGGGTTGGGCCGTGAGGGGTTGGATTACTTAGTCGAAGCAAGAAAACAAACCGGGTTGCCGGTTGTCAGTGAGATCTTGGACACGAGGGACATCGAACTCTTTCTCGAAAAGGCGGACATCATTCAGATCGGCGCTCGGAACATGCAGAACTTCGAACTCCTCAAGGAGGTCGGCGCGTACGACAAGCCGGTACTCCTGAAACGGGGCCTGTCGGCGACGATCAAAGAGTTTCTTCTGTCGGCCGAGTACATCATGTCACGCGGCAACCAGAACGTCATGCTGTGCGAGCGGGGCATTCGCACGTTCGAAACTCAATATCGGAATACACTGGATCTCGCGGCCATTCCCACGTTGAAAGAGCTCTCGCATCTGCCGGTTATCGTTGATCCCAGTCATGCCACCGGGAAGTGGGATCTTGTCGCTCCGATGTCAAAGGCTGCAGTGGCAGCCGGGGCCGACGGCCTGCTCATCGAAGTTCATTCGAACCCAGAATGCGCACTGTGTGACGGTGAAGAGTCCATCAAGCCCTCGAAGTTCAAAGCCTTGATGACTGATCTCAGAAATATCGCGAAGGCCGTAGGCAGAGAGCTGTAAAGCCGGTATGGCCGTTCATTTCAAACAGGTTGCCATCATTGGAGTGGGGTTGATCGGCGGGTCGCTCGGCATGATCCTTCGGCGAAAAGCCTTGGCAGACCTGGTTGTCGGCGTCGGCCGGCGTATCGAGAATCTCAAGACAGCGGTCGCGTTGGGGGCGATCGATCGATATGTGGCCGATCCTCAAGAAGGTGTGCGTGGGGCGGATTTGGTGGTCCTTGCGACACCTGTCGATACCTATGAACGGCACCTCCATGAATGGGCCCATTGTCTGGCTCCCGGCGCGGTCGTCAGCGACGTGGGTAGTGTGAAAGGAACCTTGGTCGAGCGGTCGGAATCGGCTTTACCGGCAAGCGTACACTTTGTGGGGGCGCATCCGATCGCAGGAAAGGAAAAAACAGGAGTCGCGGCCGGGTCGGATCAGCTATTCAAGGGCGCACGCTGCATTCTGACCCCGACAAACCGAACGGATCCCACGGCACTGGAGCGAGTCAGGCAACTGTGGGAAGAGGCCGGTTCGATTGTCTTAACAATGGATCCGTATCTGCATGACCAAATCCTGGGTGCAGTCAGTCATCTGCCTCACGTGGTCGCCTTTGCACTGATGAATGCCTTAGCCGAGCTCCGTGATCAGCAGGTGCCTTCCTTGGATCTTGTCGGCCATTCTGGAGGAGGATTACGGGATACCACCAGGATCGCCGCGAGTTCTCCGGAAATGTGGCGAGACATTTTCTTGTGGAATCGGGATAATGTGGTGACTTATATCGACAGGTATGCACAGGCCCTGGAAGAATTGAAGCAACTGATTAAGGGTGGGGATGCAGCCGCAATTGAGAAGTCGCTTGAACGCGCCAAAGACGAGCGTGAAAAATTGAACAGTTCCTCTCCGAGCAACTCATGACATCATTGACGATCACCCCGGGCCGGCCACTCAGGGGAATGACCACAGTTTCTGGCGACAAGTCTCTTACCCATCGGGCGATCATCCTCACCGCACTGGCAGAAGGAACGAGCACGATAGCAGGCTACTGCCAGGGAGAGGACTGTCTGAACACGATGAGGGCCTTTCAGGGACTGGGTATTCCCATCACGCAGACTCCAACCGAATTAACCGTCTGCGGGAAGGGGTTTTGGGGGTTGTCCGAACCAAACGCTCCGATCGACTGCGGCAACTCCGGAACCGGGATGCGTCTGCTGACAGGCCTCTTGGCCGGACAAGATTTTTTCTCAGTTCTCACGGGCGACGAATCGATCAGACGGCGTCCTATGGGGCGGGTCGTCAAGCCACTGCGCGAGATGGGCGCGGTTATTGGAGGGCGTAAAGGCGGAGAGCTGGCTCCCCTGGCGATTACAGGAGCCGGCCTTCACGGTATCGAGTACACCTCGACCGTGGCCAGCGCGCAGATTAAGTCGTCCCTCCTACTCGCCGGCCTCTTTGCTCAAGGGAAGACTCGGTATAAGGAACCAAGTCTGTCACGAGACCATACCGAGCGGATGTTCCAGTTCTTTGGGATACCTCTCGCAAAAGAAGCAGGCACCCTGGTCTTACAAGGGCGACCTTCGAGCGGCTGGGGAGGCGTTCATGTGACCATTCCAGGCGATTTCTCCGCAGCCGCATTCTTCATCGTCGGAGCAACGATCGTGCAGGGATCCGACATCACTATTTACAATGTCGGGATGAATCCGACGAGGACCGGCTTGATCGAGGTCATGAGGAAGATGGGAGCCGACATTCAGGTTCTGGGCCTGCGAGAAGCGGCCGGCGAACCGGTCGGGGATCTTCGTGTGAAGTCATCCGCACTGAAGGGCGTGACGATCGGTCACGACCTCATTCCGAAAACGATCGATGAATTTCCCGTATTGTGCGTGGCTGCCGCCGTGGCGGAGGGGGACACCGTGATTTCCGGAGCAGCGGAACTCCGGGTCAAAGAGAGCGATCGGATTGCGACCATGAGCCACGAATTGAAGGCCATGGGAACCCTCGTCGAGGAACGGCCGGACGGGATGATCATCCGCGGATTAGGCCGAGGGGGAGAGAACGGCAAGTTGAGAGCTGCGGACAAGGCCCAGAGCCATGGAGACCATCGTGTGGCCATGTCTCTCGCCATCGGTGGCCTTACGGCGGAACAAAGCATGACGATTGCCGACACGAGCTGCGTGGAGACGTCATTTCCAAACTTTGAGAAGGCACTCGTCGATTTGTTGACGCCACTTGCGTGAGAACCGTGCGACGGATCGTACGGTTCGAGAAGTGTGGGGGCTGAGTGATTATTGCGATTGATGGACCGGCCGGAGTGGGCAAGAGTACAGTAGCGAGACTATTGGCCGCTCGGCTTGGTTACCTTTATCTTGATACAGGAGCACTGTACCGAGCCGTCGCATGGAAAACCTTGCAATCAGGGATACGTCCGACGGATCATGAGTCGGTGACAACATTATTGCCGACCACCTTGATTCACATGCAGTTTCTCAATGGCGCAATGCAGGTATCGGTCGATGGCCGCGACGTCACCGGGGAGCTCAGGGCACCCGAAGTCACCGCAACGGCCTCCATCGTGTCGGCCATTCCAGCTGTCCGTGAGTGGCTGCTGCCGATCCAGCGTCAGATCGGTCAGAGAGGTTCGGTGGTTGCAGAAGGACGCGACGTCGGCACAAAGGTCTTTCCGACCGCTCCCTATAAATTCTTCTTGGAGGCAGATGCAGACGTTCGAGTCGCGCGGCGGCACCGTGAACTGGTCGCCGCAGGCCGTGGTGGGACGGTTGAGACAACGTCCTGTGATCTATCGGACCGAGATAGGCGGGATCGGACCCGTTCGATCGCCCCATTGATTCCAGCGGGTGACGCACGATTCATCGATACCTCTGCCCTCAGTCCTGACCAAGTGGTGGAGCAGATGATTGCGACAGTGTCGACCGGGTCGTGAGCGGGATTCTCTATGGATTCTTGTGGGCCCTGGTACGAGTCGTTGCGTGGATTTGCTTTCGATATCGTGTCGAAGGGGAGATTCCTCGGACCGGAGGTCTGCTGATCGCCGCAAACCATGCCAGCTACCTTGACATTCCGCTACTCGGCTGTGGGATGCGTCGAAGGGCCTGGTATTTGGGACGCAATGACTTGTTTCCGATCCCAGTATTAAACAGTATTTTGCAGGCGTTAGGCTGGATACCCGTGAGGTTGGGACGCCTCGACCGAGAGGCGTTTGGGAAGGCGATCAACCTGATTCGAGCAGGTCACGTGGTGGTCATTTTCCCGGAAGGTCGACGTAGTCACGATGGCCACCTTCGGGAGCCGAAGGCGGGTATGGGAGTGATTGTGTCGCAGACGGGTTGCCCAGTTGTTCCGGCGTATCTGAAAGGGACCTTCGAGGTGCTCCCCACGGGGGCTCGCTGGCCTCGGTTGCGTCAGGTTACGGTACGATTCGGGGATCCTATTCAGTTCGAAACGGGGAAACACAAAGAGAGGGCAGAAACGAAACAGTTCTATCAACAGGTCAGCCGTACGGTGATCGAGCACATTGCGGCCTTAGGTCAAGTTCCCGTTCCAAAGGGGAGGAATGACCTGGCCCCCGAAACACCGGACAGGCCGACCGCTGACGCTCACAACGCTGAGTGAGCCCGGCGACTTCACCATCAGCACCCGACGAGAGTCGGAAGAGTAGGACGTTCATATGGGTACAGTATCCAACAGCAGTGACGCGCAGTTAGACCGCAATGCCTTGGCGGCATTATACGAAGAAACCTTCCGTAACCTGGAAGAAGGCACGATTACAGAAGGCCGGGTGGTGGCCCTGACCAAAGACAAGGTCATCGTTGATATCGGGTACAAATCAGAGGGCATGATCCCGAGCGATCAGTTCTCATCCGAGGAACTTCACAACCTCAAGATCGGCGACCGGCTCCAAGTCTATATCGAAGAATGTGAAGATGCAGACGGCAATCTCGTTCTTTCCAAGGAAAAAGCGGACAAGATGAAGATTTGGGAAGAACTCGAAAAGCTCTACAAAGAAGAGAAGAGTATCGAAGGTAAGATCGTCTCACGCATCAAGGGCGGCATGATGGTCGATATCGGCGTCAAAGCATTCTTGCCCGGTTCGCAGATTGATCTTCATCCGGTTCGTGATCTGGATGGGCTCGTTGGAAAGACCTTCCCCCTCAAGATCATCAAGATCAACCACAGGCGAGGCAATGTGGTCGTGTCGCGCCGTGTGTTGTTGGAGGAAACCAGGGATAAAAAACGGCAGACGACGCTGGCCAATCTCAAAGAAGGTCAGCTCATCCAGGGTACCGTCAAGAACATCACCGATTACGGATCGTTCATCGACCTCGGCGGTATTGACGGGTTGCTACACATTACCGACATGTCCTGGGGTCGAGTCGGACACCCATCGGAACTGTTTACCGTGGGAGACAAGGTTGAAGTCGCGGTGTTGAAATATGATCGTGAAACGGGTCGTATTTCTCTGGGGCTCAAGCAGAAGAGTGCGGATCCCTGGACCAATGTCGCCGGCAAGTATCCCATCGGTACCAGGGTCCGTGGTCGTGTGGTCAGCCTGACCGATTATGGAGCGTTCGTGGAACTTGAGCCGGGAGTTGAAGGATTGGTGCATGTGTCTGAGATGTCGTGGACGCACGAAGTCCGACATCCGTCCAGAGTCGTGGCGGTCGGTGATCAAGTGGAAGCCGCGGTGCTCAACGTCGATCCCGCGAGCCGCAAAATCTCATTGGGCATGAAACAGACGGCTCCGAATCCCTGGGACATGATTGAGGGCAAATATCCGATCGGGACCCGTATCGAGGGGAAGGTGAAGAGCCTGACCGATTTCGGCGCCTTTGTCGGACTTGAAGAGGGGATCGATGGACTCATCCATATTTCGGATATGTCCTGGACGAGGCATATCAAGCATCCCTCTGAGCTGTTTAAAAAAGGACAAAAAGTGGAAGCGGTCGTGTTGCGCATCGACAAAGAGAAAGAGCGGCTCTCGTTGGGATACAAACAGCTGGCCCGTGATCCCTGGGATGAGGCGATCCCCGCACGGTATCACGTTGGTGACTCGGTGACCGGCAAGGTGTCGAAAGTCGCCGATTTTGGGATCTTCATCGAACTGGACGGTGAGGTGGAAGGTTTGATCCATGTCAGCGAATCCGGTGTTGAACCTCCCGCGAAGCTCGAAGAAAAGTTTAAGTTGCAGGATGATGTCACGGCGAAGATAATCAAAGTCGATCGAGAGGAACGCAAAATCGCCCTTAGCCTGCGTGACCATCAGCTGGATTGGGAACGCAAGCAGGTTGATGATTATCACTCGACACAGGGCGTGCTTGACCAGAGTCTAGGACGGGCCGCGAAACAGAGCCGGAAACGGTCGCAATCGGAAGATCAAAGCTAAGCCGGCTTGGTTGAGGGAGGGTGCGGGAGAGGAGCGATGGCGGATGAAGCAACACAGGCGGAACGTCCGCGAAAACGTCATCTGTTGCGGAAGACCTTGTGGTTTTTTGCGATGGGACTGGGTGTCTTGGTCCTAATCAATCTCTTTGTCCCCGACCTTGATCTATCGACCGGAGACCGAATCGCCCTGGTTCGAGTCGAAGGGGTCATTTTGGATTCTCAGACGACCATTGAGGATCTGAAGCGATTCAGCGAGAATCCTTCCGTCAAAGCCATCGTGATAAGAATCGATAGTCCCGGGGGCGGCGTCGTGCCATCGCAAGAGATTTACGATGCCGTCAAGCGGGTCAGAAGCAAGAACAACAAGGCGGTTATCGCATCGATGGGGAGCCTTGCCGCATCGGGAGGGTATTACATCGCGGCTGCAGCAGATCGGATCGTGGCCAATCCCGGGACGCTGACTGGAAGCATCGGAGTCATCATGGAAACGGCCAACCTGGAGGGATTGCTTCAGAAAATCGGGGTGGAAGGGGTCGTCATTAAGAGCGGGAGATATAAGGATGTGGGCTCTCCACTCCGGAAAATGAGCGCGGACGAAAGACGTTTGTTGCAAGCCGTGATGGATGATGTCCATAAGCAGTTTATCGAGGCGGTGGCCGAGGGCCGTTCCCTCGAGATTCGAGCTGCCCAAGCGTTGGCCGACGGTCGAATCTTTACCGGACGCCAGGCCAAGGAAGCGAAGCTGGTCGATGAACTGGGCGACTTGGAAGACGCCATTCAGTTGGCTGCGGAGGTGGTCGGAATCGAGGGGGAACCGAAGGTCGTCGAGCCGAGGCGCCGGTTTTCCCTCCGCGAAATTCTGGACTCAAAACTCAGCATGATGTTTCCGAAGTTTGATATGCAACCGGGCGTGAGCTTGAAATACCTTATGGCCTTCTAGCTGTGTCAATCTAGCTGTATCAATAAAGGTGCGGCCGTCCTCGCGACGAAGGGAGAGTGGATATGACCAAGGCGCAGATCATCGAAAAAGTTACTGAGCAAGTCACCACCTTGACGAAGCGACAGGCCGAAGTGGTCGTCAACACCATTTTCGATTGTGTCAGGGATTCTTTGAGAAACGGCGACAAAACGGAGATCCGAGGCTTCGGCAGCTTTCGGCTGCGGGCTCGTCGGATGAAGGAAGGGCGGAATCCAAAGACCGGGGAGACGGTTGCGGTACCAGCCAAGCGGGTTCCGTTTTTCAAAGCCGGCAAAGAGCTGAAGGAATTGCTCAATCAATAACGATCGACTGATTGAACAGGAACCAATGTCGGCATCAGATTCTTCGCAGACGAATACAACCCAAGTCCGTTGGGCTGAGGGTGCGCTCAAACGAATGGAGCGTGCACCGATATTTCTGCGTGGCATGGTCCGTCGTTTGGCTGAAAAGAAAGCGCGTGAATTGGGGTACGAGGAAATCACCGAGGAGATTCTCGATCAGTTTAAGGGACAGATGATGGGGCGCATGGGCGGTGAAGCCGGCATGGCATCTGCTGTCGAAGAGATGGTCAATGGCCGTCTTCCATGGACCGCCGCCGCCAAAGAACGGTTGGATACCGTTCCTGAATTTATGCGGGCGATGACCAAGCAGATTGCGGAGGAGATCGCAAAGGAACGGGGGCATCTCGAAGTGAACGTCGAGTTGTTTGAAAAAGTGGAAGCGCTTGGTGATCTTCACGAGGAGAGCGGACCCTCGATGGAATGGACCGAGGAGGCATTGGCCCTGCTTCAAGACAAGTTAAAGCAATCGCCGCCCATTGCACTGGAATTCGTGACCGATATGTTAAAGCGAGATACGGAAGATCTCGCCAGAGCCAAAAGGCTGATCCGCATCGACGCATCGGTTCTGCAGGACCTATGGGAAGCGCCTCAGGAACGAATTGCCTGGACCGACGAGGCATGGAAGCGGCTTCAGACATCTCCGGATTTCGTGCGCAGTGGGATCAGAAAAGCAGCCGAACGGCGGGCCCGCAAGCTGGGATTGAAAGAAATCAATGCCGACCATTTGACGACGTTTCGGAACCAGGCGATGATGAAAGCCGTCAAGCGTATCCGCTCATTCGGTTACCATGAATTGACATTCGATGCCTTTGATACCGCTCTCCAGAACACCAAGCGACTGCAAGGTAATGATCAGGCAGAGAAACGCCTCCAGGAAATCCGGGGCCACTTTGCCGATCCGTTGACGAAGAAGCCTGAAGGCGGAACCCTGGGGGCCGAGCTCATGGATCGTTTTCGTAGGTATCTCAAAGGCGAAGGAACTCTCTGACAGGATCACGCTTCTAGTCCGGCAGTTCCAACGTACGTTCCAAGGGTGCCCCACCAACCGGATCGGTGCTTCGCTTCAGTGGGCTCCCGCCTGATGAGGCCAAAATTTGTGTCGGATTTGGGGGAGCGGTTCGTTGTCAAAATTGGGAATGTCGTAGAGACAACGATCGATCGTCGCGACTTCGTCTTCGGTTAACGGCAACGTTACTTTTTTCTTCCAGAACTGATCGAGCGTGAAATAGTCCCCCGACTGAGGCTTCTGCGCCAACAACTCCTGCATCTTTTTGAAGCCCGGCGTATCGACGCCTGGGACACGTCCCTTGTTCCGATCAAGACACCACATCAGAACTTCAGCTATCCCGTACATCGTGATATCAACGTTCACAATTTTGCTCATGACCTTCCTCCTAAAAGTAACGCGGCATCATAACGTAAGCAGAGGGCAAAATTCAAAGGTCCATGAGCTACTGCCGTGGATTGCGGGGGCGAAGACCCCCTCTGTATACTGAGTCTCCTGATCCACCACCATAGGCTCATTGGTCCAGCCGCTTAGGGTGTGAGAGACCGAGTGAACATTCTTATCGAGCGGAAATTGCACGCGGTCAGGCGGCTTTTCTCTCTGCTATGGCTGTCCTTTCTTATCGGTCACGGTCTGTGGGCTTGTTCCAGGAGCGAGCCATATACCCCACCTGATCCTTTTTATTATTTTGCCAGCTACAAGGTCGGCAAGAATCCGACCACTATTATCACCGAAGACCTTAATCATGACTCATTCACCGATCTCATCACCACCAATATTGCGAGTAATACCCTCTCGATTCTGTTGGGGAATGGTGACGGCACATTTAGAGATCAGGTTCAGCTCCATGTCTGCCAGGAACCGCGGTCCCTTGTGATGGGCAACTTCAATCAGGACCGACATCCCGATGTCGCCCTGGCATGCTCCGGTGGCGACGAGGTTATGGTCTTGTTCGGACATGGAGATGGAAAGTTTGAAGAAGGACCACGTTATCCGGTCCATCGTGCACCGATCGCACTGGCCGCAGACGATATCAATGGCGATCACCATACGGATCTTGTCGTCGCTCTACGGAACGACAAGGTCAAAGTCTTTCTCGGGAATGGGACCGGCGAATTTCGACACGTCGTTCAATACGAACATGGCGACACTCCCACATCCGTTGCGTTGGCTGATCTCAACGGCGATGGGAAATTGGAATTGGTGGTGACGAATGGAGGACCTATGTCGAATGCCGTCTCCATTTGGCTCGGGAACGGCGACGGTACCTTTCGTGATCCCAACGATTATTCCACGGGCCGCCGACCCCTTGGCGTGAGTTTTGCCGACTTCAATAACGATCATCACAGGGACCTACTGGTCATCAACGGAGAGCAGGATAGCTTCACAACGTTTCTCGGCAACGGCAACGCGACATTCCGACCCGGCAAGGATTCCGGAGCTGATGCCGGTCCCAACTTTGGGTTGGCACGGGATTTCAATGGCGACCGGTTCGAGGATGTGGCGATCGTGAATATCCAGTCAAATGACCTCTCGATCTTGTTCGGGAAGGGCGATGGTACCTTTCATTACCCTCCGAGAAATTACCGCACGAAGTCCGGCCCGTTTGCGCTTTCATCCTTTCGTGTCACGACCTTCGGGCTGGAGGAACCGGGATTGGCCATCGCCGACAACGGAAGTGGCAGCGTCTCGATCTTCCTTCACCGTGGACTCAAACCAGCGGCGAAGTCGGAGACAAGAGAGTAGGAAGCGAGCGATCGCTGTCGATTCTTGACAGCCTGGAAGGCCTTCGTTAGAGTGGCCGATGGGTAAAAGGCCCTAAATTTTTGAACACTACTATGGCGCTTCGATCCTTTGCATGGTGGTTTATGATTGGGGCTCTGATGACCCTCTCGGTGCTGATGGTCCAGGGTGGAATCCGAGACCTGTGGGAAGGGACACAACCCTCTGGGGATACGAACGTATTCGTGTATTTTGGCACGACCCTCATCGGCGGCGGCTTGCTCGCCGGGTGCGTCGCCTTAGTCATGAATCGCCTTCGGTAATTGGAGAGAATGGGAAATGTATGCAGTGCCTCAAGTGCAAAGGGTTCATGCTTGTAGAGCGTCACTATACGTTCGTCAACAGGAGGATATACGCCCGCTGCCTCAATTGTGGGTTCTGGATAGATTTGGCTGACCTCCTGCGATTTTTTCATAAAGTTCTCGATAGTGGACGGAAAGGTGATAAAGTACGGGAATCGTTCATATTCTAAAAGAGGCGGTCGTTCGTGGCACAGCGCGACCCTATCCCGCTCCATTATCACAGGCAGAGCCGAGGCGGTGCCATCACCCACCTTGTTCTGGTTTCGGCCGCCTCTCTTTCGTTCCTCGCTTTCACAATATGCCCAGCCTTGGGGATGGAGTATCAATCTCGCAGTCAGACCACCCATCCTGTCGGTTATGTTCCGCAACCTCTCCCCTGGAAGCGCATCCCGGCGCACAGTATCCTCCTAAAGGAATTGCGATCAGGCCGTATCCTGTTCGAGCACGAGGTTGAGAAGCGCCTGTCGCCGGCGAGTCTCACCAAGATTATGTCGGCATTGATTATTCTTGAGAAAGGCCACCTTGATGATCTGGCTACCGTGAGCAGAAATGCCGCGAGAGCGCCCAAGACCCACCTACGGCTCAAGGTCGGGGAAGTGTTTCGTCTTGGCGATTTGCTCAAGGCGATGATGATGGTGTCGGCCAATGATGCCTGCCTGACAGCTGTTGAGCATGTCGGAGGCGATGAAGAGCAGTTTGTGAAGATGATGAACGCCAAGGCTGCTACCCTTGGGTTATCAGACACGCACTTCAGCAACGGGTGTGGTTTCGACGGCCCAGACCACTACTCGACAGCTGAAGATCTCGCCACACTCAGTGAAGTGGCGATGCGAAACGCTGTGTTCCGAGAACTCGTCAAAGCGGAGCGCGAAATCATCACACCTGTCAGTGGATATCGCGCCTATGTCCTGCATAACACGAACCGTTTGCTTGGTCGCATTCCCGGCGTGGAAGGGGTGAAGACCGGATTCACTTCCAAAGCAGGTCGATGTTTGATTGCAAAAGTCTCTCATAATGGTAACGATCTGCTACTCGTGATCCTGAACTCTAACCGCCGATGGAATACCGCGAAAAGCCTGATCGATTACGGGTTCCGTCTCACCAGCACCATCCAATAGCCGCTGCGTCTCATTTTAAGCATCTACTCGTGAGTCGCCAGGGTCGGCTCAAGTCGTCGATTAACGCTACCGATATACAACGGGAATCGGATGCAGGTCCGAATTGGTGCGGATCGTGCGATAGAGCAGCTCCAATCGATGGGTTCGAGAAATATCCAAAACGTTGCCCCAACCACACCCGTTGATTGTTCATTGGCCCTATGCTGGGCTGACGGGGATCGATCGCTGCTCGCCGAAATCACGGAGACGTTTGTCGAGGACTGCCCGCAGCGGATGAAGGAGTTAGAGCTGGCTGTATGGGAAGGTAATTCGAATCTGATTAGGCAAGTTGCGCATAGCATCAAGGGGATGGTCTCCTGCTTTGGGGCGCATCAGGCCAAATCGCTGGCGCAGGAGATGGAGCAATTCGGGCGAAGCGAACAGGTTTCAGAGGCCGCCGCTCTCTTGCCGCGAGTGGTACATGAGTTGTCGCACGTGATCGAACATCTCAAGAAGATAGATTGGCAGATTATCTCCTAACTTGCTGAGCTTCTCTCTGCAGACAGACAGGCCAAGAAATGGATGTGCCAGTGGCGAAGATTGTCGTGGCGGACGATGACCGAATGCTTAGAAAGGCGACTGAAACGACTCTGCGTCGTCATGGTTATGTTGTATCGACAGCTTCCGACGGAGAGGAGGCGCTTCGCCTCATCCGCTCGGAACAGCCCGATATCATCGTCCTCGATTTAATCATGCCGAAGGTCCAGGGGTTCGATGTGCTCCAGATCCTCAAGCAGGATGTTGTGACATCATCCATCCCCGTCATTGTGTTGAGCAGCCTTGCACAGGAGCGGGATAAGGAAGAGGCGCTGAGTCTTGGAGCGGTCGCCTATTTCAATAAGTCTTCGTTTTCTCTCGGCGAGTTGGGCAAACAGGTCGAAACGGCCCTCACTCAAGGACGAAATTAATGGCGGAAATACAAGTCACCGAAGAAGAGCTTCGATCACTGTTCGTTGAAAATCTCGGAGTCATTGATCAGACGGACTTCGACAGGGCGGGCAAATTGGCCAAGCGACTGAGAGTGCCGCTCATGCACACCTTGGTCGAGCAAGGCCGCATCCCGCAAGGCTTTCTGTTGGACCAACTTGCCCGTAGTTGGAATGTCAGCTTTGTTGATTTGAAGATCGGCCAGGTCAAGAGCGATGCGATCCACTTGTTGCAAGAGACCTTCGCGCGCAAACAAGTCCTTATCCCGTTCGAGCGGGAGGGAACACAGTTGCACGTTGCGATGATGGATCCTCGCGAGCTGAAAGTCGTGAATGAGGTGGAACGGCTGACAGGACTGCGCGTACGTCCCTTCTTGGCCACAGAGGCTGCGATCAAGCGCGCCCAGCTCTTATATAGGAAAGAACTGCGCGAAATTCTCGATCGAGCGACGACGGAAAGGACTACCGACCTGATTCCGGCCAGGCAGCAGGAGGCCAACGAACCTGCCATCGTGGAGGCTGCTCAGCGCATCTTGCTCTATGCCGCTGTCACGCGGGCGTCCGACATCCATATCGAACCGTTTGAGCTTGAAACCGTAATCCGCTACCGAGTGGATGGAGTGATGCGTGAGGTCTTCAGTCTGGCGTCGATGCTCCATCTCCCTCTGGTCTCGCGCATTAAGATTTTGTCCGGGATGCGGATCGATGAGCGTCGCATTCCACAAGACGGGCGGTTCGAGGCTAATCTCGACGGATTCAAAATAGATCTTCGCGTGGCCTCGGTTCCTACGCAATGGGGTGAAAAACTCGTGCTTCGGATCCTTTCAAAGGACAACGTCATCATCGATCTGGAGGACCTTGGTTTGATCCCCTCGGACTATGAAATCGTGCTCCGCAATATTCTCAGACCGTTCGGCATGGTGCTCATCACTGGTCCTACCGGATCGGGCAAGTCGACCACGCTCTATGCCATGCTGATGCGGATTGGGACAGAGCGACAGAACATCGTCAATATTTCAACGATTGAAGAACCGGTTGAGTATTCGATCCCCCGAGTCAACCAGACTCAGGTAAATCATCAAACGGGCGTTCTATTTTCAACAGGCTTGAGGGCGCTGCTCCGTCAAGATCCAGACGTGATCATGGTTGGAGAAATTCGGGACTGCGAAACCGCGGAGATCGCCGTCCAAGCTGCCCTCGTTGGGCGGCTCCTCTTGTCCACACTTCATACGAACGACGCGACCGGAAGCATTCCTCGACTGCTCGACATCGGTGTGGAGCCCTATTTGCTGTCCTCGTCCTTATCGCTTGTGGTTGCGCAACGGCTGGTTCGAAGAATTTGCAAGAATTGCCGCGAGAGTGTGCCCCCCAGCGCGCGGGTCCTCGAATCCATTCAATCCCGGAGCGACTATTCCGAGACCGTTGCCATCTTACAACGGCAAGGCATCCTTCGAACAACCTATGACGGCCTTAGTGGCGTTCGGTTGTATCAAGGAAAAGGATGCGCACAATGTCAGGGAAGCGGTTTCACCGGTCGTGTGGGGCTGTTCGAGCTGTTTGAAGTCGATGAAGATATTCGAGATCTGATCATGCAGCGAAGGCCGGCATCGTTCATTCGCTCGACTGCGATCATGAAAGGGATGAAGACGATGTTTCAAGACGGACTGGCTAAGGCGTTCATGGGAGAGACAACGGTCGAAGAGGTATTACGAGTGGCGATATAACTATCGAGTTGGCCGATGGATTGGTGGAGCAGTAGGGGAATTAACGCGGCTGGGAAAATTCGATGTTGACGTCTTTGCCGAGGTAATTCACCTGGAAGCCTTGCTTGTCGTAAGCCAGCACTGCACCCATGACGTTTTCGTCACCGTACTCCTCCTGGCCTAACAACTTTCGGATGTCCTCGGTACTTTCGCTGTTGAGCACGTTTCGAAAGATGCCTCTGGTCTTGTACGCGAACCGATTATTGATGAAAAGGAGGTCGACCTTACCGTCCTGAATACGGACTCCGGCCATTGGACCGGTCGGTTTTCGTTGATCGAGCAGAAAGATGAACGTCGCTTCCTGCTCAGCCTTCACTCCTGAAATCTTTTCATTCACCAAGGTTTCGACGGCTTTGGATTCCGAATCGCCGAGTTTGACGCCGAACAGCGAAATCTCAGCGCTCGAAATGGCTTTTGGCTCCATGACATCGTTCTTGCTCAATTCGTACGGCTCGGCATGGGCTGAGCCGAGCGTTGCGAGGACGCTCGCCAGTAGGATGATCGGCATCCGCACCACATTTTCTTTCGTCCTCATGGTATGTAACGGTTCTTTCGTAAGGGTTGGGGACTTTGTCAGGATGAGAGAATTGGCAGAATCCAGATAGGCATGCAACGCATTGTATGCCAAGAGCGGCCGGACCTGCAAGGAACGTGAAGCGCGAGCGTTCGCCGGGTCCGATGGGCAGGTATCCTTGCATCATGGCTGAAGCTCTCTGGACAGCAACATCGCCCCGAGTTCTCGGAGCCGGCAAAAGTAAGCTTGGGGTTCGCCGTCCAATGCTTCCGTCAGTTCATCGAGGTCTCCCAAACAGTCTTTCACGATGGCAACCCGTTGGTCGTCGAGACCCTCGGAACCATGGAGGTAGTAGACCACACAGCCGCTAATGACCGTGTCGATGGTCATTAATTGCCCTTGATGTGGGCTCGAAAACTGAGGCCAACCATCGGCGCAATGTCGTTCCCACGCTGTTGCAATCATGCTTCGATCCATGAGGAGCTCCTTTCCCTCTCCGTCATGTGACGAGCCAGCATTCTAGTGGATACGGTAGCAGACAGCCAGGAGATCCCGATGGAACAGTGTGGAAGAATCGCAGGATCAAGGATACAGTCCACGCTGACGATGTGCTTGAGCAACTTGATCAATCCCACTCATGAGTGCCGCCATGCGCATCGACACTCGCCGTTCGGTCGAAAAATGAAGTGTCCGCTGAAAGGCGGACGTGATGATGCCTTGCAGTCGATTCTGGATGTCTGTCGCGCTCCAGAAAAATCGCTGAAAGTCCTGCACCCATTCGAAGTACGAGACGATGACACCGCCGGAATTCGCGAGGATATCCGGGATCACAAAGATTCCCTTCTCTGCGAGAAGGCGATCGGCTTCCAGGGTCGTCGGGCCGTTCGCACCTTCGGACAGGATTCGGCACCTCAGGGAATTCGCATTCTTAGCCGTGATCTGTTCAGACAGGGCAGCGGGCACGAGCACGGTGCAATCGAGTTCCAACAATTCCTCATTGGTGATTGCATCACCCTGCTTGGTTTCCCACAGCGGTTGTCTAGGATCGCGACGAAGCAACGCCGCGATATCCAACCCCTTCGGGTTGTAGATTCCACCATGGACATCGCTGACGGCAATGACGCGTGCACCTTGTTGCTGCATGATGCGAGCGGTGTGTGAGCCGACATTTCCGAATCCTTGGATCGCCACAGTGGCATTTTCAATCGACAACTTGAGGTGACGAAGCACCTCTTGCGTCACATAGACGACTCCACGTCCCGTCGCTTCTTCACGACCCAAGCTCCCCCCGATGGAGAGCGGTTTGCCGGTCACCACTCCAGGAACGGCGTAGCCGACTTGCTGGCTGTACGTATCCATGATCCATGCCATGGTCTGGGCATCGGTCCCGACGTCTGGGGCCGGGACATCCTTGTCCGGACCGATCAACGGGAAAATTTCTGCGGCGTATCGTCGTGTCAGTCGCTGTAACTCGGAGGGTGAAAGTTGCTTCGGCGCTACTGCGACTCCTCCTTTCGCTCCTCCGTACGGCAAGCCGGCCAATGCACATTTCCATGTCATCCACATCGCAAGGGCAGCCACCTCGCCGAGATTCACGTCGGGATGGTACCGCACGCCTCCCTTGGACGGGCCCCGCGACGAATCATGTTGAACGCGGTAGCCGGTAAAAACCTCCACGTGCCCGTCGTCCATCCGAACCGGAAGGCTGACGACGAGAGACCGTTGTGGAAGTTTAAGCCGTTCACGGAGATTTGGGTCAAGTCCCATCGCTTCCGCTGCCTGATCGAACTGCGCGACGGCCAGGCGAAAAGTCGCTGTATCAAGTTCCTGCATAGGACTCCTCTACGCAACCCCTCGTACGTCGGCTGGTCATGTAGTGGACCAGTTGAGGGCAAACACCGTCGCGAAGGTCCGAACGAGCTCCTGCTTGACAGCGTCGACTGAGACGGACGTTTGATGCACAGCCGCCATGGATGTCACTTTGCAATCGGGCAAGCCGCATGGATGAATCCGGCGGAAAGGCGACAAGTCCAGATCCACGTTGAGGGCAACCCCATGCAAGGTGATCCCGTGCTCGATTCGTATGCCGAGGAAAGCGATTTTCTGCGGTTCAGGTGCCATGACCCACACACCTGGCTTGCCGATGATACGAGATCCGGAAATGTTCCAACCGTTGAGCAATCGAATGATCACTTCTTCCAGTAACCAGACCAATTGTCTAGGCCCCGAAGCATACCGATTGAGCTTGAGAATGGGGTAGAGGACAATCTGTCCGGGGCCGTGAAAAGTCACAGATCCTCCACGATTGACGTGGTGCATTTCCGCTCCATCCGCGCATAAGGCGGATTCACGGCCTCCCCAATGCGACAGCCTTGTCCTGCGTCCGAGCGTGTAGACGGGTGGGTGTTCAAGAATCAGAACAGTATCCGGTTGGAGATCGAGGAGACGCTTCTCATGCAAGCGACACTGCATTTCCCACGCAAGGAGATAAGGAACCGGTTCTTGGAACACGCGAACCGCACCGGCATGAATGTGGAGAGGATGCGAACACGGAGACGTCACGGTATTCGCGTCGATCATGGGATGACAGGCTCAAAAGGACAGACCCATCCGTGAGAATTGTAGAACACCCGGCACTGGTCAGTTCCCATGTTTACGGTGCTGGAGGGAAGGATCCGCATGGCAAGAATATTGTTGCACAACTCACCATGCAGAGGAAAGTTGGATTGCGAAGGTACCAGGGCTACCCTCGCAACCCGTGAAACAAAAAGTTACTTGATGGCTGCGAAGAGCTCCTTGATCCCAGGAGTCTTCAGCTTCTTGAGCGCCTTTGCCTCGATCTGACGGATACGCTCGCGCGTGACGGACAAGCTTTGGCCGACTTGCTCCAAGGTGCTGGCTTCGTCGTAGCCGATCCCGAAGCGAAGTCTGATGACGGTTTGCTCGCGAGGCGTGAGGGTGCTTAAGATACGGTCCAGTTGTGCGGTCAGTTCGCTTCGATGGACGTGAGCGTCGGGTGGAACTGCTTGCTGGTCTGGAATCATGTCCCCGAACTGCGTATCTCCATCACCGATCGGAGTTTCCAAGGCCACCGGTTCCTGAAAGGCCAGTACAGTCTCGCGGAGCCGCTCCGGTCTCATGCGCAGCACATGAGCAATCTCTTCCAAGCGAGCGGGCCGCCCAAACTGTTGCCCAAGCCTCCGCATCACACGGAGAATTCGATGCGAGGCCTCGGTTTGGTGTACCGGGATGCGTATCGTTCGTGATTGATCCGCAAGCGCCCGCGTGATGCCCTGCCTGATCCACCACGTTGCGTAAGTGCTGAATTTAAATCCCTTTCGATACTGATATCGTTCGGCGGCTTTCATCAGGCCGATGTTGCCTTCTTGTGCGAGATCCAGCAAGCTCAATCCTCGCCCAGTGTAATGTTTGGCAACGTCCACCACCAAACGAAGATTACACCGCACGAGCTCATCTTTGCCTTGCTCCAAGATCACTCTCGCGACGTGGATCTCTTCAAGCACCGTTTTCAGTGTCTTTGCTGTGGCTACCGACGGTTTGAGGTCCGAGTCCGACGGATTAAGAGCGGTGCGTAAGGCCTTCTCAGCACTGTCCAATGCAGTAGCGGACAGCCCGCTCAATCGTCTGACCGTTTGGAGCACGGTCACACTGCCTGCAAGAGCTGATGCCCGGTCGGATTTGAGCAAAGCTTGTACAGCTTGACGCAGAGCAGTCCGAATGCGCCTGGTCCCATGATCCACCCGCTTGGCAATCGCTGTCTCTTCTTCTCGAGTCAATAGACCCCGTTCACCGAACGACCGGAAGTACAAAGCCTCCAAAAGAAATGGGCTGGCACCGCGGCTTGTACGCATGGCTGGCTGGGTCTTCTCATCCGAGCCGGACTCCTCTGCCTCACGGCTGATCATTCCCAGCATGCCGCTCGCCTTGGCGTCATCGGCATCGACATCCAGGACGAATGTTTTCTGTATCTCCATCTCGTCAGAGACGCGCAATTCTTCTTCTTTCATCGTGTCACCTTTGCTCTGATTATAAGGTTGGTGTACCCCTTAACCTGTTAGAGTCGTATTCAGCGGAAAAGATTCACCGAGTCGTGACCTGTATTGCTGATACGAAGCAAAAGGGATGCTGGATTGAAGATGAGAAAAGGCTGGTGTGATCAGCTGGAAAAAGTATAAAGATTAGACCGAGCTAATGAGAAAACGGAGGATGAACTGTCTCACTTATGCGGCATCTATGTAGAAACGGCATCATCCATCGGGCTGAAATGCCACACTACTTCGGTAGTAGTCCCTTGATGAAGGGTGCAATGGTATCGATTGGAATCGGAAAGATGGTCGTCGAGTTCTTCTCAGCCGCGATCTCGACGAGTGTTTGGAGATAGCGCAGTTGAAGGGCGGCTGGATTTCGGCTGATGACATCGGCGGCTTCAGCGAGTTTCTGCGCTGCTTGAAATTCACCCTCAGCATGAATGATTTTTGCACGCCGTTCCCGCTCGGCCTCAGCTTGTCGGGCGATCGCGCGTTGCATGTCTTGAGGGATATCCACGTTCTTCACTTCCACGGCAGCAACTTTAACTCCCCATGGCTCGGTCTGTTGATCGATAATCCGCTGCAGCTCGGCATTGATGTCATCGCGCTTCGATAACAGGTCATCGAGCTGACTCTGGCCAAGCACGCTGCGCAGGGTGGTTTGGGCGACTTGCGACGTGGAATACAGATAATCTTGGACTGCCAGCACGGCTCGTTGAGGGTCAACCACCCTGAGGAAGATGACGGCATTCACTTTCACGGAAATATTGTCCCGCGTGATGACATCCTGGGATGGGACTTCCATCGTCACAGTTTGGAGATTGACACGCACCATCTGTTGAAGGACCGGGACGACCAACCGAATGCCGGGTCCTTTCACCGTCTGAAACTTGCCCAGCACAAACACCACGAGCCGTTCGTATTCCATGACGCGCTTAAAACTGGCATAGAGCACGAGGACCAGTAAGACTAACGGCATGAGCAATGACATAACGGCTCCTTGTCTTCGGTCGGTTCATCTGTGAGCAGGGGCCACCTTCACGGTCAGTCCCTCGACCGACATCACCTCCGCAGCCTCCCCTTGGCGAATCGGAGTTTGGCTGACCGCCTCCCAGATCTCCCCCTGGACCGTAATCTGACCGCGTGGGTTGAGATCCGTCCTGGCGATTCCGATCGAACCTATCATCCCTTCAGCCCCAGTGACTGGTCTACCACGAGTGCTCTTCACGGCCATCCACGCAATGATCCCGATCAGGCCGCCGATCGTCATGACAGTCGGCAATAAAAAGGATAGGGAGACTTGCAGAAAAGGCGCGTCACTCTTGATGAGGAACAGACCGCCCAACATCATCGCAGCCAATCCACCGAGTGCAAGCAATCCGTAGCTGGTGACCGAAATTTCGAGCAGGAGAAAAACCGCACCGAGTATCACAAGAAATGCGCCTGCATAGTTCACAGGGAGCGACTGAAGCGAATAGAAAGCCAAGATCAGGCTGATGGCGCCGATGATCCCGGGCAGGATGGCGCCTGGGCTGTAGAGTTCGGCCAT
The DNA here is from genome assembly GCA_029194675.1 of Nitrospira sp. NCBI lineage: Bacteria > Pseudomonadati > Nitrospirota > Nitrospiria > Nitrospirales > Nitrospiraceae > Nitrospira > Nitrospira sp. Next base: position 227,562 of record JARFXP010000004.1, on the reverse strand, counting down.
AATTCCGATGGTTCCGATGGACATCAGCAGGTAGGCGATATTGGGGTCGCTTAAGATTTTGAGCAATTCCAGCCGAGTTCCCATCGGGAATTCATGGAGAGTTGCGGTCTCGTTTGAGAACGTGATTGATCCATTTGGAAGGACAATTTTTCTCCCATGCAGGCGTTTCACCAATGTGGGGATGTCTTCAGCGATCATATCGATGACTTTGAGCTTCAAGGCTTCTTGCTCTGTCGCGGAAACGCTCTTTCGAACCGCATCCTCGGCCCATGATACATTCCGTCCATGCCGTTCCGCGATGCTCTTGATGTACGCAACCGCATCGTTTTCCACCTTCTCCTTCATCGTGTTGTCCATCTCACCGCCCATAGCGACTGGATGCGCTGCGCCGATATTGGTACCCGGTGCCATGGCGGCAACATGGGCCGCCATCGTAATGAAGACTCCCGCAGAGGCGGCTCGGCCTCCCGAAGGGGCGACGAACACGATCACCGGGATGGGCGAACCGGTAATGTCTTTGATCATCAGGCGCATAGAGGTGTCCAATCCTCCGGGCGTATCGAGTTTTAAGATGAGAGCCTGTGCGCTCGATGTCTGGGCATACGCGAGGGCATCGTGAAGATATTCAGCTGCAACAGGGTTGATGACCCCCTCGTAGTTTGCCACGACGATGTCCTCGGCGAGAGCGGGATCGGTCGGGAGAATCAAGCAGAGTACTAACCCCGGTCCTACAATCGCCGCTGTAAGGACTCGGCCGAGCATTGTTCTTGTCTCCCGACCATCACAAGGCATCATGAAAATTATCAATGATGAGAAGATCTTACGGTCCCCCTACTACCCTGTCAAGGAAGGGCGCTTGGTTGCAAACGACGAAAGGATCCTCCTAGAATGCCCGGCATGTCTCGCTTTTTCAATGGCGAACGTATCCACCTTGTCGATCAAAAACGACGACAGTATGCTCTCACGTTGAAAGCGGGGGAGACGTATCAGTTCAGTGGGCAGAAAATCGCACATGATGCGTTGATCGGCCGTCCGGACGGGTCCATCGTCACCCTGTCCGGCGGTAAGAAGATGGTGGCGCTCCGACCGACCTTCGGCGACTATGTGCTCAAGATGCCCCGAGGGGCTCAGGTTCTATATCCCAAGGATCTCGCCATCATACCCATGTGGGCCGATATCTACCCGGGTGCTCGAGTCTTCGAGGCCGGGACCGGTTCAGGAGCCCTCACCATGGCCCTATTGCGCGCAGTGGGGCCGGGGGGATTGGTGGTGACATATGAGATCCGGGAAGATTTTGCACAGACGGCAAAGAAGAACATTGCCCGTTCTCTGAATCCAATCAATCTGATCTGTTTCAGGAAAAATGCCTATGAGGGCATCGATTTACTGGACGACCAGGTGCCGTTCGATCGTGTCGTGCTTGACTTGCCGGAACCATGGCAAGTCGTACCACATGCCATGAAAACCCTTCGATCCGGTGGGATCTATCTGAGCTTTGTTCCCACCGTACCTCAAGTCATGCAAACGGTGGAGGCGCTCGAACGTACAGCCGTATTTGGAATGATCGAAACGTTTGAGACGTTGCTGAGAACCTGGTCCGTGCATGGCAGGAGCGTGCGGCCTGATCATCGCATGGTGGCTCATTCCGGGTTTATCACAGTGGCTCGTAAGGTCGAACCGGGACTCCTTGGTCCAATGCCTGACAGAGGAGCTCCTCTCGATAGAGACCAAGAAAGCACACAGGATGAAGCAGAAGAGGGACTAAACTTATGAATAGGGTAGAAGGCAAGGTAGCGGTGGTGACGGGAGGCAACGCCGGGATCGGTGCAGCGATTGCGAAACGTTTGGTCGAGGAGGGAGCATCGGTCGTCATCACGGGACGTCGGCAACAGGAATTGGATCGTGTGGCCAGTGTGATCCGACTCAACAAAGGAAAGGTACTCGGGGTCGCCGGTTCGGTGACGGATGAAACCCATGTGCAAGATGTCGTTCGTCGAGCCCTCGATAGTTTTGGGCGGATCGACGTTCTGGTCAACAATGCGGGAATCGGTGAATTCGGGAAGCGGCTTCACGAAACCGATGATGCGATCTGGGCGCAAATGTTCGACATCAACGTGACCGGGGTATTCCGCATCACACGAGCCGTCATCCCCCACATGCTGAGGCAAGGACGAGGCTCGATCATCAATATCTCGTCAATTGCCAGTTTAGTCGGTCTCTCCGGCTCAGCCGCGTATACGGCATCGAAAGGTGCGCTTGACGCCTTGACGCGTGTCCTGGCGGTCGAATATGCGAAGGAAGGAATTCGTTGCAATGTGGTGAATCCAGGTCTGATCGATACGCCTATGGCGGCTCCCCTGATGGCCAATCCCGACATGCTGCAGCCCATTCTTGCGCAATATGCGATTCATCGCCCTGGGACGCCGGAAGAAGTGGCGAATATGGTTCTATATCTGGCCTCCGATGAAGCCACCTGGGTTACCGGCGCGACCTTCACCATTGATGGGGGCATGACCGTTTGTAAAGGGTAATGGTAGCCGCCAACGAGTAGTGAAAACTTCCCCTCTAGGTGAAGAATGGACATCGATGCCCGGACACAGTTTTGCGGGGTGATCGGCAATCCGGTCGGTCATTCCCTCTCGCCCGCCATCCACAATGCTGCGTTCCGCAAATTAGGGCTCAACTTTGTCTATCTTGCCTGGCAAGTGGAAACGATCGGTGATGCCGTCACAGGGCTTCGCGCACTGGGAAACTTCCGCGGAGCGAGCGTGACGATTCCTCACAAGGTAGCCGCCATACCCTTTCTTGATCATGTGGAGCTGACGGCTCAACGGATCGGTGCGATCAACACCATCGTTGCCGAAAAGGGCAAGCTCACCGGGTACAACACGGATGCAACAGGCGCTCTGAGGGCGTTGAGGGAGGGCGGGGCTGAGCTCAAGGGCCGACGCATCGTCGTCCTTGGTTCCGGAGGTGCCGCTCGAGCGATCGCCTTCGCATTGGCGGTCGAATCCAATGCGGAAAAGTTGACGTTGCTGGGAGTTGACGACCCTGAACGGACCAGTTTAGCTCAGGATCTTCGTACCCAGGCAGCATTGACGGTTGAAGACTTTCATCTTGATGAAACCACTCTTCAGCGGGTTCTCCCTAACGCCCAGGTGCTGATTCATTGCACCCCGGTCGGCATGTCTCCGAACGCCGATACCACCTGCATTCCTGCTTCGCTCCTTCACGCCGACCTTTCCGTCATGGATATCGTCTACAACCCACTCGAAACCAGATTGCTCAAAGATGCGAAGCGTGCTGGGTGTAGGACGATTCCCGGGTTGGAGATGTTTCTCAACCAAGCCGTCACTCAATTTGAGTTCTGGACGAATCAGCCTGCGCCGGTTGATGTGATGCGTACGGTATTGGAGTCACATTTCCGATGAATGTGGTGCTTATCGGCTATCGTGGGACCGGAAAGAGCACCGTCGGCAACCTAGTGGCGGCTCGCCTTGGTCGCATGCTGGTGTCGACTGACGCGGAGATCGTGAAGTTGGCCGGTCAAAGCATTCCGGAAATCGTTGAAAAGCATGGATGGGAGTACTTCCGCGATCTCGAAGCCAAGGTCTGCCAAGAACTGGCCGGTCGGACTGGGCTAGTCGTCGATACGGGCGGGGGAGCAATCCTACGACCACGGAATGGCGAGGTGTTAAAAGAAACAGGAAGGTTGTTCTGGCTGACCGCCTCAGTGAGCACAATTACTGAGCGTATCGGTCAGGATTCACAACGTCCTTCCCTTACGGGAGTCAAATCTTTCCTGGATGAGATTCAAGATGTCCTTCGTGAGCGCACACCGAAGTATCAGGCGGCCGCCGATTATGTCATTGAGACCGATGGAAAGCCTGTCACGCAAGTTGCCGATGAGATTCTGGCGCGATTGTAGCTGTTCGATTGATTAAGGGCCTTGCCAAGTAGTCCAGGCGCCATTGGGTTGCAGACTCCTCGCACGAGCGGGCGGTAAAGCACATCAACAAGACGCTCAGCAGGTTTGTCCGAACAGCGGATCGGCGATTGCAGCAGAAGTGTTCATGAATAATGCGGGTCAATTCCGTTTCTGAGCTACGGATGGACCGTTTCCGCCATACACAGTAGCGTTAATTGATGCAATTACGGGACTGTGCTAGGCTGTCGCCATGCGAGTGACACGAGAGAATATGGGTTGGTCTCGCGTGGCAGTCCTTACGTGGACGGCCTTATGGATGCTTGCCGCGCCATTGGTGCATATCCATCCCGAGGCTGACCATCACCATGGAGAAGCCGGTCATGTCCATGGTGGCACGGTCCATACGGTTTTTTCACCGGACCTGAGCTGCGAGTTCACGATCTACGATCATGTCTCGGTGGCAGCCAAGGAATCCAGCTGCCCCCTTCATCTGATTGCCCAACCGTTCCATGGAGCGGAGCACCTTGAAATCGACCTGATTCTCGCCTCTTCCGTCGAGCCGCAAGTCGGCAAAGGCACCACCTTGGATGTGGCCGCGCGTTCTTGCTATGCGAATGAACCAACGAGACCCCATGTCGCATGGCGGCCGCAACCTAGCCCTTCATTGACAGACCGTTTCCTCACGACCAGTCTTACGTCCCGGGCACCTCCCTCCGTTTGATCGTCTCACATCTACTGACGTTTCGATTCATGTGATCGGCGCCTGATGCTCGTCTCGTTATGGAGGCGAGTCGCTTTGGCGCCGACAGAGGAGGACAGCATGAGACCTGCACTCGCTTGCAGCATCATCGCCGCCTTCGGATGCGCGATGATATCCGGGTCTTATCTAACGGGCCATGCCGCAGAACTGAGCCCAAGCGGATACACACTAGGTCAAGTCATACAACTTGCGCTTCAACATAACCCCAAGACGAAAGGCGCGGAGGCAGTCTTGGAACAGAGCCAGAGTCAACGGGTCACGGCCGACGCCTATCTCAATCCCACCATCATAGCGTCCGCCGGCCCAGGGTGGATTCGTGACCCTAGCACAGGCGTCTCCATCATCGAACGGACAATTACGGTGCAGCAGCCGCTGGAGTGGCTGGGTAAACGAGCAGCCAGGCAACGGGCCGCTGACGCGGGCGTAGGGGGGGCTCGTGCCGGCCTCGATCAAACAACAGTGTCTGTCATGGCCGACACAAAAGGAGCGTTCTTTCAATTGCTCCTTGCGCAACAAGATGCATGGCTTGCGAGAGAGAATCTGAAGACGGTGGAAGACCTCGTGAAATTGGTGAGCGCGCGCGTCAGTACCAAGGAGGCGCCGAAATTCGAGCTGATCAAGGCGACCGTCGAACTCCAGAAATCTCAAAAGGATCTGGCGAGGGCGGACAATGCGCTCCTCGTGGCCCGCGCCAAACTCAATACGGTGACGGGCAAGGCTCTGGGAGAATCATTTGCCGTCCGAGGAGAGTTCGAAACAGTGAGGGCCGGCTTGGAACTCAACACGCTGATGAATCAGGCAACCGAGCGACAGCCGGCGCTTCGCCGACAGCAGAAGGTGGTCGAGCAAGCCGAATACACGATCGAGCACGAACGCGCATCGCGCATTCCGAATGTTTCGGTGATTGGCCAGTATCACCGAGAAGCCGGCGATGAATCCATGACGGCGGGACTCAGCGTGGCTCTGCCCATTTGGTACCGTCGACAGGGAGAAATCGGGGCGGCAATGGGGGCCCATCGAGAAGCCCAAGCGGAGCGAGATCGAATGCAGCAGGAACTGGAACAGACCATCACCCAGTATTTTCAGGAGATGCAGACCGCCCAAGCGCAGATGAAGGTGTTCGAACAAGGGCTTCTGCATCAGGCCAAAGAAGTCCTCGACATCGCCCAGTTCAGTTTTCGCCATGGAGCGACCAGCCTGCTCGAAGTCATTGATGCGCAACGTGTCTATCGCCAGACCTTGCTCGAATATGCTCAGGCGCAAGCCGATCATTCCATCGCGCTGACCAGACTGGAGTGGGCAGTGGGAGGGTTGCCATGAGCATTCATCGTGTCATGCGCCTCTCGTTGGCTTCTCTTCGAATCGTTCCGTTCCTTGTGATCGCCACGGCCCATCTGTCATGTCAGTCAAAGCAAGAGGATGCTCCGAAGCCGCCGCCTCCGGCAGCCACGGCTTCTCATTTGGAACCAGGTATTCTCGAATTGCCGGAAGGAAGTCCGACCCTTGTGCATCTCCAGACTGAGCGGATAGCTCTCCGCCCGATCCGGATTGCTCTCAAAGCCCAAGCAGGAAAGATTTTGACGAATGAGAATCGACTCGCGCACCTCAGCGCAAGGGTTCCAGGACGTATCGTGGTCGTGTATGCCGACTTTGGAGACCGAGTGAGAGAAGGCGACCGGCTTCTGCTGCTCGATAGCCCTGCCTTTGGAGAGGCTCAGCTGGAATATCGCAAAGCGCGGAATGTTTTGCGTGTGACGGAACAAGCTCTCGAACGGGCCCAAGCGCTGCTGGAGCGCGGCGCAATCGGCGCGGGGGAACATCAACGACGAGAGGCCGACTATGAGAACGCGCGAGCGGATTTGCACGAAGCAGAGGAAAAGCTGCACTTGCTCGGCATGACGGAGAAGGAGATCCAGCGCTTGGCGGCCAAGACATTGCCTCATGCCGAAGTCGCGCAAGTTTTTCTTCGAGCCCCGTTTCGCGGTGAAGTGATCGATCGGAAGGCGACGATCGGTGAGGTCGTCGACCCCAATAAGATACTGTTTACAGTGGCGGATCTCTCGACCGTTTGGGTGCGCGCCGATTTTCCGGAACAACAGGCCGGTCGATTGAAACCCGGGCTGACCATGGAAGTTCGGGTGTCGGCCTATCCGAATACGACGTTTCGAGGGGTCATTACCTATGTCGGCGCCGTGATCGATCCGGCCACCAGGACGATCATGGCGCGCGCGGAGGTACCCAACCCTGATGGCCGATTGCGGCCGGAGATGTTCGCCGAGGCCCTCTTGGTTACGGACGAGCAATCCGTCCTGAGTGTCCCACGCGTGGCGGTGCAGCAGATGGGCAACCGACAGGTCGCCTTTGTCGTACAGGGGCCGCGTCGGTTCGAACCCCGCGAAGTGACCTTCGTCCAGACCGCGACCGAGTATGTCCAGGTCATCACAGGGTTGGCTGCCGGAGACGAGGTGGTGACGCAGGGGAGCTACGCGCTGAAATCTGAGGCGCTCCGGGAGCAGATGCCGACAGGAGGCCCGCTATGATCGAACGGCTGATCCGCAACGCCTTAGAGCAACGACTCCTTGTGTTGCTGGTTGTTCTCGGACTTATTGCGGGCGGCGTAGCGGCATTCCGCCATCTACCGATCGACGCGTTCCCCGACGTCACTCCCGTCCAAGTTCAAGTCATCACCCGAGCGCCCTCGTTAGCTCCTTCCGAAATCGAACGTCTTGTGACTTTTCCCCTGGAGATCGAGCTGACGAACTTGCCCGGCAAAGCAGAACTCCGGTCAGTGTCGCGATTCGGGATCTCGGTGATCACCGTGGTCTTTGAGGATACGATCGATATCTACTTCGCACGGCAACTCGTCCTGGAACGAATACTTCGAGCGCGATCCGCTCTTCCACCAAGCGCTGAACCTGTGCTGGGGCCGGTCAGTACGGGACTGAGCGAAGTTTTCATGTATCTCGTCGATGGACCGACGCAGACCCTCATGGACTTGCGGACCCTTCAAGATTGGGTGATCCGTCCGATGTTGCGGGCAGTCCCGGGCCTCGCGGATGTCGATACCTTGGGCGGCTTCTCGAAGCAGTATGAGGTGCTCGTCGATCCCGATCGATTGACAAGCTTTGAACTCACATTGCGCCAGGTGCAGGCTGCCGTGGCCGGGAACAACCAAAATGCCGGAGGAAGTTATATCGAGCAGGGCGGGGATAAGTTGGTCGTCTATGGTGTGGGATTGGCCCGCTCTGCGGGGGATCTGGAACAGATCGTGGTGGCAGCGCACAAGGGCACACCGATTTATCTAAAGGATGTCGCGCAGGTTCGCCAAGGGACCGCGATTCGGTTAGGGGGCGTCACGCGTGATGGGAAGGGCGAGGTGCTCGAAGGGATTGCCGTCATGTTGCGGGGTGGCAATAGTCGGGAGATTGTCTCCACGGTGAGAGACAAGGTCGAGTTGATCAACCGGGTGTTGCCGGCCGGCGTGAAGGTGGAGCCTTTCCATGACCGCATCGAATTGGTGGCGCGGGCACTCGATACCGTGGAACGTGCCCTGTTGGAAGGCGCTGCGGTCGTGATACTCGTCCTGTATCTCTTCTTGAGAAATCTTCGTGGCGCGTTCGTCGTTGCTCTGACCTTGCCGTTGGCCACCTTGGCTACATTTCTGATCATGCAACAGGTCGGCCTGTCGGCGAATCTGATGTCACTGGGTGGCTTGGCCATCTCGCTGGGAATGATTGTCGATGCGGCCATCGTGCAGATTGAGAATGTCGAGCGCCATCTGGGCGAGGAGACCACGGGCCGAGCCCTCTCGGTTACCGGCCGTTTACCGGTCGTCTTACGCGCCGTCCTGGAAGTGCGGAAGCCGAGTCTATTCGGGGAATTGATCATTGCGTTGACCTTTCTTCCGCTCCTAACACTCCAAGGAATGGAAGGCAAGATGTTTATTCCGCTGGCGCTGACGGTGGTGATCGCCCTCCTGAGCTCCTTGGTGCTGTCGATGACGGTGGTTCCGGTCCTGGCGGCGGTGATTATGAAACCTCGTGCTTCGCAGGAGGGCGAGCGTCTGTTGGAGCGTGGACGGCGGCTGTATCGCCGAATGTTGGGGGGAGCCATCCGCAGCACTCGCCTGGTCGTCTTCGTGGCGGCCGCGGTGCTCGTCGGCGGGGCAGCTCTGGTTCCGTTCATCGGTCGGGAATTCGTGCCGATCATGGACGAAGGTACGATCGTGGTGAATCTGGTGCGCCTCCCGAGCATCGGCCTCAGCGAATCGCTGAAGATCGCAGGGGAAGTCGAACGGTTGTTGCTGGAAATACCGGACGTGCGCTCCGTGATTTCGCGCACGGGAGCCAATGAGTTGGGGACTGATCCAATGGGGATGGAACTTAGCGATATGTTCGTCTTGCTCAAACCCAAGGCCGAGTGGCAAGCACAGTCCAAAACCGAGATCGAGGGGCAGGTCCGCCGACGGCTGGAGCAAGTGCCCGGCATCGCGTTCGGGCTGTCTCAGCCGATCGCCATGCGCGTCGATGAACTGGTCTCGGGAGTCCGATCTCAGGTCGCCGTCAAACTGTTCGGCGAGGACCTTGAAACCTTGCGGGTGAAGGCGGACGAAATTTCACGGGTGCTGCGGCAGGTGCGCGGTATTTCCGATCTACGAGTCGAGCAGGTGTCGGGGCTGTATTATCTGAAGATCGATATCGATCGTGCCAAGATCGCGCGTCACGGGATCAACGTCGCAGAGATCACGGAAGTGATTGAAGCCGTCGGTGGCGGCATTGCCGCCGGCGAGGTCTTCGAAGGACAGTGGCGCTTTCCAATCATGGTGCGATTTCCGGACGATCGGCGTGCCGATGTCGAGACGATTTCGGCCTTGTGGGTGACAGCCCCGGACGGCTCACGGATTCCTCTTCGCGAGCTGGCCGACATTCGAATTGTGGAAGGACCGGCGCAAATCAGCCGGGAACATGCGAGCCGCCGGATCGTGATCGAAGCGAATGTGGTTGGGCGCGATCTGGTCGGTGCGGTAGAAGAGGCTCAAACAGGAGTCGAACGTCTGGTGCGGCTCCCGCCAGGCTATTATGTCACGTGGGGTGGTCAATTCGAAAATCAACAGAAGGCCATGGCACGTCTAGCCCTGGTCGTGCCTCTGGTCATCGGCTTGATCTTTTTGTTGCTCTATTTCACGTTTGGAACGCTGCGGCACGCGGCGCTGATTCTCCTCGCGATTCCATTCGCCATGGTCGGCGGCCTGCTGGCGTTGTTGTTGGGCGGGCTGTATCTTTCAGTTCCGGCGTCCGTCGGCTTCATCGCCTTGTTCGGTGTGGCGGTGCTCAACGGGGTGGTGAAGATTGCCTACATCACCCAGCTGCGAGAGCAGGGGATGCCATTGGACGAGGCGGTGTTGACCGGCATGGTCCTGCGGTTGCGTCCTGTGCTGATGACTGCGGTGGTCGCAATGATGGCGCTCCTTCCGCTATTGCTGGCGACCGGTCCCGGTTCTGAGATACAACGACCGCTCGCCACAGTCGTGATCGGGGGATTGTTTTCGTCGACAGTTTTGACGTTGTTGGTTTTGCCGGTGTTGTATCGATGGATGGAACATCGGATTGTTCAGCGGCATGAAGCTGATTTCCGAAGGCTTACTCCGCGGCCTGCAACGGAAGCGACACCCATCTCCTCCGTTGAAGCTACCCGTTATCACTAGCCCGCATTCGTCATGAAGGTTTGTGACGAACTCGGGAAGCGGCACGTCGATTCGAGGGACGCGCGCCGGCCTCGTGCCGTGAGAAGGGCCGATAAATCCTGTGATCTTGCCGCGCCTAGCTGGGCCAAACGCCTGCTCGGGCTCCATTCTTCGGACTACCCTCCGAACGCCGCGGGATGTAGCATGTGCGGGCTTCACTCGACGAGCAACAGACACAACGAGAGGACCGTCACACAGGGTGACACCGGCTGGCTCTACTCTTTCTTCAATTTCTTCAATAACGGGCGTACGCGGGTTTGGTCGCAGCAGCGTGATGTGCTCATCGCCGTCCGTCGTCGAGTCCGGCATCCTCGGCAATCACATCACTGGCCTTCTCGCTGATCATGTAGATCGCCGACACGATAAAGAACCCTGGGATACGAGGAAAGACGGACGCATCCACCACCCGCAGGTTTTTCGTCCCGTGGACGCGAAACCGGCTGTCCACCACCGCCATGGGATCGGTCGCCGGCCCCATCTTGTTGCTGCACGAGGCATGATGGCTCCACGCTTCGTTCCGCACGAATGTGCGCAGATCGTCCCGGCTCGCGATGGCCGGTCCCGGGATCACTTCCCGCTTAATCACGCCCTGAGCCTTGCGTGAGATCCGACGCACAAACTCGATGCCCTCGACCACGGACTCCAGATCTTCTTGCGCCGTATCGTTCGATTCATCGAAATAATGGAAGTTGATCTCGGGGACGTCGCGCGGATCGTCGGACCGCAGCGTGACTTGCCCGGCGGTGTTCTGCGTGTGGGCCTTGAGAATCGCCCATGTAAAGTAGTTTTTGTGCTGACGCAAGATCGCCGAATACGTGGGGAAATAGCCCTTGAAGTAACTCGGCACGCCGAAGATGTAGAGATCAGGCAGCGGCCGCTCCGGGCTGGAGCGTTTGATGAGGCTGATGACCAGGCCGTTGGTCGTATAGACGCCCGTGCCGTTCTGCCAATCCGCAAAGCAGGGGTCCGGCTGTTGGCCGGACGTCGGCGGCTCGAACGTGCAGTCCCGCAGGACTTGAAAATCGCGATCCATCTCCGTGATGACACCGATCTCATACCGATCCTGCAAATTTTCGCCGACCCCCGGCAGATCGACCAGGGGCTCTATTCCGAAACGTGTCAGCTCGTCCCTTGGACCGATCCCGGATAATTTGAGCAGCTGTGGACTGTTGAAGGCACCGGCGGAGAGAATGACCTCACGTCGTGCCTGAATCGTTTTTCGGATTCCTTCAGGAGCGGCTTTTGCCTGTGGGTCTGCTCGATACAGCGACGGCCCTTGCAGATATTCCACGCCGGTCGCCCGCTTGTCGCGATCCAGCAGAATCCGAGCGGCGAGTGCATGGGTCACGACGGTCAGATTCGCGGGACAGGCCTTCGCCACCGCTTGGAGGTATTCCCTTGTGCCCGTCCGTCGTCCCTCGTTCGTCGCCAGCGGCGTGCCGAAGACGCCTTCCGGGCTATCGACGACGATGCGCCAGTCATTGGGATCGAAATGACTTTTCAGCAGGCTCAGCGGCCGGCCGACGTCTTCACGGAGGGCGCCTTCCACCATCGAGGCGATCATATCGAGCAACTGCTTATCCTTGATCACCAGGGTCGGGTCGGCCATGTTCGTCGTGAGCCACCCATCGAAGCCATGCCGGCTTCGGTTCTCCGCTTTTTCGATCAGCCCATGAACGTAGCGGCACTGTTCGAGTCGTTCGAAATAGCGGCGCATCGACTCACTGGCCCATGACGCATCGCCGGTCACCTGCGCAATGCCGTCCCAATCGCTATTGTGCGGGTACACCGTGATCATCGCATTGTGCGCGGTACAGCCGCCCAGCGTCCCGGCTCTCGGATACAAAACCCCGTCATGCTCCGCCACGTACTTGCTGTCGCGCCGACGTCGATCGGGATCTTCATAGTGTTTGACAAAGTAATCCCAGCGAAACGTCTCATCCTCGGTGGCAAACCCATGAAACATCGGCACCGAGTAGTTCGGATTCGTCTCATCGCCGCCGGCTTCGAGCAGCGCGACCCGAAACCCGGCCGTCGCGAGGTTGGCTGCGACCGGCCCACCACCGGCGCCGGATCCGATCACGATGTAATCAAACATCGCGCCATCGGCCAGCCCTGCCGGGGTGGCACACCGGATGGCCCCGCGCTCCCATTGCTTGAAGGCACGGAAGCAGCCGTCGAGCGGCAAGCTCAATCCGGCCACCGCGGCCAGCCTCAGAAAATCACGCCGGGTCTTGGGATCCATCATCGGGCGTCCTTTCCTTGCCTCATCCCATCGTGCGTCCCATGAGAAATGAACGCACCGGAGAGTACAGCGTTATGGAACGACAGGCGAGCACGTCGTTAGAACGTCTTGAGAAACTCGATCAACGCATACTTGTCGTCGTCCGACAGGCCCGGCTCCTCTTTGAAATGGCTCGTGCCGAAGTAATGGCCACGGTTCACGACGAAGTCCGGGCACTTGTTGAACTCCAAGAGCGGCTCGACGAGATTGCGCCACACCTGGCGGGCTTGCTCGTCCGTGACGTCCCTCGGCATCGCCTTCAAGTCCTTCTTGAGGCGCACCAACAAGGTGAGCAGCTTTTTCTGATGCGCGACGCGCTCCGGCAGCGTCATGCCTTCCGGCAGCAGGTCGACGTTCGACAACAAATTCACCGGAGTCCCGGCCGGGATCGGCCCGATCTCGATGCCGCCTTTTTCAAAAATCGAGGGGAAGAGTCCCTCCTCCAACAAGGACAGGTCTTGGAGCACCTCCGGCAAGTACCCCTTGGGGATCCGGAGATAGCTCGTCGTCGTCGTGCGGTCGATGACGCCGGGGACGCGATCGCCGAAGACACGATCCTTGTCTCGCTTCTCCGGCCAGAGCATTTGCTCAATCGAGGATTGGAAGGATTGCAGCCGAGCCTCGACACTCGGGCTCGGATTGAATCGGCCGACGCTGTTGTTCAACAGAAACGGCGCCGTCGACCAGAGGCTGACCAACGAGGCCGGCCGCGTGTACCCGCGTCCGCCGGCGGGCATCTCATACGGCTTCGGCTCGCCGGTGAAAGGATGATGGACCGTAATCGTCCCTACCGACGGGAGGTCCTTATAGGATTGGGATGAAAAATTATCCCAAATGTTCTCGCCGATGGCGTTCGTCGCGAGCGGACTACAGGCGTTGGTTTCCAGCAAGGTGACAGGCACACGTACTTCGGTGGATAGAAAGTTGTTTTCAAGGAAGTCGTCCCGCATGACAATCTTCTTCATCTCTCGCTGAAACTCTTCAGTCTTCGTCCATTCCCAGTATTTCTGCCAGCATCCCAAATAGCCGGGCCCCGCACAGCCGCTGGGATCGAGCCCGATCGCCGGGGTGGGCACCTTACTGGAGTGACATCGCGCGCACCGCTCGGCAAACACTTCCTTCCCGTGCGCCAGTTGGGTCATATCCCTGGTGAGATGCTGGGCGCCCCCGGGAGCGTCGCGCAATTTGTGCGGGTCGGTCGTCTTCAAAAAGAACAACGCCAGATTGGGAGTCTGCGCCTCGGTGGCTTGCCAATAGGCGGAATGGTCGTGAGCGACGACAATCCGCATGGGCGTGATCGGCTGCCCGCCGACCAAGGGCTTGAAGTGAAGGAGCCACTCTTCGCTGAACAGGCCGATGTTCAAGAAGACACGATTGAGTGCGCCCAGGGCACCAACGGAATCCGAGCCGTCCTTAAGCACACGAGGCGTCCACACGATGTTGGGCGGTTGAAAAAATTGAGTCAACGGGCCGGCAGCGACATAGTCGTTGAACTGCTTGTTGTCCAAGCCGCCGTCCGCCAACGTCTCCTTTCCCCAGCGCTGCGCTTGTTGCAATCGAGGCCCCAGCGCATAGACGGCGTTCATCGTGCGTGGATTGTTGATGTAGTCCGTGGAGACCAGTGAAGTGTCGAGCGCCCCTGGACGCGAGGTGTGAAAGAGCTGAAACGGGAAGCTCGATTCGTCGGCATCCCAGGTAAAGATCCGATCGATCCAAAAATACTGCGCTCCGACATTGGAGCTCAAGTTGTCCCATTGAGGATGCTCGGGATCGGCCGGCGGCTTGACCGGATTGGGACCGACATGACAGAACGCGCACGACATCCCGACGCGATAGGGTTTCACTAAATCTTTGGACAAATAGTAGCTGGGATCCTCGTAGTAACGCGTGGAGTTCCATTTCTTCGCAGCGGCTTCGTCGAAGTCGGGATTCGGAAAGAGCCGCAACCCGACGATGCCGGTCGGTTCCCCATAGTAGGAGCCGACCGGCAGATTCTTTCCGCGCGCCCCAATGGCCACGCCGGGATATTTGTTCTCGTTCGCGAAGGGATCGGACGGACAATCATGGCGACGCTGATCCAACCATAGGCCATAACGCGTGGGGTCGGGACCGGTTGCCTTCTCGAAACAGGGTTCGTTGACCAGGCCGAGATAGTGCCAGCGGTTGTCGCGGCTGAATTTGAGGCTCGGGTGCGACGAGAGCGTCTTCAAGAAATCCAGGTTGCCGAAGCTGGCGATGGCGAGCCTATCCCAGAACCGATCGTTGCCCGCGGTCCAGATCAGCCAGGTATTTCGGCCTTGGATTTCTTCACGAGAGAGGGCGACTCCGCCATCCATATCGTGAAAATAATCCTCATCGGCCGCGGGGAACGAAGATGGGGCACGAGCTACGCTGCGCGCTTCATCGATCACCTTCCCCGGCAGACCGGGCTGGAGGGTCGCGCAACTGATCAGGGCGATTATGCCCAGGATGCCCAAAATCGCCCTCTTCGCCTTACTCCTCTGAATGAGCATCATGACCTCCTGTCCGCGTTGAATAGTTACGTCCCCCGTGACGACGTGGCACTCTGACCTGCTAGCAATGGGAACGAGGCATCGATCTCGATGACCCCGCTCTTCCGCCCTCTCCATCTAAAACAAATTATCATCCGCGGCATTCAAGTTTGATTCAGCACCAAATACATGCTTATGCGCGCCATGGAAGTTGGCATGTTCAAAAAAGATCGCTGGTGGCATTTCTATCCTCCTTTTCCAATTGGATGTTCACGAACTCTTTGAGTGAGTCGATTGCCGGCTCCTAGCGAACGGCACCAGGCACTTAATGAACTTGAACCATAAACCTCACCCCCGTTCCGCATAAGAGTTAAGGGGGACGACCTGGGGCTCCTGCCGGTGCGCTCCATTAGCGACGTGAGCTTGACGATCGCCAAGGGGTTCATTGCACGATCCCCTCCAGTGTTTAGGTCAGATGCACCCACGTCGCCACGGAAGGAACGCCGTCCGTATCGACGATGAAGAGCATGTACCATCCAGGTGGTGCGAGATTCCGGTTGCCGGGCACCGCCACTCGCAAGGATGTTGACGTGCGAGCTGCAATCGGGAGATCGACAAGCCGCTGTTCGCAGTTGAACGAATGCGTAGTCACACCGCATTTCACCAAATGGGCCCAACGTATCTGAACTGCCTGCGGCGTCGGCACCGAGACCTGCTGCCCATAGTTCCATTCAGTGACTACAGTGCCAATCGTGGGTCGCGGGCCCTTGAAGAGGTACGGCGGACTGAAGACTTCGAGGCGCATCTCCTCTTCCGGATCCGGCGGCTCCCAGGTAACCGAGTGGCCGCCTTCTGGGTTCCCGCCGGCGGTGACAACTCGGCCGTCTGGCAAGAGCAGAGCTGTCGAGTGATAGAGACGTGGGATGGTAGCAGTCGCCATTAGCTGCCACTGCCCGGTCGCTGGATCATAGCTCTCAGCCTGGAGCCGAGCGAGCGGCTTGTCTTCCTGCTTGAGTGATCCACCAGTGACGAAGACAGTCCGGTCCGGTAGGATCACGGCATTCAAGTGTAACCGTGGCAGTAACATAGGCTCAGCTGCGACATAGTCGGGGTGTGGCTTCTTCAGGTCCACGATGCTCACCATTCCAGTCGCGTCGGTTTTATCCGGCTTGCCGACGGGGCCGCCACCCATGATGAGCACCTTCTGATCTTGCGCGGGCGGGAGGAGCACGCTGGCGGACTGGTTCCGGAGCACAGGATCGAGTAGATCTGGTAGGAAGGTCAGACCGATCGGGTTCTGTGTGAGATCCAGCACGCAGGGCTCTACCTGAAGAGGGTCGTCCATCCGTCCGCCCGAGAAAAAGACGCGACCGTCTTGCATCAAGAAGAGATGGGCGTACAGCGGCAGACCTGGAAAAGCGGCCGGGAGGTGCAGCGGCTGCCAGGAGTCGGTTGCAGCCGAGTACAATTCCACAGCCTGATTGTGGCCGTTCCCCGCTTCGTTGAGACCGGTTGTCGCCAGCACTCGGCCATCACCCATCGCGATGAGTGTCGGGTACCAGCGGCCATGCTGCATCTGTTTGACGAATGCCCAGGTCTCGTTGAAGGGGTCGAAGACAGCGACATCTGCGCGGCCTTTGAATGGATTATAGTCAAGGGTTCCACCAGCCGACAGCATGCGGCCGTCCGGCAGAAACGCATCGCCGCCGCAGAAGAAATCGAAGACTTTGCCGTCGGGAGTCCGTAGTGTGGCCGGGTGGGAGAAGTTCGGCGCTCCGGGACCAGGTGGTACTGCCGGGTCCCACACCACGCTCGTAAAGATGCCCTTCGCTTCGTTGCCGAAGTCCGGGCTCGCGAACCGCACGGCGCTGCTCCCCGAGCCGGCAAAAAACAGCACTTTTCCCATAGGCAGCAGAGCTGCGTGCACGGCGAGGACGCCAGACTTGAACGGCAGTACTTCCCACCTTCCTTCGCGTGCCGGATCGGAATCCAGATCGAAGACCTCGTACAGGCCGGCATTCTGCTGGGGCGGGTTGTCGATGTTCAGCGCGATAAGCTTTCGAAGTCCACCGAGATCGGCCACCGTAAGACCACCGCCCTGGTTCTCCCAAGAGAACCAACCGGGGACACCCATCCATGGTCCCCAGCTGTCGACGTCGCCGGTGATCTGCAGCCGCGCGCCGCGTTTGAAGAACGCCTGGTTCTGCCCAGGCGCGTTGTCAATCTGGAAAATGACGAGATCGTGATCGCCGGCCTGATTCCCATCGGCTATCGCGACACCGGCACCCTGGTTTTCCCAAGAGAACCAGTCCGGCACCGGTTGCCAACCAGTCCAGCCGGCGGTGACACGCCCGTCGGCATCGAGGCGTTTCCCAATGCGATAATAGGCCTGGTTCTGCTGTTGAGGGTTGTCGATCATGAGGACGATCAATTCCGGGTGGCCATCGCCGTCAAGATCAGTGACCGCGATAGCACCATGCTGATTCTCCCAAGGGAACCAGTCTGGGATGCCTATCCAATCGGTCCAGCCGCCGGTGACATTGCCGTTGTTGTCCAGTGATCGAGCGACCCGATAGAACGCCTGATTCTGTCCTTGGGGCGCATCGATCATAAATGCCACGAGATCGAGCTGACCGTTTCCATTCAAGTCCCACAAGGCGAGTCCTGCGCCCTGATTTTCAACTGAAAACCAGTCCGGAATATCAATCCACGGTCCCCAACCGTCGGTGGGGATGCCGGCAGCATCAAGACGCTTGCCCACGCGATACAGGCCGCGGTTCTTGTCGGGCGGGTTGTCCACCATAAGAACGACAAGATCCTGGCGACCGTCGCCGTCTAAGTCACCGATCGCAATATTGCCGCCGGCGTTTTCCCATGGAAACCAATCCGGCACATTCGCGAATCCGTTTGGCATCTCCTACTCCTTGGTTCATTCAGAACCTGTTACGATTCGTATGGCAAGACCCCGATGCTCATGAAACGGCCGCCTCAAAGCGTGGCCGACTCCACCACCTTTGGGGTCATGACATAGCATCAGTCTCTCGAAGTTCCGTCGGTATCGGGCGGTCGTCGCGTCGCCAAGCACCGAAATCGTATCGGGTGTTGGTCGCGTCCTTATTAGTCTTCCTCATCGCTCCAGCATTTGTCATGCCGCTGTCTCAACGAAATGGCCTTCTTAAATTTTCATATGGTTTAGCGAAGGAATGGGTAGGCTGTGCGGATTCAAGCGCATCTTGTTGGATACAATACGTATCTTTTCCGATACATGTTCTTCTTCATATCGTTTCGGGAATAGTGCGGCCTGTGCGGAGGTGAACAATATTAGTAGGCATAGCTACGTGTCCTAGAGATACGTGTGTGTCGTTATGACTTTCGTGAGCATGTGTGATTGGTGTGAGGCCGGGAGAGTCTGATCGGCTATGATTACGTGTCTTGTTGAGAAACCGGCGATGCTGCCATCATAAGGGAGCCCACAGCAGCGTAGTGTTTGAGCTGCCATCATGGATTGATGAACCGAGGCCCCAATGCCAAACGTCGTGCCACGGAGATAACGGTGTTGACGTTGGTCGTGCTTCCCGTGCTCTATCGGCGGATGGAGCTAAGGAGCGCTCAACGTCATGAGGCGGAGTCTTCCACACCTGCTCCAGGGCCTATGACAGAAGCAACAGGTGAAAGTGTGAGAAATGCGCAAGCTTCGTGACGAGCACGACCCAACCACAATCGAGATTATTTATTGTCCTTCTTTGGAAAGTTTGCCGTATGCTTCAACCACGTCTTGTAGCACTCGGTCTAGTCCTCCCAATAATCCGCCCTTTCCGTAACCATTTCCAGTATACTTACCCTTACACAGGGGATGGAGTCCCCCGTATAACCGCCTCGGCCAGGCTGATGACTCCTACGCTACTGCTGCCGTAGCCGTAGGATTGTTTCCGGGTTGGTGGCGACCGGCTCAAAGCAGCATGCGCCCTGGCCGGAACGGAGGACTCATCAATGGAATCGACCTTTCTCACCGCAACCCTGTGGCTTTCCCTCGCCGTTCTCTCTGCTCTTATCGCATCCTCCCTGCGTCTCTCGATCGCATTAGTTGAAATCTGTGTAGGAGTGATCACTGCTGTGGCAGCCGATGTTTTGAACCTTGGCGATGTGCTCGCCGCCGATTCGGAATGGGTAAAATTCCTCGCCGCCTCCGGCGCCGTCGTCCTCACGTTTCTGGCCGGTGCTGAACTTGATCCCGACATCGTTCGCATGAAGTTGACCGAAGTCACTGTAGTCGGGTTGGTGGGATTCATGGCGCCGTTCCTTGGCTGTGCCGCCGTCGCCTATTACCTCCTGGGGTGGGACGCGAATGCCAGTTGGCTCTGTGGTGTGGCCCTCTCCACAACGTCCATGGCGGTGATCTATGCCGTCATGCTGGAAACCGGCTTCAATAAGACAGAGTTCGGCAAAGGAATTCTCGCCTCATGCTTCGTCACGGACCTGGGAACGGTGATCGCCCTCGGGCTGCTCTTTGCGCCGTTTACCTATAGAACTCTCGTGTTTATCGCGGGGATCATCGTGGCGCTGATGACGCTGCCCTCCATCACCGCGTGGCTGACGCGGCACTATGCGCATCGTACGGCTGCGATCAGAACGAAATGGGTCATGTTGACGCTCTTTGGATTGGGTGCGTTGGCGCTGTGGTCGGGGAGCGAAGCGGTGTTGCCGGCGTATCTCGCCGGCATGGTCCTCGCGGGAACTGCCGCGAGAGACACGCACTGGATTCGTCGATTGCGAACACTGACCGTGGGATTCCTCACGCCCTTTTACTTTCTTCGCGCTGGAACATTGGTGTCCCTGCCCGCTCTCCTTGCCGCTCCATTCGTGTTTCTCCTGTTGCTCATCGGGAAAGTGGCGTCGAAGATTTTCGGCCTCTATCCCTTTATCAGCTTGTTCCGTCAGGACCGCAAGGAACGCTGGTACTACACACTTTTGATGTCGACCGGCCTGACGTTTGGAACGATTTCTTCTCTCTACGGCCTGACCCACGGATTGATTACTCACGAGCAGTATTCTTTTCTCGTAGCGGCGGTCATCGCGAGCGCGGTCGTGCCCACAGTCATTGCAGGCCTGTTTTATGTTCCGACCCATCTGCTGCCGAAGCCCGATCAACCGGGAAAAACTGTCAGGCGAATCAATGACCTGAGCGATGAGGGCTAGAAGTCGAAACCGACGATGCCAGATCATCTGTTTAATCGTCGGCATTACCGGGATTTAGGAATTTCATTTCCTTGCTCCAGGGCTTAAGCCTGGGGGATTGCCCATCGCTCTGGTCCCTCTGGTCATGGTTGCGATGAATGCGGTCTATGCATTATCGGCGTAGCTGTTCGGCAAGCTCTCCGATACGATGAGCCATACGAAGCTGCTCGTATCAGATTAGAGGTTTCCACAGCGGCAGCCAGTACCCTCGGAAAGGATGCAAGAATGTCTATCGTTAGTTCATTGGGACTGTTTGTACTCGCAGGATTGTGTGAAATTGGAGGTGGGTATCTTGTGTGGCTCTGGTTCCGCGAGGGACGGCCACTTGCGTACGGGATTGCGGGAGCGGTCGTTCTCATTCTCTACGGCATCATCCCAACATTTCAACCGGCACACTTTAGCCGAGTCTATGCCGCATACGGTGGCATGTTTATCTTCCTGTCTCTATTCTGGGGATGGGCTTTAGATGGCGCTCGCCCGGACCGATTCGACATCATTGGAGGAACTCTTTGCTTTGTGGGTATGGCGGTCATCATGTATGCACCTCGCACGACTGTATAACAGCGATCCACCCTTAGCCACGACCCATATGGGCTTGCTCAGCGTATGATCTGCAGTTTTAGATCATCGAAATAGGTCACGGCATCAGATTTGGTCCAGAGTCCGACCTGGCGATAATTAGGAGAAGTGTTGGAGCGCAAGTCACATGGCCTATCGCCAGGTGACTTCTTCCCAACAGAGATGGACAAACGTTTCAAATGGCGGGAAATTGTTCGTGTTTTGTTCCTTGGACCGCACCCAGAGATCTATCTCCATCCCAGCCGGGTCGGTTTCGCCACCGGGCAAGGTGCGTT
Source organism: Nitrospira sp. (assembly GCA_029194675.1). NCBI lineage: Bacteria > Pseudomonadati > Nitrospirota > Nitrospiria > Nitrospirales > Nitrospiraceae > Nitrospira > Nitrospira sp. The sequence goes on along the minus strand of JARFXP010000004.1, from coordinate 206,266 downwards.
TGATTGGATATCGGACCTCATGGGTTTTGGGATCGCGAGAGCGCTCCATCACCATGAAGTGCGCGTCATAATCCTTGTAGAGGACTTGATCATCCTTGTACATCGTCGCAGTCCCCCAGCCGCCCAAGTACAGCCAAGTTTTCGGATACAGAGGGTCGCCATTGTTGGAGTCCCCATGTTCATAGATTCTGGTGGCAATGCCTCCATCTTGGAACGGGGCTTTCGCGGCAAACCGATCGAAGACAATGCGATACCGGTCAGCCCCCTCGATGAACTCGGCCACCACTCGCCCCTTGTTGGTCAGTTCATTCACCTCGATCTCAATCGTCCCCTTCACGGAATTCAAGTGTTTGCCCGCATAGTCGAGGTGGTCCCAAGGCGAAGTATCGCCGACACTCCCAACGAGGGTCGCTCGATCGCCTTTCAGGCGGAACTCGCCGCTGTAATGGGGATGCTCCGCAGCCTTGAAAACCCTGGTGCCTTCATCTCCTTTGGGGGTTCCAAACTTACCTTCTTCGGCATGCCCAGGGGAGACAAGAATTCCTGATGCCGTCGTCAGCAGAATAGAGACAATGAAGTTCGCGAGACGTGTCATCGGGTACCTCTTGGATAACAGCCAATCCCAATGTAAAAAAGAGTCGAGGATTATCGTAACACAATGGTGCGCCTGCCTCTCGACTCACCATGGGCGGCATCGAACCGGCGATTGTGACCCTTGGAAACTTATGCATGAGGACGTGAATCTCGCAATACGCGGAGCCGCGTGATGGGGGGGAGCGCCTTCTTGCACAGTAAAAGAAAGGTGATGTCTTGACGCGAGGGCCGGCACCCAACAGATTGTGACGACGAATGGCCACGATTTGGAGAGCCAAGTCAAGGGTACAGCCAATAAGGTCATTCCGGCTGGACGTTAGCCTTTTGCCGGGAGGGAGGCGAACTTTCTGAACTCCAAATGAAAGGTTTCAGATCATTACAACAGAAGGTCTCCTCTTCCCAGGCTTAGCCTCGCACGCTGAAATGGGAGTTCAAGCTTCGTCGCAAACGGGCTGCAGTTTCTGGCTGGTTTCACATTTGCGCGTTGATTCACCGTGGTCCAGGAAGTCCCTCTGGCTTAAATCCGGTCCCTAGCTTTGTAGGTTGTTTTAGCTCTTGACCACAAGCCTTAAGCTGTGCGGCATTTTCCCAGTAAAGGCGTCCGAGTAAATCGGATTGCTGATACTGGATGAGCGTCGCATCGTAAGCGCAATTTTTGGGCCTACCTCCTTTTTGTTCTATACAGCAGCAACATACCCTGAACTTGGCGCTCACCTCGAACTGCTCAGCAGGATCTTCTGCGCTAACAATCGGGACATCGTAACCCATAACACGAAGTTCAATACCACCATTTGTAACACGCTTTAATGCCACGGACAGACGTGACTAGAAAATATTCCCTTTATGTTCTTCAATAACGGAGGAGCCGTTGCATCCTCTGGATCGACCCAGAGGGCAATCCTCGTAACCCCGCCCTCATGTCTCGCCGACTTCAGCCTCCAACGTCTCTCAATCAGCGGCCGTGCCGTCTGGGATTGGACACCCACATACTAAAATGGTCCATGTCCTACCAACACTGCCTCCAGACGCCGTTGATCCACTAGGTGTAACCGCACCGCCGCTCCCGAGGACATTGACCTCTAGCCCACCACCACTACCCTGCGCAACCATATTCCTATAGGTGATATCTATGCTTACCTCAAAACAACAACAGCAACGAAGGTTTCCAGATTGCATCGCTTTTTTCGGCGAGTCCCATTCTGTGATAAGTAAATCGCCTCCTATACTTATATTTTTCCTCTTAACACGGATGCCCTTCTCCACATTCAACTTACAGGGGTCGCACTCGATTTGGTAGTGAAGCTCTCCTTCATAATGTGACACATAGTAGTCGTTAAGCCATTCATCCCGAAAGTCCGATACGTAGAGGTCTAGGTAAATGATGGATCTATTTTGACAGAGTTTATAACGCCACAGCGACCCAATAAAAAGGACGCGCGAGTCGTCCCCAACGACTCCCCATCCCCAGTCCGTGTTTTCTTCAAAGTTGAGATCCTTAGCACTATAATCATGACCATCAATATCGGCAAGACCTGTTGGGTCTATATAATTCACCGGGCGTGAACCAACGTACTGATAAAGATTCAGGCATCCACTTGCATACCCAATCAGATCCCGACTCACGAACCTCCCTGTCCGCGCTTCATAATAGCGGTTCCGGTAGTAATACAACCCCGTCATCTCATCAAACCGCCGGGCCGTAAACAAATAGAAATTCCCAAACGCCCCTGAAAACCGTTGCTGACCAGACGCAAAGTTGTCAGATAGATCAAGTGAGGTGTCGTCGACTCCATCATTGTTGGTGTCAACGGCCGGCAACACGGTTACCTCGCCATATACGGTGTAGCGATAGTACTCCAAGATCCGATCAGCCCAGTCCGCGTCGAGCAGCGCCATGATGTTGCCGAGGCGGTTGTTAAGGAAATAATATTCCTGGTCGGCCTGCATCTCCGGCACGTTCTTGCGCGCAGGACCGCCGAGCATACCGTCCCTGTTTCCATCGATGGCCGCCAGCAGCGGCTCGTCGATCTCACGGCCAGTGACGTAGATGCGGTCCAGCGTGGATGGAGCAGATAGGAGCATCGCGCCCTCATCGAATATTCGTTCCTCGACGACCTCCCATCCACAATAGATATAACGCCGCGAGCCGGGCTGGATGCGGCTGCCCTCCAGATCAAGGGTGACGACTCTTCGCCGGAAGGCGTCGTACCGGTAATGCTGCCTGGGCGTGACACCTGTGTCGATGTCGAACAGCAGGTTGAAGGCGTCCCAGCGCGCAGCAGCCAAAACATCACGCTGGGGTCGTCCGGTCACTGGCTGCACCACAAGCCGCGTTAAATTGCCCGCGCGGTCGTGAACCTGATCGAATGAGCGACCATTACGCCTGACCTCGGTGTACTCGTTGGCGCGGTTCGCTGTGTAGCTGTCGAGCATATTGGCGCGAGACTCGAACGGGTCGCCGAAGGTAGCCTGGGTCCGATTGAATACATCGTCGTAGAAGAACAGGGTGCGCGGATTAACCGGTGGTGTCGCGCTGACGCTGCGGTACTCGACGCCGGTCACCTCGTAGCGGTCGTTGTAGAAGAAGTGATCGAACAAGCCGTTGTCGTGCGCGAAGCGCTCGAACAAGGCATTATCCATCCGGTCGTAGTCGTATTCGAAGCCTACGAGCAAACCGCCGGGACCGGTCCACTGGTGCGAACGTGTGCGGCGCTTGGCATCGTAAGTTCGGGTCAGCAATGCGCCGTTGCCCAACAGCTTCGTCTGTACGCGCCAGGGGCCCAGGTACGCGTAACTGGCGATGTCATGCGCAGGCGTGCCGAAGTATTGCGCGGCGATGCGGGCTTCGCGGTTGAGCGCGTCGAACGTCGTAGCAACAGACAGGTCCGCCCTCGCACCATCGAGCACCTGACATCCGGTGCGGTTTGACTGCCTGTCGTAGACGTGAGCGATCCGGATCGGTCCTTCCCACCCGTTGGCCAATCCAGACCCGTCGAGCCGGATCGATTGCGTCTCACGTGTGAGCCGAGACAAGGGATCGTAGACCTGCTCGATTCGGGTGTAGTCGTTGGTCGCGTTGACGATGCGGTTGAGGGCATCGTACGTGTAGGTCTGCCGCGTGACGCCGGGCACGGTGTCGGGCTGCGTGATGTCTTGCGCTGTCAGGCGGTTGCCAGGATCAAAGGTATTGTCAAAGAGAACCTTCCGCTGATCAATCATGCGAACGAGATTAGAGTTGGCGTCATAGCCCATCTCCGCGCGGTCAAAGATGCCATCCGGGCCATTACTTCCATCAACCGTGTCGTCGGAATCGGGGAAGATGGTCCGCACTCGCCTATCCAGGTCGTCGTAGGCGTGGCGAGTGATCTGTGCGCTACCGAGGTCGGTCACGTCCGACAGCGCGCGTTCCTCTGTCAGCCGGCTGTTGCGATCGTAGGTCCACTCGGAGTGCAGCAGTTCTGTTGACGTGCTCGTGAGTGGGTCGCCGTCGAAGCGCTGGGCCATAACTCGACGGTCGAAGTCGTCGAAGGTAGTGAGCGTAAAATTATTCTCGGCGTCCTGAACGAGTCGCTGATTGCTGCGCGAGTCGTAGGCGAACAGCGAAGTGTGATCGATGCTGTTGCCGTTGAGGCCGCGAATGTGCAGCTCTACGGTTCGGTTCAACTCGTCGAAGGCGAATGTCGTAACGTAAGTCTCCGGGCCTCCGCCGGCTCCGGGACCGGGCACCTCGGTCTCGGTCACGCTGACAACGTTCGAGTTGGCGTCATAGGCATTGGTGCGCAGGTTGCCCAATGCGTTGGTCATCGCGAGCATCCGGTTGGCGGCATCGTATGTGTTGGAAGTCGGGTTGCCGTTGGCGTCGATGGTGCGGGTCGTTCGGGAGCCGGGATCGAACAACGTCCGGTAGCTCGAGTTCTGTCCGTCATCCGGGTCCACGGCTGCTCGCTCGTTCGAATCCAGGTCAATGTCAAGGACCTGCTGGTAAGACCGCCCGGTCTCGTCGAAACGATTGTAGGTGCGCTCCAGGACCTGCGTGCTCCGCCCCGTATCCCCGGCGACGGCGCCGCGCTCGGTGGTGAGCACGTTCGAAGCGTCGTCGAATTCGCGCACCCACCCGTTGCCGTTCGGGTCGGATTCCGCAGTCTGCCGGTTGTAGAACTCGTAGAACCTAATCGTGAAGTTGCCGCGCCCATCGCGGTGGCGGATGTGATTGCGGCGGGCGTCGAACGTGTCTATGGTCAGGCCGATAAAGGCCATCCTGCCCAAATCCTCGGCGCGTTTGTCCGCCGGGTAGCCCTCTGCTATCCTTTCGCCGGGCGCTACACCGTAAAACATCTTGTAGCGTAAGCGGCGTTCGTCGTAGACCAGAAACTCGCGATTGCCTTCCGGCTTTCTGGTGATGACGCGGTCGTCGTTGCCATCGTAAGCATAGCGCGTGATCAGGTCGTTGGCGTCGTTGGTGTCCACTTCGACTCGCTCCGAAAGCATGTTGTTGACATCGTCGTAGCTCATCGACCGATCGATCCAGGCATTGGCGGGCACGCTGCCGTTGAAGTCGATGTTGCTGCGGCGCTCCATCACCTTGTTGCCTGCGCCGTCATAAATGCAGCGCGTCTCATAGCGGACCCGTGCGCCGTTGCGCAACGTAACCGATGGTTCGATCCATCGGGTTCTCTCCTGAAGATCGTTGTACTCGGTGTCGTAAACAAATCCCTTTGGGTCGATCTCCTGCGTCGTCATGCCGAGCGGATTGACCTTGTAGGTGGTCATCAGGCCAGGGGCGTCATCCTTCGACCCCGCTGCGCCAACGGTCCGGCTGGCCAGGTAGCCTCGAAACTCGCCCTTGGTGTTGATGTCGCCCCCGATGCTGGGACCATCATAATAAGCGTTGATTAGCACGTTGCCGTTGGCATCGACCTGTCGCGTTGCCTGGCCGAACTCGTTGTAGGCCCACGATTCTGAAATCAGCTGGGGGGCTTCGACACCTCGCGTGACGGTCGGTGCGTCGTGCCGGATGCGATTACCGCGCTCGTCGTACTGATAGTGATGATCGAAATTCTGCCCGGCATAAATGGGATTTGCGTCGAAAGCGCGTGGGTCTGTCCAGCGGACCATGCGCGAGTATTGCCCCCCTTTTCCGAAAGCTTCCTCCTGGTAGGCCGATTCCTTACGGATCGATTCCGTCCCATCTGTATAGAGATCGACGGTCACCTGTCGAAAGCGGTTGTAGGTGTAGATCGTTCGCGGCCAGTTGGCGGGGATGCCCTGCGCGTCGAACTCGATCTGTGCGGCATCGTTGCTGCTGAACGGTTGGACGACGACCTGCGGCGAGAGGCAGTCGCAGTCATGAAGCCACCGCTGCTGCCAGTAGCGGGGTTCCGTGTCGCGAAGCGGCGCGTTCCCCTTGCCGCGCTCGGTCCAGGTCACCTTTCGGCGCAAGCCAAATCGGCCAAGCCCAACGACGGGTCCGCCCTGGGCGGCGTGAATCTCATAATCGCTCACGTTGCCTTCACGGTCGACGACGCGTGTGACGAGGTTGGTTTCTTCGAGTCGGGGCAGGGGGAAACTGCCGTCGTAGCCATATTGCACCGGTTTGCCGTTGACGATCGCCGTCCTCACCCGGCCTTGTTCATCATAGATGCGGGCATCCGGGGTGGCACCGCGCTGATCGGTGATAGCGGTGATATGGCTCGGAAAGCGTTCATCCGTATACGCGAGACTCGTGGTGCGGGGCTGTCTGACCATCACCTCGACAAGATCCCGGTCGGTGATTTCCTGGTGCGAGGCGATGTCGGCGTATTCGGTGACCGGGCTCACGATGCGGGTGAGCCGGTTATGGCCGTCGTAGCCGAACCGCCAGGAACGATGGATGTGGTCGGTGTAAGTCCCCAGTCGGGAACCGGCGTCGTAGGCGAAGATCTGTTGCTGATCCAAATCGGTAATGATCTGTTGCAACAGGCCCGATGCGTCGTAATCGAGACGCATCAGGTTGTGGTTGGGATCGCAGATCGAAATCGGATAACCCGGCTTGTTGAGCGCCCCCTGGAAGAACTGAACTTCAAGCCCTGAGAAATGGGTCATCGCCCATCGGCAATGTTTGGGGTCGAGCCGCAGCTTTGAGAAGAATCCGCGCGGCAGTAACCACTGGAGTCCGTCCTCGGAGGTGATCTCGTAGCAACGTAGATCTGGCGTGATGACCTGCCCGGTCAGCGGACCCGTCTGCACGATCATCATGTTGAAGCTATGTGAGACCCCCTGGCCCCACGGGCCGTTGTAGTCGGTCAGGCTGACGTGGTGAAGGCCGAAGTTGAAACCAAGTAGGCGCGTGCCGAAGGAAGTGATGGGAAAGTGCTGCCGCAGCTTGCCGGTCGCAAGATCCACGCCTTGCACCGCGGGTGTGTAGCTATGGCTGTATCCTTCGAGCGACGACCCTAAGAGCGTGTCACCCGGCGGGCAGTCGGTGCAGGTGCAGATCTCGGGCTCCGGTTTGACGCCCTCTCCCGGTACGAGATTCCCAGGAATTTCGCATGCGGGCGTGGAAGGGCTCTCCTGGATGGCATGAAGGCGGCCGACTTCACCGTTCCTTTTCCCGTCCGCCGAGCGGACCACAAAGGACAATTGGCTTCTTGGCGCCAACTGCTCAGCGTGAATACTAAATGTGAGCAGCCCTGTTTCATCCACGCACACCTCTCGCTCGAATGCGCCGTCACCGTCGATGTCCAAACAGACGACAGCGCCGGGCACAAAGCCTTTTTGGATCACTACGATCTGGTTACCGCGATAGCGAATGGTCTCGGGCATCGGGTTGGGTAAGGTCTTGCTTTTCGACATAAGACCTCCTCGTTCCTTCAGAGTGATCTGTCGAGTTCAGCGGAGTGTTTTCACCGCCGCTTGGTCGTTCATGTTCGATGAAACAATGTGTTGCGCATTGTGAGCAGACCCGGAAGTGAGTGGCGAGCTCGGCGAACCAATGCACCCGATTGAGGTCCCTGAGCTGTTCGGTGCCTTCGGGGATGGGGTCGCACTGCTCGATCGTCAGCCCTTCGTTCGATATCTTCAGTCCGAGATTTCAAGTTCGGCCACTCCTTTGTAGTTGCACCTATGTGCTTATACGGTGACGATCCATATTTGGATGTACCGCCTTTTCTCATGGGTGAACTCTAGCCCACATTATTCATGAGCGCTTCTACTGTAACCGCCGATACGCCGCTGCGACCAGCTTGGCCGCGAGCTTTGCGCGGCCAGGCGGGCAGGCTCGCCCTTCGTGGCCTCAACATACTGTTTCAAGTATGCCTTGGCCCCTCAGGGCTCCGCGTGCCCGTCTCGCCTGGCGTCTTGGCGGTTTCGTCACGAAGCGTCATAAATAATGTGGGCTAGCCCAGCAGGAGTTTCCCGTTTGTGAAGACGGCGGTGAGAGCAGGGTCTTTCAAAGCAGGACAAGTGTAGAGCGTGAGTACGTGGGCTTCCATTTGTGTCGACACTCTGGCGATCATCTTTACAGACCCTGCAACGGCGGTTACCATCCTGGCAGTCAATGCATCTGATGGCAGGTGAGTTGCAAAATAGCAAGCCCGTGGGGGGGTATATCGAATTATGAGTGCGCATGCGTGTCCTGCATGGTAGGCTGGCCCACGATTTTTGATGATCTCGGAACAAATTGTTGAGAGGGAGTGGCATCGGTGAAACGCAGCAGACCCCTTCTGCAGATTGTCGTTTGCGGAGTCATGAGCAGTCTGTCCTTTACGGTCTCTGGACTGGCTGGCACTCAACAGATTCCGACGGCCAACGGCCACGATTTGCAGAGCCAAGTCAAAGGTACAGCCAATAGGGTCATTCCGGCGGTGGTCAGTATCGCATCCACCGTGATGGTGCGCGATCAGGCCTTCAGCGACGAAGCCTTGCCGTTCGGTCTGTTCAAAGAGCCGCCGACCCGCCGACAATATGGCCAGGGGTCGGGCGTGATTGTCACGCCGGACGGCTACATCATCACGAATAACCATGTGGTCGCAGATGCCGTCGATGTGGAAGTGATCCTGGCGGATCGCCGCCAATACAAGGGAAAGGTGGTCGCGACGGATCCAAAGACCGACGTGGCGGTGGTGAAGATTCAGGCCTCGAATCTGCCGTCGGCGATCTGGGGGGATTCGAGCCATCTGGCCGTCGGCGACTTCGTGCTCGCCATCGGCAACCCGCTGGGATTGAGCCGCAGCGTCACGTTCGGCATCGTGAGCGCGGTTGGGCGCGCGGATGTCGGCGTGGCGGACTTCGAGGACTTCATCCAGACCGATGCTCCGATCAATCCTGGGAATTCAGGCGGAGCGCTCGTCAATATTCATGGCGAGCTGATCGGGATCAATACGGCGATCGCGAGTCCGACCGGCGGCAGCGTGGGAGTCGGGTTTGCGATTCCCAGCAACATGGCCCGGGCCGCCATGCAAAGTCTTCTGAGGACGGGTCGTGTGGTGCGAGGTTTTTTGGGAGCCTCGACGCAGGACGTGACTCCCTCACTGGGGAAAATTTTCCGCTTGCCGGATGTCAAGGGCGCGATTGTCACCGATGTGCAATCCAGGGGGACGGCGGAACGAGCGGGTCTGAAACGAGGCGATGTGGTGGTGCGTTTCGACGGGCGGGACATCATGGACAGCGGTCAGTTGCGGAATCTGGTGGCACAATCGCCGATTGGAAGCAAACATCGCCTGGACCTCATCCGGGATGGGAAGCAGTATCAAGCCGATCTGGTCATTCAGGAAGCGCCGCGTGAACGTACGAAGAAAAGCCAGGTTGCATCGTCGGCTGTATCGACGGTCCATCCGCTCTCCGGAGTGGTCTTCGATGATGTAACTCCCCCTCTGGCACGGCAGATGGATTTGCCGGTGAATACCGGCGTTGTCGTGACAGATATCGAAGAAGGCAGCTTAGCCGAAACCTCCGGTTTGCAACCGGGTGACGTCGTGCTGGAAATGAACCGACAGCATGTGAACAGTTTTGCAGTACTCCAACGTCTCGCCGATCCCCTCAAACCCACCGACCTCGCCCTCCTGCTCGTGAACCGTCAGGGCAACGTCATATATATTCCGATTCAGGGAGAATAGGTCGTCTCCGCGCAGACCGACTGAGCCATCATGTCTCTCGGCAAAGTCTCGAGAGACATGCCTCTCCTGAGCGGTAGTGCTCGACTATACGTGAGACACCCTCATGGGAAGGAGATCGACTCCTTCTCTCTGTATCAAGACGATACGGCGCGTCAAAAGGTTACAGATCTCCGGCCTATCAGAGAGCGGAATGTCACCACCCGCTCCGATTATTTACGATCACATCGCGTGTAACCTTTCCGTCCCTTGCTCCGTCCTAGCAGGCTGCGGAAAAACTCGATTTGTCTGCTTCGACAGGCTCAGCACGAACGGAAAACCTCAGCAAATTCAATGACCGCTCCGTTCGTCCTGAGGCTCTCGAAGGATGAACGGAGGGTTTTTCCGCAGCCTGCTAGAAATCGTGGGCAAATCGGAGGCCTCGATATGGGCTGGCGACATGACCTCAATGGTCACAAGGCTCGTCACGAGACTCTGGGATCTGTTCCAAGATGCTTCGATAGTGGTTTCACACGGCGAGTACGAATGGCCTGCTTCTTGCTCGGACATCTTGCCAGGATGCCATTCGACGCAGGACAGCTATCTCGGGCAAGCCACCGATCATGCGACGCCGGTGGAACTCGAACAGATCCTGAGGCACTCCAGCCGTGGGTAAGTCCTCGATCCAGGACGCGACTCCGGCTCTATTGCCTCGACGGAATTCTGGTGATGGTCAGGGTCTGGGCTTCCGGCTTCTCAGCTCGGACCGAGTGCGGGGTGGAGGAAGCGCCCTCCCTGTGTCTCTACCCCGGCCTCACATCGAGGTCTCTGGAATCGCTTCAAATGGAAGGAGAACACGATGATGGGATACGGCAAGCGCCTGTTAGTGGTTGACGATGAAGAGCGGGTCGGCCGCCCTTTGGTGGGGCAACTGGAGTTGCACTACTTCGCGGTGGTGGCGGTCGCGGATGGCTTGCAGGCGTTGAGGGAACTCCACCAACGTCATTTCGATGCCGTGATCACCGACCTACATATGCCGTACCTCGATGGTCTCGACCTCCTCCGTCAGTGCCGCCTGGTGTGGCCGCAGCTGCCCGTCATCCTCATGTCCGATAATCTGCCCGGTATTGTCTGGCCGGCGATGGCCCAGGGAGCCTTTGCATGTCTGCCCAAACCGGTCGATACCGAGAAATTGATCCATGTCCTTTCCGAGGCCATCACGCACACGGATGATCCCCGATCCAGTCAGGTCGATATGCTCTCCCACATGCCGGAAGCCCAACGATGCTGAGCAGTGTGAGCGACAGGTACCGAGTGGACAGGTGGACTCATGGAAGATGAGGCGCGTTGATGAAAGGAGAGTCACCCATGCGTATGATCGGATTGGTCACGATGAGTGTGTGGTTGAGCGCTTGCTCAACCACCCCGATGTTCCCCCTGGCGATTACGAAGGACGTCGAAGCCAACACCTTTGACGTCAAGGCCTGGGAGGACCAAGCCTATCATCCCTCGAGCGCCGCCTTTGTCCCCCACAAAGTCGAGTTGGCCGGTGAGATCATACGAGTGATTCAGAAACCAAATGCTGTGGTCATTCTGGCTGAGGAGCAGCCTCTCGATGCGCCTCCAGCGTCTAGCCCGATCAAAGCCGAACAGGACGGCGCACCCTGGTTTGCGATCACGTTTAAGGGGGCTGTGGAGCCGAGTCTGTTGCAGGCCGGTAATCGGCTGATTGTGGTCGGCACGACGCAACGAGCCAGATCGGAAATGCTCGGTGGCGCTCCACGAATGCTGCCACACCTGATGGCGCAATGTCTTCACATCTGGGACACCGAAGGGGTCAAGAACATGCATGTCTATTCCGACGCAGGCTTCGCCAGAGACTACCCTGCGGAAGAGCGCACCTTCTGTTTTGGAGGTAGCAATGCGAGTTCCTCGCCCAGCGACAGCCAAGGCGACGAGGAGAGAGTCTCTGGAGGCTCGTGAAATAACGGCTAGAGCGTCGATTGAGAATGGGGCACGCCGCTGAGTGAGAGGGCATACGAGTTTACAAACAGCTCGCACGATCGACAGTCTTGATCGCTTCCGCCACATCAGTCACCACCATGTGACCCAAGCGTCGGAGAAGGGACTTGGATCAGGGGTCTTGATCGACGATCAGGGCTCGATCATCACCAATGCCCATGTCGTCGACGGCGCTGCAAATGCATAGGTGCCGCGACAGATATCAAGCGAGGCAGCGTAGCCCAAGCCTCCGGCCTGCAACAAGGCGACGCCCTGCGGAAATGAACTGACAGCATGTAAACAGTTTTGCCATTCTCCAACGCCTTGCCGATCCGCTGAAACTTACCGATCTCGTTCTCCTACTCGTGAACCGTCAGGGCAACGTCATGTATATCCCGATTCAGGGAGAATAGGGGTCGGTCGACCTGCCCTCACGTGCTCGCGTAGTATGTGGAGGACAGAGGGCGAGTGCCGGATGCGTTTGCTCGTCGGCTTGCTATTGTATGAGGCTCTCAGTGAGCCCTGCGGTCGGTGTCGCGGATTCTCACAACGCAGCCACGGGGAGCAGTCAAAGGTTCCCGTTCATCACACCAATGCGCTTGCGCGTTCACCTTGTCAAGAACGTCCATACCAAGATGCGTGCGCGTCAGTAGTTCACCGTCACTCGGCGGATAGGATGGCACGAGCCAGGTCAAGCGTTTCTTCGTGGATTCAAGATAGTCTCGAGATTTTGTCCAGCGCCGTTGTAACCGTGTATACATTGCCTCGAGCCGTGTCTGTTGCTCGGGGGACAATTTTGATTTGAGCGCCGCCATGCCGTTCATCAAGATGGCCTCGATCTCGGCCTGATGCGCAAATCGTAATTCCAGGATGGCCACATGGGCTCCCGTCACAATCGGTTCAATGTCCGTTCGCTGCTCAGTCGTCAGCGCCAACTCCTGCGTGAGACGTGTCATGATCCGGTCGTGCTGCGCGGCTGCCCCACGTTCTTCGCGTTGTTCGCGTTCGTACGTGTGATAGAAACTGATGCCCGCAACGCCGCACAGCACGCCGGCGACAAAGAGGACGACCAGCCCTCCGATGACTGCACCTCGTGACATCGTACCTGCCTCCTTTTCCTGCGCATCTACTCGAAAAACAATGAGCCCACCTCGACGTCTTCCGCCATGAGACCGCCTTCTTCACTCACGGTCATAGGAGATTGCATCAGGAACGACACCAGCAGAAGGATCGAAAGAACCGCCGCGAAGCAGGCCGCCCGCCATACCAGGTGCTCGACGCCACCGTTTCCGCAGACTCGTGGCGGCCGTCTCGCCACACGGCGGACTTCCTGCATCACGCCCTCGACCCATCCCGCTTGCCACGACGGCGTGTGTCGTGTCCGGTGGGCTTCAGTGAGCGCCTGTTCCAACCTTTGCAGCCGCTCATCGTCGATAGTGCTCATTGTTTGGCGACCTCCTCTCTGAGGATCGTGCGCAGGAGCTGCCGGGCTCGATGCGCGCGTACTTTGACGTTGATCACGCTCCACCCTAATAACGCGGCAGCCTCTCGGACGGAATAACCGTCGAGATGCACCAAGGTCACGACCAGACGGTTCTCGGGCGACAGGCGGGCCAGTGCCCACTGTAACACCTCACTAGCTTCTTGTCGGCGGGCCTGTTCGGCAAAGCCCTCATCCGACCGGGCCGCCATCACTTGGTCGATCCAGCGTTGATGCTCAGTTGTGAGCGTACTCACCGGCAAGTCTGCCGCCTGTTGTATCCGCCAAAAGTCGTAGCAAGTACGGACGGCGATCGTGGCCAGCCAATGGGGGAAGGGTTCTTCGAACCGATAGGTCCCGAGTCCGATGTAGGCCTTCACAAAGACCTCATGTGCGACTTCGGCCACCCGGTCGGGCGAGATGTGGCCTCCGACTATTCGCCTAACATGATCCCGATGGCGGAGCATCAAATCTTCAAAGCGCTCGGTCTCACCTGCGACTACCCGCTGCACCAGGTCACCATCCGCCCCCTCCGGCTGAGCCATCCTGTCCCCCGGCAACGTCTCAAGGGACATGCCTCCTGTAGGATAGCAGTGCTCGACCATACGCGGGGGTGTCCTCATGGGAAGAATGCCAGCTCGCTCTCTCTGTCTCAAGACGAAACGGCGGGACAAAAGGTTACAGGTCTTCGCCAAATCAGAGAGTAGAATGTCACTATTCGCTTTGGTCATTCATTCAGACCCACATCGCGTGTAACCTTTCCATCCTCCGCTCCGTCTTATTAGAAGTAGAGCAATCGGAGGTTTCGATGGGCCGACGACATGGCCGCCATGGTCACAAGACGCGTCACGAGACCTCAGGAACCTGTGCCAGGATGCTGCGATGGTGGTTTCGCATGGTAAGTACGAACGGTCTATCCCTCTTTACGTTCCTGACAGGGTGTCGCTCGGCGCAGGATAGTTACCTCGCACAGGCCACCGATCATGCGACGGTGGTGGAACTTTGAACAGGTCCTGGGGCACCTCAACCATGGGCAAGTCCTCGATACAGGACAACGGCTCTGGCTCTGCCGCCTCGACGGAGTTCCAGTGATGGTCAGGGTCTGCGTTTCCGGCTTCTCAGCTCGGACCGAGTGTGGGGTGGAGGCCGCGCCTTCCCTGCGCCTCTACCCCGGCCTCACATCAAGGTCCCTGGAATCGCTTGAAATGGAAGGAGAACACGATGATGGGATATGGCAAACGCGTGTTAGTCGTTGACGATGAGGAGCATATAGGCCACGTGCTCGTGGAGTATTTGGAGATGCACCACTTTGCGGCGGTGGCGGTCACGGATGGACTGCAGGCCTTGAGGGAACTTCACCGCCGTCACTTTGATGCCATGATTACCGATCTCCATATGCCGTACCTCGATGGGCTCGACCTCTTCCGCCAATGTCACCTGGTGTGGCCGCAGCTGCCCGTCATTCTCATGTCCGGTAATCTCCTCGATACGATCTGGCCGGCGATGGCCCAGGGACCCTATGCTTGTCTGCCCAAACCAGTCGATCCCAAGAAATTGATCTATGTCCTTTCAGAGGCTATCTCAGACTCGGATGATCTCCGATCCGGTCAGGGAGATAGGATCATCCACATGCTGGAGGCCCAACCAGTGCCGGAGGGAGCGAGAGACAGATGGGAGGCAGGTGGATTTACCGAAGATGAGGCGCGTTGATGAACCTGCGGCCCACAGTGATTATGAAAGACGTCGAAACTAACAGCTTTGACGCCACGGCCTGGGAGGACCAGACCCATCACCCATGGAGCGCCGCTTTTGTCCCTGACAAATCTGTCTTGAGGGTCGCAATGCTGGTTCCTCGCCCAGCGGTAGCCACAGTGATGTGAAGAAGGCCTCCGGAGGCTCATGAAATAGCGGCTCTAGAGTTGGTCGAGAATGGGGGTATGTCTCTGTGTGAAGGAGCTCGACATGGAGGGCTCCAGAACAACCGTGTTACTTGGCGAAGATGACGAGGCCTTACCTCGGGCGGAGTCTTTTGATAATCAGGTGATCACGCGATGTCGGGAGCTGCATCATGAGCGCCTCGCCGATCCACTCAAACCAACCGATCTTGCCCTTCTGATCGTGAATCGCCAGGGCAACGTCATGTACATCCCGATTCAGGGGGAAAAAAGAGACGGCTGCCTGGCAGGAAGACAGAGGCTGCGAGATTTGAATCCTCCACAGACCCAGGGACTATAGGTACCGATCTAAGGCGTGTCATCAATTAATTTTCTGGGTTCACAGAGCCATAATGTTGTGATTCACTCATCCACAGGCCGAGGGAGGGGCCTGCGGATGGTGAGACGATACGGGTTGCGTGATGACCAATGGGAGAAGATCGAGAAACTGCTGCCAGGGCGTGAAGGCGCAGTGGGTGTGACAGCGAAAGACAACCGACTGTTTGTGGAGGCTGTTTTGTACCGTTACCGTGCCGGGATCCCATGGCGGGATCTGCCGGAGCGGTTCGGGGATTTCCGGGTGATCCACACGCGTCATACGCGCTGGAGCAAGGGCGGTGTCTGGAAGCAGGTGTTCGAGCGTCTGGCCGATGATCCCGACAACGGATACGCCATGATCGATTCAACGATCGTCCGTGCTCACCAGCACAGTGCGGGCGCAAAAGGGGGCATCGCGAACAGGAAGCGATCGGACGCAGCAAAGGAGGATTGACCACGAAAATCCACGCCACCTGCGATGCGCTGGGCAATCCCACGAGTTTTCATCTCACACCAGGCCAGGCGCATGACCTTGATGGGGCCGATGCCCTTCTTCCCGGCATCGACGCCGACACGATCCTCGCCGACAAGGCGTTTGACGCCGATGAACGGATAATCCAGCCGTTGCAACAAGCGGGCAAGAATATCGTCATCCCGCCAAAATCCAACAGAACAACCACCCGAGCATACGATAAA
The DNA here is from genome assembly GCA_029194675.1 of Nitrospira sp. Classification (NCBI taxonomy): domain Bacteria; kingdom Pseudomonadati; phylum Nitrospirota; class Nitrospiria; order Nitrospirales; family Nitrospiraceae; genus Nitrospira; species Nitrospira sp. Next base: position 190,175 of record JARFXP010000004.1, on the reverse strand, counting down.
GCCCTGTACAGGGCACGGCACCTGATCGAGAACTTTTTTGCCAGACTCAAACAATTCCGCGCGATTGCTACACGCTACGACAAACGCGCGGCCAACTTCCTTGGCGCAATCTATCTCGCTGCCTCCATCACATGGCTTAATTGATGACAGGCCCTAGTGCGGAGCAGCAGTCTCGTCAGGGATTCTCTGAGGTGAGGAGGCCGAGCATAGGAGTCAGAATACGTGAACCAGCTTGTCCTCATCGCTCTGCGCAGACCGTACACCTTCGTTGTAATGTCGATCTTGATGGTGCTGCTTGGCGGTCGCACAGTACTCAAACTGCCGACCGACGTCTTCCCTAATATCACCATTCCCGTCACCTCCGTTGTCTGGACCTACGCCGGGTTGCTGCCGCAGCAGGTGGAAGGGCGCATCACGTATATGTTCGAGCGTTCTTTGACTTCGACAGTGGAGGGCATCAAGTACATCCATAGCCATTCATACTTCGGCAGCAGCATCACCAACATCTTTCTCCAGGACGGAATCGACGTGGGCAGGGCTGAAGCGGATATCGTGGGCATTGCGCAAAATGTCGTCAAGGCTCTACCGCCCGATATTTCTCCGCCCAAGATCATGCGCCTGTCGCCATCCTCAATCCCCGTAGCCATGCTCGAAATCAGCTCCGACGATATGACGCCTGCGGAGCTCTATAATCTCACCTACAGGCGAATACGCCCCTTGATGGTCACGGTACCGGGGATCGTCCTCCCCACCCATACGGGGGGCAGGACATGCAGGTCATGGTCAACCTCGATCCGCAGAAAATGCTCGCTCGTCACCTCGCCCCGACGGACATTCACGATGTTCTCATGAAGCAATACCTCGTGCTGCCGTCCGGCGATATCAAAATCGGGCCGACCGACTGGATCGTCATGACAAACGCATCCCCGTTGAAAATTGAAGATTTCGCCGATATGCCGATCAAGCGGGAAGGCAATGCGTTCGTCTACTTGCGCGACGTCGCCACGGTGCAGCTCATGGGCCGGGTCCAACAGAACGTCGTGCTGAAGAAGGGCAAACAGATCGTCATCCTGGTCGCGATGAAGAGCACGGAGGCCTCGACACTCGACGTGGTCGATGGGATCAAGACAATGATTCCGCTCGCCGAGCAAGTCTCCCCGAAAGGCGTGAAGATCCGGCTTCTCGACGATGCTTCGACCTTCGTCAAGGATTCGATCTCCGACGTCGTGTATGAAATGGCGGTCGCCGGCGCGCTGGTCGGCCTCATCGTGCTGTTGCTGCTCGGCTCCTGGCGGGCCACGATCATCGTGTGGACCTCGATCCCACTGTCCATCCTGACCGCCATCATCGGCCTCCATTGGCTCGGAGAGACGATCAATGTCATGACCTTGGGCGGATTGGCGCTGGCGGTCGGCATTCTGGTCGATGACGCGACCGTGATGATCGAGAATATCGACCGCCATCTCGAAATGGGCAAAGAACTGGAGCAGGCCATCATCGACGCCGCCAATCAGATCGTCGTGCCGACGCTCGTCGCCACCCTCTGCATTGCGATCGTCTGGTTTCCGCTCTTCGTGCTCAGCGGCGTGTCGGGTTATCTGTTCGGGCCTATGGCGGAAGCGGTCATCATCGCGATGCTCGCCTCCTTCATCCTGTCGCGCACACTGGTGCCGACCATGGCGAAATATATAATGAAAAATCATCATGAGCATGATCACCAAACGCCGCGGAGGCCTCAGCATCCCAGGCAGGCTCGGCCCGAACGATTGCGTAACTTCTTCGTTCGCTTTCAACAGGGATTCCAGCAACGCTTCGATCGGCTTCTCGACCGATACGGTGCGCTTCTAGAACAGTCGATTGCCCATCGTCCGCACGTATTGCCACGCTGGTCTCCAACAGCATCGAGGAGTTACTGCCCGATCAAGTCGAAAACATCGTCAGTAATTGCGGCCTGCCGGTCGGAGCGCATAACCTCGCCTTCATTCCGACGCCGACGATCGGCCCTCAGGATTGCGACCTGACGGTCCTCTTGAAGAATGAAAAATCGCCGGTCTGGGACATCCGGAAAACTCTCCGCAAGGGGTTGAAAGAGCGGTATCCGGGGACCGAATTCACGTTTCAACCGTCCGATCTGACCGCCAAAACCCTCAACTTCGGGGCGCCCGCGCCGATCGACGTGCAGGTGAAGGGTCCCGACATGTACCCAAATTATGAATTCGCCCGCAAGTTGGCAGACAAGTTGAGCCAGGCCCCAGGCGCTACGGATGTGGTGATACAGCAGACGATGACCACGCCGACCATGATGGTCGAGGGCAACCGCACGTTCGGGTTCGGGGTCAACAGGACCCTGAAGGATATGGCGGACAATCTCCTCATGACGACTGCGGGCAGCCAACAGATCGACCAAATCTATTGGCTTGACCCCAGTACCGGCATGTCGTATTTGATCAACGTCTATACGCCGCAGCCACAGATCAACAGTGTCAACAGTCTCATGACCATCCCAGTAGATGACTCCTCAAACAATAGTTCGAAGAATGATGTGCAGCTCCTTGGTAACTTGGCCAGCCTATCAGTGAAGGGAACGCCGGGCGTCGTGACACATGGGAACATTATGCCGCTGTTCGACATCTATGTCTCCGTCGAAGATCGCGACTTCGGTGCGGTGCTGGCGGATGTGGAGAAGATTGTGCACGGCATGGAGCGCGAGAAACCGCACAGCGCCACTCTCGAAATTCATGGCCAAGCGTCACTGATGAACGATGCTTATGTCGAGCTGATCCTCGGACTTCTGACTTCAATCGTTCTTGTCTATCTGTTGATTGTCGTCAATTTCCAATCCTGGCTCGATCCCTTCATCATCATTACCGCCTTGCCCGGCGCGTTGGCGGGCATCGCGTGGTCTCTGTTCATGACCCATACGCACCTTTCGGAGCCCGCGCTGACGGGCGCTATCATGACCATGGGAACTGGGACTGCCAATTCGATCCTCGTTGTGTCCTATGCGCGTGAGCGGCTCCAAGAGCATGGCGATGCGCTGCGGGCCGCGATCGAAGCCGGAAAGACTCGCTTCCGTCCGGTCCTCATGACCGCCTCGGCCATGATCGTCGGGATGATCCCCATGGCGACGGGCTATTCGCAAAACGCGCCGCTGGGTCGCGCCGTCATCGGCGGCTTGCTCATGGCCACGCTCTTCACTCTGTTTTTCGTGCCTAGCGTGTATGCAGTCATCTATGAAAGACGAGCCATTCGCCAAAAGGAGAATGTATAAATGGGTAGAAGGGGCAAGGCTCGGCCGGGAAAGTCCGTGGCAATCTTGGCGTTTCTGTTGTGCGGTCTGTACCTCGGCTTTCGCTACTATGATGCGAAACAAGTAGCCGCATCGCTTCGCGTGGGGACGTTTGAGACATCCATCCCCACCGTGGCCGTCGTCGATAAGTTGCGGCTCTTTGTCAACGTACCAGAGGTGTTCGGGCCTTTTCTCAATCCGGGCTTGACGGCCGACGTCACCGTGCCGCAATTGCCGAATCGCCATTTCAACTTCCAGTTTCTGACCTTGGCCAAGGGATTCGATGTAGGTACACGCACCGCGACCACGGTGTTCACGATCGAGAACGAGGACCGAGCGCTCCGGCTCGGCTCGTACGCTCAGGTCCACTTAACGACGCCGATTGGTCGACAAGCCTTCACGATGCCATCCACTGCATTGGTGTTCCAGGAGCGAGGCACACAAGTGGCCGTGGTAACGGAGGACAACCGAGTGCACTTGAAATCCATTGTCGTGAGCAAACTCATGGACAACGCCGTCGAAGTGGCAAGCGGGCTTTCCGAGAACGATCGCATTATAAACAACCCCGGCGCCGCATTGCTTGAAGGCAAGAAGGTTCGTGTGGTAAAGCCGGAACCTGGTTATGACCTCCCCAACACACATGGGCCCTCGTCATCGTGAGGGTTGCATGTTCATGTTTTTGAGACGGAGTCCAGAGTTCTCCATTGGAGGGACCATTGACAAGGACAACCGGGATGCGACGGCGTCATGCGACCGGTACGGCGAGGAAAGACGTCGTCATTTCGGTTCATCACTTCGATATTCAGCACCTATCGAAGGTAGTGGCATAAAATAGTAGCATGAAGAATCCTGCCCTTACAGGCGTGGTCTCCTTACAATTCAAGCTACGCGTAACCCGTCTCCTGCTCGTCTCGGCCATTCGTCACCTCACTCATTCAGACAATCAGAATGAATCAGAACTAACCCATCGGTCAATAATTGATAGCTCAACGACATGGGACCTGGTATGCGTATCGACTTGCCCAGGTCCTGGGGGAATGATGAGCTGGGCTAGCTCATGAGTGAGAGGCGATATTGGAAGAGAGATTGAGGACAACAATGCCGGCGACGATGAGTGACATGCCTATGATAGCCGGGAGGTCGAGAGCTTGGCCGTACAAAACCCAGGCAATCAACGCAATCAGGGCGATGCCTGCGCCTGACCAGATGGCGTAGGCGACCCCAACCGGAATGGTTTTGAGCGTGAGCGAAAGAAAATAGAACGCTGACGCATAGCCCGCCACGACGATAGCGGAAGGCCATAGGCGTGTAAATCCTTCCGAAGCCTTCAGCGTGGATGTTCCGATCACCTCACTGACAATTGCCACGGCGAGAAATACCCACTGTGCCTGCATGATGCTCAGTATCGAGATACCCTACAATGTTTAGCTCGATCCGCACAAGCTCCGGATCTTCGACTCTCTACCCGATAACCGGCCACTTTTGTTCGTGAACAATACGACTTTAACCGCCGCCGTTTCAATGAGTTGAGACTGCAGGACTATTTACCACGGGTCCTTATGCGGATAGTAATCACCGTTTGCCGTCATACCCTCGCTCCTTCCACCTCTCCAGCAGTTGAATCCGCTTCCGAAGCTGCTCAGTCGTCGCCTGATCAACCCGGCTCCCGGTGCGCGCGATCAATTCCGCATTGAGCCTTCGATGATCGATTCCGCTGTTTCGTGCCAGGCCGGCGACCAGCAGTCGATGAAGATCCCGCAAATCTTGCTTCTGCTCATGGAGGGAGACCGCCGGTTCGGAAACGGCAACCGAATCGCCCTCGACCCGCGGCTCGTCTTCGCCGATCAGGCTATCCATCCTGGCCACGGCCATCAGCGGCATGTACTCATTAGTCGAAACCGTGGCGCGGCCGAAGAGGTCCCGTTGCTCCGCCGGCATGATGTCTTCCAACACATGATCGCGCTCCGCCTTGATCTGTTTGGCATAGTGCACCAGGACCGGATCTTTCGGCAGGTACAGCCATGCCCGTTGCGGTTTGGGCAACCCCTCCTGCATCCGGACGAACCGGCCGACCACCTGTCGAAAATACATTTCCGTGATCACGTTCGTCCCATAGACACCGACACGAAGTCGTGGAATATCCACGCCTTCGCTCACCATATTGACCGCCACCAGCCACTGCTGCCTTTTGTGATCGGCGAACTCTTCAATCGTGCGCGAAGCAGCGGGATCGTCCGACACGGCAACGGCTGCTTTGGTGCCGATAATACGCCCGACGAGGTCCGCAACCCACCGTGCGTGCTCCTGATCCATACACACGATTAACCCACCGGCATCCGGTTGTTCCTGCTTCCGAAGGCGAGTCAATTGAGCATGAGCGTCGGTAATCACCGGCCCAACCCAGGTTTCTTGAAGTAACGCCGTCTTCAGCCGTTCCCTCTGACGATTGAATGTCAGTCCATCCTCAAACGTTGCCTGATGTTCGCGACCATCCGATAACCAGCTGAGCTCGCCTTCGTAGCTCGGGAATACGATCGGCCGACAGACATTGTCACGAATCGCATCGGTATAGCTGTAGGCGAAATCCGCCCGGCTTTCTCCCTCCTCATATCGAATAAACGGGATCGGATTGTTGTCGGACCGGAACGGCGTGCCGGACAGAATCAGCCGAAACACCGACGTGTCAAACGCCGAGCGTAGCGCCTTCCCCCAGTTCTTGCCGTCGCCCGCGTGGTGCAACTCGTCGAAGATGAGCAGCGTCTTCTTGCTCTTGCAGGCCCGCTGAAAGATCGCCGGGGCCAGACAGACTTGCTGGTAGGTGACCACGGCGCCGTGATAGTCCGGCGCTTCCGCCGCCTGTTCGTTGGTCAAAGTCGGATCGAGTTGCAAACCGATCTTCCCCGCGGCATCCGCCCATTGCGTGCGGAGGTGATTCGTCGGGCAGACGACCAGCACCCGGGCCGCAGCCTGTTTCTCCATAAACTCGTGCACGACACGCAGCGCAAAACGCGTCTTTCCTGCGGCAGGAGTGGCCATCGCCAAAAAGTCTTTTGTCTGATGGGTACAGACTGCCGACAGAGCTCGCCTCTGCCAGTCACGAAGTGGCGCGGTCCAGGCTGGCAAACTCCTCATGGCCGGTGCGTCGTTGCCGGTTCGAGGAAAGGAGGCTAGTCGAGCCAATCCCGTTCCTGAAGCTTCTTCGGCAGGTATTTCTTGGTGAGATACTGAAAGTCTTTATTTGCCAGCGCGTCGAGTTCGTACTTCAATCCGCTCGCAAGCATACGTTTGATCTCCGCCTGCCAGGCAGGCTTTTGGAACCACTGGTAGTTCATCAATTCCTTCGCGCGGGCGATGTCTTTCTCGTTGAGCTTGATGCCGACGTTCCGCGGCAGCTCGTACCGCTCCGGGTCGGCACTCGAGAAGCCCATGAACTTGGCTTTGGGAATGGCCATGCGCTGGCTCTCGAACGCCAGATTGATCGAGCCCTGTTTGACGACGGAATAGATGTAGTACCCCCAGGGATCGTTATCGACCAAGACATAGACCGGCAGCCGATGCTCTTCATGGAGCCGTCTCGCCAAACGCCGCACACCTCGGGGCGGCTGACCATTTCCCGTAAGGAGGATGCAGTTATAACGCCGCCAGAACTTATCCTCAGACAGGCGATTCCACTGCGTGCCCTTTTCGACAAGCAGCACGAAATCCGCCGTGCAGCGTCGAATCTCCAGATATTCCGGCTCCACAATCGACGGCACCGAGTACCCGCCTTTCCCCAACTTCGAACAATCGACGCGATCGCCGTCATCACCGAAGATCACCGGCCCGACGATGCTGCCGCTGTTTTCCGCCCGCACATGCAGCTCCTCCCGGAGGGCGGCGAGGGAGACTTCCAGATCTTCGATCACCGGATCGGATTCATCCTGTGTGTCGAAGGTGTTCTCGTGCGAATCTTTGATCGTATGTTTCGTACGGTAGTAAATTTCTCGAAGCGACGTGGTCAGATCAGCCCGCTGCAATTCGGAGAGGGCATCGGCCACGAGCACCGTCTGCATGAATTTCTTCGCCATGCCGACGTTGAAGAACGACCGCTCCTGTTTCTTGCTCCCCATCTCGATCAGGCCCTTCCGTTCATTGAAGGACACATTCGAGAGGGCACGGATCGGGATCTGGAACGTCGGGTCTTTCGAGCGCTCGGCCGATTGAATTACAATATCCGCCAAACCGATCAGTTTCTTCTCGACGACAGTCGCTTGTTTCTGTTTGCTCGCCATGGTGCTATTTCTTTCCGCGTGGCTTCGAAACTCGAATGGGTTTATTAGGTCTGTCTGGTCTGTCTCGTCTATCTTGTCTGTCTGATGCCTCGAAGAGCGCTATCTGACTAGGTTTTGCTTTCGCTCCCTTCGGCGGCTTTTTCGTGCGACTCTCGTCGGCGGTGTTCTCTTTCGAAACTGGCTCATCAACTGCCGACGTGTCACCAAGCAAATCCGGCTCTGTCGTCGGCAACGCAGCCGCCTGATCGGCTTCGATCTGGGTGGCCAATGCGGTCTCACCCTCGACTCCGTCTGCCGTCACGATAATCGAATGAGGCAGTCCTTCAGGCCCTCCACCGGTCTTCCCCAGCGCTTCGTCGGTCTTCTGGCCGCCTGTGCGGGCGGAGGCAATCTTCTGGAGCTGCCCTTTCAGCTTTTCTTTCGGCAGTGTGCCCCCCTTCAGCCGATTACAGGCGTCGACGACTTCCTCGATATACAGCTCAAAGATATTTCGCCGCCGAAATTCGCTGGCAGCCCGTTCGCGCCGACGAACGAAGAGGCCCAGCCGCCTGCCGCATTCGCGAAGCGCCAGCGTAATCTCCTTTTGAATCTCGTCGTAGTCGGCGATCGCTTCCTTGGATTCACTCGTGAACGGCACCCAGACCGACGCCATATGGACGAAGATCACCATCGGTCCGCCGGGCAGAGCCCCGCGCGACTGGGTCAAACCGTAGTTTTTCCAGGTTGTGCTCAGGACAGCCTTGAACGTCGAACAGGCCGATTGCTGGTACAGTAGCGGTACTCGATTGGCGTAGCGGATCACGCGCGCGAGCTCCGAGTCATCTTCCTCGTGCTCACCTTCCGCTTTCGGCATGGCCGGCTGCTGCGGCTTAGTTTGATCCTGAGGTCTATTTCCGTAGGCGAGCCCGGCCTCGATGATGAACGGATTGCCGCGATAGACCGCAGGTGGTCGGCTGACCGCCGTGTAGAACTCCCCTTTGATTTGCTTATAGAGTCCCGCGAGGATCGCCTTCTCGCCGATCGGTGAAATGCAGTTGGTCGGCGGCGCCATGATCTTCGTCTCTTGCAACGTCTTATAGAGCGTCTCGGCCACCGTCCCTTTCAGATCGCGTGGTTTCGCCGTCGGTGACACCTTAGCCGCCTTGCAGATTTCATCGGCCATCTGAGGGGACACCCGACAAAAATCGCCCGCGAGAAAGCCGGAGAGCGTATGGCTCTTTGTGTCCTGCAACATCTTGAGCAACATGCCGAACTCGATGCCATAGGGATGGGGCTTGATCTCGCGCGGTTGCGGCGGAAGTTCATGATAGGTCCGGGGATACTCTTTCGTCTCGCCTTCGGGCGTCTGGTAGATCAGTTTGACGTGGGGATTGGCGATTGAGGTCTGCTCCAACCATTCATCGACGGAGGCTCGGCCCTTCTGATATTTGCCTTCGACTTCCAACGAGACTTGGGTCCCTCGCGGCTGCTGCCAGTCGATCTGTTTGTTCTCGTGGACCAGCGGCTCATTCTTTTTCGTGTCGATCTGGACTTCGAAGAAGTGCGCGGCGGCTTTAGGGCCGATACGGGAAATGATTTTCACCGGCTTCCCGGTGGTGAGCTGTCCGTACATCCCGGCAGCGGAGATGCCGATCCCCTGCTGGCCTCGGCTCATCCGCAAACGATGGAACTTTGACCCATAGAGCAGTTTCGCAAAAATCCTCGGAATCTGCTGGCGAACGATGCCTGGTCCGTTGTCGGTGACCGTGATGCGAAACCTGCTTGCTTGGCTGGGCGCGACCGGCTCCCCATTCGGCACAACCTCCAGCTTGACCGTCACATCCGGAAGAATCCCGGCCTCCTCGCAGGCATCGAGCGCGTTGTCCACCGCTTCTTTGACGCAGGTCAGCAGCGCCTTACGCGGATTATCGAATCCGAGCAGGTGCCGGTTCTTCGTGAAAAACTCCGAAACGGAGATTTCCCGCTGACGCGCCCCCATTTCTACCGCAGTGACCCGTTCCGTCGGCTTAGCGGCGGCTTTCTGCTTCACGGGTAATTCGGGGTTTGCTCGAGGAGCGGAAGATTTCGATTCAGTCTCTGACGCGGATTCTTTCTTCTTGGCCATTCACCCTCTCATGAAACAAATGTTCTCTGTTGGTACCATAAAACTTTCACGGAAACAATGGACTAGATGGTAAATGACAAGAATGAAAAAAGACCCCTGTGTAGAACGAATTGCCCTAGCGGGTGACGGCAGGATCTCGCAGATAGTGCGCCGGCTCCATGGTCTCGGCTGACCAGACGAGGACCTTTCGGTTGAGGGTGGCCACGATCAAATAGTTGCCGTCGCTCGTCCAATGAAGATGATACGGAGTTTTGACGTGGAACGTCTTTCGTTTTGTTTGTGCCGAAAGGTCCCAGACTGAAATATGTTCTCCGACTCTGGTGGCAGCCCATCGATGCGATGGGTCGACGGCCATTGTTGTCCCTAACGCCACGGCCGGTCCATGATCGATTTGTGTATCCCGGTGGGTGAAGGTATCCAAGCTCGCCAACACTCTATTATTCTTAGTGTCCCAGACGACGAGGGTGCCGGCTTTGGGATCACGGGAACGAGTCGTTGTCGAGACGAATGGACGTTTCCAACCAAGACCGGACCAGGCGTCCGGAAGCCCGGCCGGATTCTCTACTTCGCGCCAGGTTGTAATGTCCCAGACGAGAGGACCGGATGGCGAGGTCGTCAAGAGAAACGAGCTTCCATCTAAGAAACTCAAACTGTCTACGACCTCTCCCCGTACGGCTTGCTTTTTTGCACAGCTTTTCTCGCCGCAGACCGGATAGCGGCTGGTACGCACCAGCTCTTTCACGACCCTTCGGGTGACGAGATCCACGACCGGAACTTTCAGTCCTCCTCCAGCGACGACGAGCAATCGATTGCCGGGAAGAAATTGCAACGCGTTGATCCGACCTTGCCCGCTTGAATACGGCAAGAACTCACGCCAAGTCTGGGTTTCCCACAAACGTACGTCTCCTTTCGTGGTACCAGCCGCCAGGATTGCGCCGTCGGCGCTGAACGCAAGTGCATGTGCCGCAGCAGACAATGCCAGTTGACGCAAGAGGGTCCCCTGCCCCGGGTTCCATATTTTCAGCAATCCATCGTCGCCGCTCGTGACGAGCAGATTCGCACTGGGAGACGACGCCACCGCGCGTAAGGCCCCTGCATGGACAAACGTCGGCATACCGGTCGGGGTAGAAGGCGCCAACGTAACAGACGTGGGTAGGGTCGTTCGTTTAGCCAATACCTTGGCCTGAGGTTGGCCGGGGTCCAGCACCAATTCCGGTGAACGGGAGTGAACATCCCACACAGATATTTCCCCATCGCCATCAGGGTTGAGGCCTCCCTGTATCCCAACCACAATCTTCGAACCAGTCGGAGACCATTTGAGTAACGAAACGCGAGGGGCCATGTTGCGACAATCCTCTCCGCACAGGTCCGGCAACATTGCTCCAGTTTGTAGATCCCAGATCTGTAACGTGTGGAGATGCTCCGGTTGCCCGACCAGGAGATCTGCATCGGCCGCAATGTCGACGGCACGAAGCTGTGTCGGTGAGCGCATCCCGCGTCCTGGAGCTGCATAGGTAAACTCGGTCACAGACACCAGCTCGCCCGTATCAGTATTGAAAAGCGCATAGCTCCATTCTCCGTTGGTTGCCACCAAACGATGACCGTCCCGGGAGAAGACTTCGGGAGTGAGCGGGCCCTGTGCCCCTTCAGCACTCGTCAATGTTGCGCGCGTGGCTATGGACCCCTCCACCGGATTGATCAGGAGAATCATCTTGCCCACACTCGCCGCCAAACGAGAACTGTCGGGCGCAAAGATGAGATCACGCGGTTTACCATCTGCAATGGCCACCTCACGGATGGTTGTCCCACTGATGTCGTGCAGATGAATGGTGTGGTCCTGGGCAATCGCCACCAGCTTCGTATCGGGCGAGGCTGCCACGGAAGAGATGTCTGCTTTCGCCTCCAGCGCAATATGTTTGAGCGGCACGAGCTTTTTCCCCAGCTGCCAGACGGACACAGCCTCGTTCCCGTGACGGAGAATCATCCGATCGCTCTCATTCGAATAGGCCAGCAGGCTATAGGACTGCGGCGATTCCGGTGGAATGGTGGCTACCGAGACTCGGTTCTTCCAATCATAAATGGTGACGCTGTGTTCCACACACAGCACCCACCCCTCCTGTTTCAACAACGCGATCTGCTGACAGTGAAGGCCTGGAATCTTCGCCACAAGCATTTTCGTCTCAAGATCCCAGACAACCAGTTCATCCGTTTGGACCAGGAAGAGCCGCCCGTCCTCAGAGAATGCAGTAGGAGTTCTGGAGAAGTAACCAGCCGCATCCTGAATCGATGTGGTGGCAAGGAAGGAGACGGCCACAAGGAGGGTTCTCAAAATCCTCTTCTTACACAGTTTCCAACGATTCATGTCCTTCACTTCATTCAGCCGGTTGATGGCGCAAGCGAGACACACCGGTCGCGCGCTCCTTGACCCTACGTTTAGGATGTGAGACAGAAACGTCTTCCACCTTTGGCGCAGTTTCTGAGCTCACCAGAGTCGCCGGCAAAACATCGACGAAGTGCTCAACACCCCGCTCATCCTTCCACCGCTGAACGGGAGCCTTGGTATTCATCTGCATACCGTCGAAGACTTGCCACGAACTCGTCAGCGTTGCCTGGTTCGGACTCAAACCCTCCATGGGCTGTTGAATAAGGACCTCTTCGGTTGGGGGAGAAGGGCTTGAGGAACCAGGCACGGGATGGATTTGAGCTTGGGGTCGTTCAGGCAAGGTCGGCCGAACTGTGGCCTTCTTCGGTGATGCGGATCGAGGAACCGGCGCCACAGTGTTCGCCGACTTCCTTTGTGTCAAAGGGGGCGGCATATCGGTTATATGGAGATTTCCTTGATCATCGGTCCATTTATAGAGGTCTGCGAATCCGATAACCGGCCAGAACAGAAGACCGCTCATGAGGCCCAGTATGAAAACTTTCATATTGTGAGATGCCCTCAGTATCCAAATGATGTTGTAATTGCCAAAAGTATAGCAGGCGGTCCCATTTATGCCTGGGCGTACCAGGGCACCCGCGCATGGCCAGCACTCGGTCGAAACCAGAAAAGAAGTCCGGGATTGGAGTGGGAGTTGGATCGGACGTTAGGGTGGGAGGAGCACGCACCTAACCGAGGATGATCAGGTACGGCGGAGATCTTGGGAGGACTTTAGGCTTCCCAGTACAAGCTGGGCCTGCACACCATCCTCACGCTCGATCCCCTGTTGAACCATATTCCCTCGGGGCGTTAACTCCTCCCACCTGTGTACGATAGGCCTCAGCTGCGAATCAGTCAAGAAAACTAATGTGTTGATCCTCATCCGATTGAAGAAAATCCGGCGACACCCCTCTTGACGTTTGAAATCGTAACGTGCAGGGTGCTCTCCCTCTGCAATTTTTGAATGGTGGGCGATGGCTCAGGCACTCACGAGTCATGAGGTACAACGGACATGGTCGGCACTGGCGCAGGAGGTTCGCACAGCGGTGTTGCTCACGATGCGAAATGGACGGCCATTTGGATCACATGTGCCCTATGTGTTTGGATCGGACTGGACCAAAGCGTATCTGCACCTCAGCCGATTGGCGTTACATACGCAACATTTGCTGGTTGATCCCAGTGTGTCGCTCTTCATCGCCGAATCGGACGGGCCTGGCAAAAATCCATTGGCGTTGAGGCGGATGAATCTGCAAGGTGAGGCCGTGCTGTTGCCACCCGATGCGCCGTCGTATCGTGGTATCAAGGAACAATACTTGACGCGGTTTCCACAATCAGCGCCGGTGTTCGGCTTTGGCGATTTTGCTCTCTGGGAATTGCGACTTGAAGACGCGCACTTTGTGCTCGGCTTCGGCCAAGCCTTTATCTCCAGCGCCGCAACTCCCTCAACGTGGGTCCATCAAAAAGTGGAACGACCCACTACAGGAAAAGACTGATCGGATTGTCTTCTGCAACAACTCCCGCAAGGACGGAGTGGCAGCATTTGCTCACAACCAGGACACATCCGTTTTTCAAACGGGTCAGAGGTAAAAAGACGTAGGCTACAACCCTCTTGGGACAGCGCCTCCTCCCGACCTACTTTTTGTCTCCAGGCAGAGCGCTAGGTGAATTAGCACTATCTCTACTACATGTAGCCGCCTTGATTTTATTAGTATAGCGATCGGGCCTCTTTCAGGGAGAGAATACGATGATGTGTTTGCCGCCTTTGTCTCATCGAGCGAAACAACTTGTCACAGTCATGATGTGTGTGTCGGCTGTCTGCTTCTCCACATCCTGTGACGGAACGACCCAGAATGCGACAACAACGGATACCTTCGAACCCCCTATGAAATCCCCGGCACCACGATTCATCCCGTCTGAAGTGTTGGTCAAGTTCAAGGACGGGATTTCACAGGAAAGGATCGCGGCCATCCTGAAGGATAACAGGATCGACGTGATCGCTGAAATTCAACGTGGACGCCTCTATCACGTCAGAATCTTGGACGATCGGTCGGTTGAATCTGCGATCAACCAACTCTCTTCATATCAGGAGGTCGAGTATGCAGAACCCAATTATCAGTACAAATCGCAGAAGTAGTGTGATGAGAATTGCGCGCTATTGCGGCGGGGCCATCCTGGGAATAGCAACCGTCGGCGTCGCATTGTCGGGACTCATGCCGGGAGGTCGCTTGGTTCACGCGGAGCAGAAACGGGCATCCGACGGAATGGCCGCGTTATCAGGGGAAGCACGTCACCCGGCGCAATATGTACCAGGGGAGGTGCTCGTCAAATTCAGGGATGATGCGTCCTCGTCGGCCATCACGTCTCTGAATGCAAGTGTGAGCACCCAAGAACTCAGCGTATTATCTGTGACCGGCAAGACGATTCACCAGTACAAACTCAAAGGTGTTTTGTCGGTCGACGAGGCGGTCCAGAAGTACCGACGTCATCCCGCTGTTGAATATGCCGAACCCAATTATCTCTACTGGCCAAAAACGATTCCCAACGATGACCAGTTCGGCACGTTATGGGGCCTCCATAATACCGGTCAAGTTGTGGACGGAACAGCAGGACGGGCAGATGCCGATATCGATGCGCTGGAAGCCTGGGATATCAGCACGGGGAGCCCAAATGTGATTATCGCCGTGATCGATTCAGGTATTGCCTACGACCATCCGGACTTGGCCCCGAACCTCTGGACGAATCCAGGAGAAATCCCTGCGAATGGAGTCGATGACGATGGAAACGGGCTGGTAGACGATGTGCATGGATGGGATTTCCTCATGAACGACAGCGACCCGATGGACCCTGTTGCCCTTACCGCACGGCAGGAGCTCCAACCAGCTCCAAATCCCGGTCACGGTACTCACGTTGCCGGGACAATCGCTGCGAGAGGGAACAATGCCACTGGCTTGACGGGCGTCATGTGGACCGCCAGACTGATGGCCCTGAAAGCAGGGGGCGTGGGTGGTCTACCCTCGTCCGCCATTCTCAGCGCCGTCCACTATGCTGTCGCCAAAGGCGCGCGCGTGATCAATGCGAGTTTTGGAGGTTCCCGTTGTAGCCTTGCTCAGTTTGACGCGATTAGCGCTGCGCATGCAGCAGGGGTGCTTGTTGTTGCAGCGGCAGGAAATGGGCAATCGGATAACGACAACGTACCGAGCTTCCCCGCAAATTTCAGTGCTCCCTCGGTATGTGACGGGCTGCAGAAGGCTGCGCTTCCGAACGTGATTGCCGTCGCCGCGACGGATCAGAATGATGAACTGGCGGGCTTTTCTAATTTCGGGTCCACCACAGTTCAGGTGGCGGCGCCAGGAGTCCGCATCAACAGCACAAAGCCCACATCAAACGTCACGAACGTTCTGCTCCATACCTTTGATTCCAACCCGACCGGCCTCGGGTATGTCACTGGGGGGACCAATAATACCTGGGGGTTCACTAGTGCTGCCTCATTCAGCCCTCCGAATAGTATGACAGACAGCCCCGGAGCCGACTATCGAGACAACACCAATTCGTTCGCAATGGGACCTGTGTTCAGTACGGCAGGACAACGGGGCTGTCGGTTTGACGGTCGGGTCCACCTATCGACCGAGGCAGTAGTTGATGGAATGTTGGATGGAATGTTGGATGGAATGTTGACGGAGTCATCCGGCGATAGTGGAAACAATTGGGTTCTAGGAAGCTGGTTCAGTGGCTCGTCAGATGGACAATTCGTTCCAGTGACCTTTGGCGACATCCCGGATGGTAAGGCCGACAGGGCACGATTCCGATTTCGGTTCGTGACGGATGGGAGCATCGTCTCGGACGGGGTGTACTTGGACAATGTCCGTGTCGCCTGTGTCGCTGGTTCTCCTTCGGGCTCGACGGATTATCAATTTCTCCAAGGCACTTCGATGGCCGCTCCGCATGTGGCGGGACTCGCCGGCTTGTTGCTCTCGGTGAATCCCAACCTCACCGTAGCCCAACTCAGGAACGCAATCCTGAGCACAGTGGATCGGAAGCCGTCCTTGAGTGGAAAGGTGTCGACCGGTGGGCGAATCAATGCTCGGGCCGCGTTGGCCAGTGTTGTGGCAAACTTCACGGTCACGGTCAACAAGGCGGGCGCAGGAACCGGCACGGTGACATCCAGTCCATCCGGAATCGACTGTGGAGCGACCTGCAATGGACAGTTCACCCAGGCTAGCACTGTAAACCTTACTGCAACACCCGATGCTGGGTCTGTCTTTGCAGGGTGGAGTGGAGATTGTAGTGGACCGAATCCCTGCTCGCTCACCCAAAATGCGACTGTAACCGCAACCTTCAATACCGCGCCACCCCCGCCGGTTTCTGGTGAGAACGGCGGAGGCTGCACTCTCGCGCCCGGCACAACTGGAGATATGTTGCTACCTGCCATGCTGCTCATGTCTCTCGTTGTCTTGTTGTGGAGGACAAGACACCGATGAGACCGAGTTTCGGAACGAGTGGAGTGCGGTCACAGCTGATCGTCAGAAGCCATTTGCTCAAAAGGACTTGGAAACCTATGACTTAAGAATCACTCAGACATCGCGCTGCTTGTCGACGGGACGGTAAAGACTTCGTTGAGATCGCTGAAGGAACCGCCGGGAGTCGGTCCACCGCCGATCACATAAATCCGCCCTTGCACCACCGCCGATCCGAGACCGTGACGGGCTGTCGGCATCGGTGCCATACGCTGCCAGGTATCACGCGCAGGATCATATGCTTCATTCTCTTGGAATGTTCCCACCGCCCCTTCGCCGCCGAATACGTAGATCCTCCCTCCGGCGACAGCGGCAGTGATGCCGCTGCGCGCAGTCGGGAGATCCGAGACCCGCATCCAGCGGTCGGTAGCAGGATCGTACCTTTCCACAACGGCCAGATTCTGAGCATAGTCCCCATTCACACGTCCACCGATCGCATAAATCTTTCCAGCCACATCTGCGGAGGCGAGATGATCGCGAGGAGTCGGGAGAGAAGCCCGTGTTGTCCAGCTGTTGAGGAGGGGATCGTAGACTTCGACCTGCGCGTTATTGGCTTTCCGATCGTAGCCGCCGATGGCATAGAGCTTTCCCTCATGTTCGGTCACAGACAATGCACCGCGTGCCGTCGGCATCGAGGCACGCTCGGTCCAACGGTCCGTAGCTGGATCATAGGAATATACCGTCGCCACCGGATTCCAAACCGTGAAGGCGGACTTCGTGTATCCGCCGATGACGTATAATCGACTGTCTACGACGGCGATCCCGACATGGTGTAGACCGACCGGCATAGGCGCGTTAGAGGCCCATCGGTCGGTTGTGGGATCATAGACTTCGACCGACGGCGTGATCCCGAAATTCAACACATTGCCAAAGCTCGGCTTTTCAAATCCGCCGACGACGTAGATTTTTCCATCCAATGCCGCAGCAGCCACCTCCGTTCGCTTCGTTGGTATCGGTGCGGCGGTATGCCATGTTCCCCGATCTGATTCGGGCTGCGCTGATTCGCTGGATCTCGGTAGTGCGATCAGGAAGAACCCCGGGAGGATCAGCATCGCAGACCTTGCAACCAGCAGGGCGCACCAGACTGACAATCTCATGAGATGCGACATGCCCTCATTCTATACCTCTTTCACGTCCTGCGGCAGGATCAGCCGATACCGCTGCGTTGACTCGTCTCCTATCGTTTGTTACTCTCCGCCCGGGTTGAGGAGTCCTGAGGAAAACAGACCATATGAACATCGCGGAGTATCTCGAACAAAATCGGATCGAAGTTGATAGGTTTTTGGATCAGGTGGCGCCGCCGGCTGCTGTGCCGCCGACGACGCTGCATGACGGTCTGCGCTATAGCCTGATGGCGGGCGGGAAACGGATTCGTCCGATCCTCACGATCGCCGCGGCAGAAGCGATTGGAGCCACGGCCCCCGGACTCATGCCGGTGGCTTGCTCATTGGAACTCATCCATACCTATTCGCTGATCCACGACGATCTCCCCTCGATGGACAACGACGACTTTCGCCGCGGCAAACCGACAAACCACAAAGTGTACGGCGAAGCGATGGCGATTCTCGCAGGTGATGCGCTGTTGACGATGGCATTCGACCTGATCAGCAGGCCGGATCTCATGAAGGGCTGCGATCCGGTCCGGCAAGTCCGCATCATTCAAGAATTGGCCTCCGGTTCCGGCAGTATGGGCATGGTGGGTGGCCAGGTCTTCGACATCCAGGCCGAAAACCAGGATATCGACCTCTCCACCCTTCAGAACATTCACAAGCACAAGACCGGCATGCTGATTCGCGCGGCGGTCCGCATGGGCGCCATTGCTGCCGGGGCAACAGATCGCCAACTCGACGACCTGACCGGCTATGCCGAAGACATCGGTCTGGCCTTTCAGATCGCCGACGACGTGCTGAATGTGACCGGCACGAGGGAAGAGCTTGGTAAAAATCCGAACACCGACGCCGAACGAGGGAAGAAAACCTATCCGACGTTCTACGGCGTAGAGGGAGCCAAGAAACTGGCTGATGACTGTGTGGCGCGCGCCATCAACCGGCTTTCATCCTTTGGTCCTCCCGCCGATCCATTACGAGAGATCGCCCGGTATATCACGGCACGAAAAAACTAATCCTGAGTGCTGAGCTATGACTCCTGAGTTCCTGAATAAAGTCCCCTATCTCGCTCAGGACTCAGCACCCAGAACTCAGTACTTCCCCTCTAGATACTCAGCCCTCGGCACCCGGCACTTCCCATGAAGGCATTAGTCACAGGCGCGACCGGATTTGTTGGAGCGGCAGTGGCACGGGCCCTCGTGCGAACCGGCATCGAGGTTCGCGTGTTAGCGCGACCAGATTCTGACTCGCGGAACCTTGACGGTCTTCCGGTTGAACGAGTCGCAGGGGACCTCCGCGATCCCGCATCCCTGCGTAAAGCCATCACCGGCTGCCGCCACCTCTACCACGTTGCAGCGCATTATGCCCTGTGGGCCAAAGATTCCTCGATCTTCTATGACATCAACGTGGCCGGCACTAGAAATCTGCTGGAAGCCGCGCGTGACGTCGGTGTGGAACGCACGGTCTATTGCAGCACCATCGGCGCGATCGGCTTGCCGCCAGGCGGAGGGCTTGGAACGGAGAACACACCGGTGTCGCTCGAACAGATGGCCGGCCACTATAAACGTTCGAAATACCTGGCAGAGCAAGAAGTGCACAAGTTGGCCAAAGAGGGATTGCCGGTTGTCATCGTGAATCCCAGTGCGCCGGTGGGAGAAGGCGACGTGAAGCCGACGCCCACAGGACAAGTCATTGTCGATTTCATGAAGGGTCGGATGCCGGCCTACATTGAAACCGGCATGAACATCATCGATGTTGACGACGTGGCCACCGGCCATTTGCTCGCCATGGAGAAGGGCCGACAGGGCGAACGGTATATTCTTGGCTCGAAAAATTTATTGCTTCGTGAAGTGTTTGAGATGCTCAGCGAGTTGACCGGCCTCAAGGCCCCAGCCCTGAAATTACCGAGAGCCGCCGTGCTCCCGCTCGCCTACCTCAATCATTGGTCGGCCAACCTGACCGGCCGGCCGCCACGCATTCCGCTGGAAGGGGTGAAGATGGCCAAGTATAAGATGCACTACGATTGCAGCAAGGCGGTCCGAGAGCTCGGCTTGCCGCAAAATCCCCCCGAAGTGGCGCTGGAGAAAGCCGTGCAGTGGTTTCGCGACCATAAATACGCCTGAGGACCATTCAGGATCCGGTTGTGAACCATGAGCGCTCAGCTCTTCTGAAAGCTCACAACTCAACGCTTGATGGAAGCCTTCGATCTCTTTATTAAGACAATCATCCTCCGCCCCTATGTCTTTATTTTCCTTGCCGCATTTCTCTTTTCCTCCATCCAATTGATCGGCTGGCCGCGCACCTGGTGCTTCTGGCTGATCAGCTGGGCGACGGCATTTGTCTGTGAGTTTTCTTCAACCCGAACCGGCCTCCCATTCGGCTGGTACTTCTACAACGGCTCGACGGTGGGCCAGGAGCTCTATTTCTCAAACGTTCCGTTCATGGATTCCATCTCATTCAGTTTTCTCCTCTTCGCGTCCTACTGCGTGGCGATTGGACTCCTGCTGCCGTTTGATTCGTCTCCGAGAATCGAACGTGCCCTCGTCAAGCCATTGCAATTCGATGTGGAGACCCGCACGAGTTGGGCGGTTTATGCGCTGACCGCATTCTTGTTCGCCTTTATCGACATGGTGATCGACCCCGTCGCCCTGCGTGGTGATCGTTGGTTCTTGGGCAAGATCTACTACTATCCTGACCCGGGTTGGCATTTCGGCGTCCCGTTCGCAAACTACATAGGCTGGGCTGTGGTCGGACTGATTTCGTTGGCGATCTATTTCCCACTGGACCGACGACTCCCTCCCATTTCATCGCCTTCTCCGATTACACAACGGCTGTTACTGGGTGTCGGTCTGTATTATGGAGTCTTGGCCTTTAACCTCAGCCTGACGTTCTGGATCGGGGAATCCTTTATGGGAATGAGCGGTGTGCTGATGCATCTGCCTGTCTTGCTCATCTTGATCGTTCGGCTGACTCGGGCCAATTAATGGCCGCCGCTTGCTGAATGGGTGGTATTCACTTTGCGGAGTTGGTAGAGTGACAAGACAGGTTTTCTCATATGCTCAAGATTCTATTGTCACTACTGGCTATAGCGGGACTCTTGTCGCTCAGCGGAACGCTCTGGCTGGGATATGGACTGTATGCGAGCGGCTTCAGCGCCAGGGTTGAACCGCCTCCGCTTGAAGTAACCATGGTACGACAATTTCGCCGTTTTGCTATTCCAAAGGCGGTCGGCAACATGCCCAATCCTGTTCCCATGAGTCCAACCGTGTTGATTGAAGGGCTTGATCATTTTGCCGACCATTGCGCCGGTTGCCATGCCAATGACGGCAGCGGTGAGACACAGATCGGTAAAGACGTGTACCCAAGAGTACCGGACCTGCGCCGCCAAGAGATACAATCGATGTCCGACGGTGAACTGTTCTTTATCATTCGTAATGGCATCCGCTTCACAGCGATGCCGGCCTGGGCGGAAGGCGACTTGGATAAGGATAGAGGAAGCTGGAAGTTGGTGCATTTCATACGGCATTTGCCGCACCTGACCCACGAGGAACTGGAGCGCATGCAGTCGATGAACCCCAAGGCTCTTCACGAAGGCTCCGAGCACCATCACTAGTCGTTGAGATGTTAAAGAACTTTGACGATCTGATCAGAAGCTGCGTGATCCTGTTGGTGGCCTGTGCATTGCCTAGCACCGTCCTGGCTGCCGACACAGACCTTCATGTGTTAGGCATTGTGACGGCCATCGATGCGACGCACGTCGAGGTCAAAACAGCCAAGGGACCGATCGTCTCAGTCCTGCTCAGCAAGCAGGTGAAGTTCAGGAACAAGCTCGACCCTCAATCGAGCGACCCGCCCGGCGTGGACGACCGTGTCATCATTGAGGCCACCAAAGACGACAAGACCAAGAAGTTGTCCGCAACAGTGGTTCATTATTCACCCGTAAAGACTACCTCACCACCTCGGTAGGCGATGCCGACGATTCGCTTTGAGAGAGCCGTACACGAGTCGCCGTTCCACGGAGGAGCGCGCCATGCTCTCATGCGCGTCCTCATCACGGGAATTGCGGTATTCTTGGCGATTTCGATTGTCCCCGGCTTGGATGCAGACGGACTGATGGCCGGCATCGCAGCGGTCTTGGTCCTTACCTTCCTCAACGTCATCTTTCGGCCTATTCTTTTCCTGCTCACCTTACCGCTGATCGTGTTTACGCTCGGACTTTTCCTCGTGGTCTTGAACGCGCTGCTGTTGGAATTCACGGCGTTCCTGGTGAAAGGGTTCACCGTTTCAGGATTCTGGCCCGCCGTCGGAGGCGCGTTGATCATCAGCCTGGTCACGACCGTCCTCAACAGCTGGACCGTCGACCGGCGGACTCTCACGGAACTTCCGGACGAACCGCGTCGTCCTCCAAGAATCATCAACCCGGATTGAACCGCCCGACCATTCACGTCAAACCGTTGCGACAGTCCTGCGAGGCTGTAGCTATTCGCCGATGTTCCGGCTACAATGCACCCGCTCGCACGTGACCGTATGACCAGTTCGATTCCTCAAACAAAGTCGTCCCCTGAAACGCACCTTCAACGGACGTTGAATACCGCGTTGAACGACATCGGCACGGATGCCGCCTTGGCGGCCGTCTTTCATCAAGAGAACGGGCCACTCGTTGAACATGCGTCGCGGGGGTTCACGCCGAGAGATGTCCAAGCCATTCTCCGTACCCTCTCGACGCAACGCGCCGCGGCCTTGACCCCGCCTGTCCAAGATCAGGATGGTGGGCGTGCCATCCGCCTGCGGTTGATTACTCCCGGGGCAAAATCCCTGCTGGCCGTCCCGCTTCGCCACTTCAATAGCGTCTACGGTTGCCTGGTCATCGGACGGAAAGAGGCTGCGGCATTCTCCAAGAAAGACAAATTCCACCTGGAGCAGATGTGCGATGACATGACCAAGGCGCTGGACCGCGAAGGACTCTTCAATAGCAACGTGGTGTTGAGTCGTTCGTACATCACTCAGGAACCGGCTTCTCCGCAGCAAACCGGAGCGGACCTGTTTCCTCCCATGACCAAGCATTTTTCACCTGAGCTTCAAGAAAGGATCGAGGCGGTCTTGGGCGAGGCTGACCAATACGTGACATATGACCGCGCCTGGGCTTGCTACTATGATCCACTGGCCGGAAATGTCGAGGTATTGGGAATCACCGGCGACGTGAAAGCAGACCCAAAGGACGCCAAGAAAGATTTAAAACCCGGGCAGCGCCTGACGCTCGACGGTTCGGCGGCGGGATGGGCCGTCCGCCATCGCAAGCCTCGTGTGGATCACGATCTGGCTTCTACCCAGGGACGTTTTCTCGATCATAAACATCTCTTCAAGGACCTGTTTCAGTCGTCGCTCGTCGTTCCCTTCTTCGTCAAAGGCCAGGTCGGCGGGACGCTTACGTTGGGGTCGAAAGACCCACAACGGTATCAGACCACCGATGCCCGGACGCTGGAGCCCATTATCCTCAAACTCTCGGAGGTCTTACAGTCACCTGCGCCGCAGGCTGCCGCTCCTTCCCCGGCGACCGACGTCGGAACACCGAGCCTCCAACTGCCTGTGGCCGTCCCGTCCGAACCCATTATTCGAAAACAAGAACGTCAGGCCGCGATCGGCGAGTTCAGCGCCTTCTTGGCGACTGAAATCCGTGAGCCCCTCGCGTCCATTCGATCGCAACTCGAGGAAGTAACCGGTGAAGGAATCCTCGACTTCGACCCTCAGACACGCGTCGAAAATGCGATGCGGGACTTGATCCGCATCGAAGCGATCCTGAACGAGATCCTCGACTACGCGAAGCCGATGGAACTCAGTCGTCATTTATGCCGTATTCCGGAGGTGCTCGAGAGCGCGCTCGTGGTGGTCGGAACCGATCTGGAAGCGACCCGTATCCAAGTCACCAAAGACTACGCCAATGTCATCGCGCCCGTGCGCGGCGATGAGGCCAAGCTCCAACAGGCGTTCTTGAGCATCTTCCGGAACGCCTGCGAAGCCATGTCTCCCGGCGGCCATCTCCATATTCAGGTCACCCAACATCGAGCCGGACGAGGGCTCGAGGTTCAGATTCTCATCCAGAATGACGGAGTCCCCATCCCGGCTGAAATCGTCGACAAAGTCTTCGAGCCCTTTTTCACCACCAAGCGCTCGGGAACCGGACTGGGTCTCTCCAGCGTCAAGAAAATCGTCGAGGAACACGGGGGAGCCATTG
Organism: Nitrospira sp.; assembly: GCA_029194675.1. Lineage (NCBI taxonomy): Bacteria > Pseudomonadati > Nitrospirota > Nitrospiria > Nitrospirales > Nitrospiraceae > Nitrospira > Nitrospira sp. Next base: position 166,240 of record JARFXP010000004.1, on the reverse strand, counting down.
CAATCGGCAGCGCCCCCGGTGAAGGCACGACCGTCACCATTCGTCTGCATGGTGTGAGTCGCGGTCCGACGTTTCGGCATCGTGGCCGTGGCCGGCGTCATCCTCGGCGACCGAATTGATAGGTCCGGCTTTATCTCGTCCTCGCCCCTCGAATGATCTGCGCCTCGTCATGACAAGACGGGAATCAAGAGACAACGTCTGTCCTAGCCCACATTATTCATGACGGTTCGTGACGAAACCGCCAAGACGCCAAGCGAGACGGGCGCGTGGAGCCCCGAGAGACCAAGGCGTACTTGAAACAGTACATCGAGGTCGCGAGGGGTGAGCCCGCCCGCCGACCGCGCGAAGCTCGCGGCCAGGCTTGTCGCAGCGGCGTATCGGCGGTTGCAGTAGAAGCGTTCATGAATAATGTGGGCGATCTTGCCCGTTTGACAGAAGGGTCCTCCCTCGCTATGATTCAGCTCCAGATTGGCTATCCGGATTGAATTTTCTGAACGTACGACTTTTATCCATCGCCATAGCTCAAAAGGGAGAATGGGTATGAAACCTCTTACCGGTGCAGTCGCGACAATCTCCTCGATCCTCCTTGTATGCTCGGTGGCGTCGGCCAATCCGGCACTGCTGCCCAAACATGACGGCTACCCTATGAAGAACGATGGCAGTCCCGTGAACGGCCAGCCGACGGCGAACGACCCCGGCCAAAAGGACGCGCACGGAGCATCCACGCTGTTGAAATCAGCGGAGTCCGTCCAGAACGCCGAACAGAAACTGGTAAAGACCGACAATGCGAGAATCACGAAAGAGCAGGGTGCCGGAAGCCTTCCAAACGTAGACGGGCCTCAGATCCAAATTGCTCCGCCGGTGACCTCAGGGACCAAGATTACCGGTGATCGCCAGATCGACTAGCTTCTTCCATAATGCATAATGAAGCGGGGGAAATCTTTCCAGGGTTTCCCCCGATCCGCCGGCCTGTTCCTTTGCCTATCCAACAAAGGGCATCTTTTAGCCACCCCCACACAATCGAAACCGCCAGGGTTTTTTCGCCCACGTTCCCGCATAGTTGACCCCGATTCTCGGGAATGTGCCGACCCGTTTACGAGGAATCCGTGCGCCTCGATCTTCGAACCAAAGGGATCGTCCATATGTCATGTCGAGTCGATTCAAAGACCGATCGATGTCCAACTCTCTGCAGAGCTTCCCCGGACCATCAATCAACTCTCCCTCGACTTCAATCGCTCGAATGAGTACCGCTGCTGGAAACTCGGCCCGCTCTGTCACCACATTCAACATGTGGTACATCCCATAAATGAGGTAGACATATGACATTCCCGGAGGACCGAACAGCGCCTCCGTCCTTGCAGTCCTACCTTTCGAGGCGTGGCAAGCTTTGTCCTCGGGACCGATATAGGCTTCCACCTCGATGATTTTTCCTGCGACCGTCCCCTTCCCGTTCTCACGCACCAGGTACTTGCCGACCAGCGACCGAGCCACCGTCAGGGTGGGACGATTGAAAAAGGTACGAGTGAGAGTCTTTGACATCACCATGCCCAGTGAGTGATGGCTGTTACATGCTGGGATTGCAAACGTACAATTCAGCTAATGCCCATTGAGCATAAACCATTCGGCAGGTCAAAAGTACCATGCCAGCCCTCCCATCACCGTTCGCGGATTCCCCGGCACGAAATGAATGTCCATCACCCCGGCCGGCTCGTTCTTCAGTCTTGATTCAAACGCAAAGATCGCCTGTTCCCAGTGGGTATCGAACAGATTCTGTACAAAGTAAAATGCTTCTAGGCGGCCATGAGGCAACCGGATCGGCAACCGATAGCGTTGTGTCCAATCGAAGACGAGCCACGAGGGCGATTTGATGCTCTGATCTTCGATGAGCGGCCTGACTCCGAGATACGTGGCCTGGAACTGTGACGTCAGCCCTGGCGGCCATGTCAGGATTGCGGCCCCATAGGCGGTGTATTCCGGAGCCAGAGGAATCGCGTCCCCGTTGCGGAACTTGGCGTCTGTCCAGGTGAAGCTGCCGTTGACATAGAGCGGACCCCACACTTGACCACGCGCGGCGACTTCAAAGCCCTGTCGTCGACTCGGCCCGCGAATTTCGGTTGTTCCCTCATCCCCGACAAACACGAGTTCGGACTGGAGGTCGATTCGCCAAGCCGTGGCGGTCAATTCGAGTCCCTCTGGCCCCCAAGGCTTGGATCGGACACCAACCTCATAGTTCACTGAACGAGCAAGCGGTGAACTCCCCACTTGTACGGCGGATCGCGCATCGTTGCTGTGAAACCCTTCTCCATAGTTGACAAAGAATTCCGTCTTCACCCATGGCCCGAGAATCATGTTCATTTTCGGAAGGAGTATGCTCGAGCTTGTGTGTCCGCCCGGCTGCTCCGCACAAGTGGCACAGAGGTTCTCCACATCAAAGGTAAATGTTGTCCAGCGCAATCCGCCCGCCAGCCGCATCCAGGAGAGCGGCTGGGCCTCGGCCTTGACGAACGGCTCATAGGACACCTCGAAGACGTCACTGTTTGCCGTCGTGCCGGTCGGGGTCCTCTTCGTTTGCGTGCCCAACTTGGTGTGGATGTCATCCACTCTCGTTTGAAATCCGACCGTCCCAATGACCGGGATTCCTAGAATCTCTCCTCGTTGTTTGTAGCCGAGGTCGCCGCCATAGATGCCACGGCGATCGTATTGCGCAATACCGTCACCGTTAACGGGATCGTTGAGAAAGAACGTAAAATTCGTAAAGAGATCCAGCCGGTAATACTGTCCGTAGGCATTGGCAAAGAATTGCCCTCCCGTCGTCGTGTCGTAATGGTAGTTCAATCGGACCGTACTCCGGAGCGTGTTGCCGCCCTCGGAAGGATCGATGGAGCCGAACCGATCGATCAGTCCTGCATAGACTGCACGTTGAGGAATCTCCCCGGAGGCATTCCACTTCGAATACTGAAACGTCCCCGTCAGGCTGATTTCGTCGCGCCCGGTGAAGTTCGTGGTGATTTTCCCCAGCACATTGGTGCGAAAGTAGTTGTTGTCGTTGATGAACGGGCCGTTCGTGTCGTAGATTTCCCCGGCGAACAACGTGCGGATTCTGTCTTTCGTCGGCGAGAACATCAACAGATACCGCTGCGTGTCGAACTCCCCGCCCATCGCTTGCGCGATGCCTTCTCGAACGACTTGTCTGGTCTTGAAATTGATCGCCCCTGCCACATCAAAATCGCCGATCTCCGGGAGATAGGCGCCTTTGGAGACATCGACGCCTTCAATGGTTTCAGGAATGATGAAATTCAGGTCGGCATACCCCTGCCCATGCGCGTGTGTCCGGAGGTTGATCGGCATGCCGTCCGTGAAGAAGGCGACATCCGTTCCATGGTCGGCATCGAATCCGCGGAGAAAATACTGGTCCGCCTTTCCTGCCCCGCCGGAATGCTCAACCGCGATCATACCGGGGATCAAGCGAAGAATTTGGGCCGGTCTCCCTTGAGGCTGCAGCACGATCTCTTTGTCGGGAATGAACTGTTGAGAGGAAGCCGCCACCGGTTTTTCACCGATGACCGCAACTTCCGGCACTTCCAATTCGGGCTCCTCAGGGTCGTGAGCTTGGGCCGTTTCCCAAACGCTCAGGACCACTGCAAACGCAAGCACGAAGGTCATGGCGCGTGTCAGGTCCACAATTCCTCATCACGGATTCTGTGGACGGATGAGACGTCCACGATGGCCTTACGACAGCCGACTCATCGACCGGCGCAGACCCTCGTGGTCCGGCAATGACTCTGATGGAGAAAGGTCTCGGCTGGACTATCGAGACAGGCTGACGAAACGACGGACCCGCGAGAGGGACCGTGTGATCAGCACCTCGAGTGAATGATCCTCGGTTCCCACGATTTCCATGTGGGCGCGATTTACCGGCAGCAAGACCTTCTTGGCCTTGGACGACAACACGGCAGCCACGAGCTCCGGCGTGATCTCTCCCAGCATCGCCCCCGGCAGAACCAGGTTGAGGGTTCCGAGAATCACCTCGGCCGACGGAACGACTGCGACGATCGCTTCGATGCCCACTTCGACCCTCGTGGCTCCTGCTGCTTTCATGACTTCGGCTGCGACGGTATTCGTTCCTAAGCCGATGATGTCGCAGACCTTCCCTAGTTGGAGATTGAGTCCAGTCACGAGACGACCGCCCAATCCCCCACCCCGACCATCTATGACGCAAATTTGCGGCTTCATGAGGATGCCGGCGCATTCATCGCCATACTGTTGGGATGCTGTTCTACTCATACGAACCATACCTTCCTTCACCGGGCGAGCGAGTAGACAAGCGGGACCGTGATGGCAATTTGAGCTCGCCCCAATTCATGCCGCAAATGCAGGGGACTTGCTTCGCGTATGGTTTCCATGGCGGCCATATCCAATTCCTCATAACCTGAGCTCTTCTGTACCGTCACTTCGGCCAACTGCCCATCTGCGCGAATCACCGCGCGCAGGAGCACCTTGCCTTCCAGGCCGTTACTGCGGGCCGATGTCGGATAGCGTTTTAATTCCGCCAGCCGCTTGCTGACCGATTCAATCAACCAACCATAGTCGGCGCGGCCTGCAGGCGCTTGTTGAACCGTTCCGGGCACAGGCTGAGGCGGCTCAGGAGAAGCTTGAGACATCGCTGATTCTTTGGGGACAGCAGCCATTTGTACCGATTCTGTCCGCTCAACCATCGGCGGCTTGTCGCCGTCCGGGGATACATGCCGAACCGGTGTGCTGGTATCGACGCGGCTGGGTGGCTCGTCATGAGCTATAGGATTGGACACCGGCTCGACGTGCTGCGCCTCCTCAAACTTGGTGACCTCCTTGACCGGGGTCGCATCCATCTGGGCGACAGCTTCTTGATGCTGCTGGACCGCAGCAGGCGGCGTCTGAGCCGGCGACCGCTCCATTATTGACGTCGTTTCAACGAGTCGCTGCTGTCTTTCGGTGAGACCAGGATTCGGTTTCCTGGTCGGCACGACCTGAGAAGTCGTGGTCACGGGCTGCTTTGGCCGGACCACGGCTTGCGGCGCTGGTTCAGGCAGCCCTGCAGCCTGAGCTCCCGGTTCGACTGACTGCACTTGGACCATCTCAACTAACGATACGTTCCATTGAAAGATGTCCTGCACCGGCAGCGATTTCATCTGGAATACCAACAGCATCGCGAGGATCACCACAATTCCGTGCAGAGTGACCGATATCGCCCAAGCCTGAGCGAACAGCCGATGTTCGAGCGTCCCAATCACCTCATCACCGCCTTAGCCGCAGTGTCGGCGACAAGTCCTTTCGAGAGGAACAACGACCGATGGTCCAACCATCCTTTCTTTCCGGTAGAAGATGTTTTTGATCTCCACATGGAAAGCTGCTGTCCGTAACGACCACTAAACCCGAATGGTTTTCCACAAGCAGGGGTCATCAGCTGAGCCCTTTGCCCGTCGTCGTCGTCGTGAGCTTGCCGTGCTTGACGCCCTTCACACTGACCAACGCGTCGGCCACCTTGCGAATTTCAGAACCCTTACCCTTTACCACCAACACTTCAAGACAATGGTCATGATCGAGATGCACATGCATACCGGACAATATTTGTGCATGGTAGTCATGCTGAATGTCCGTCAACTTGCTTGTCAGGTCCCGCACGTGATGGTCATACACGAACGTGATGGTGCCGACCGTTTCCTTATTCTCATCCCATTCTTGACCGACTAAATTGTTGCGGATCAGATCGCGTAAGGCTTCCGATCGGTTGGTGTATTTCCGCCGTTCGATATGGCGATCGAAGGCGTCCAGCAAATGATGATCGAGCGAAACGCCGAAACGCACCAATTTTTTCATGGTTTGCTTCCTCTCTATGGTGGCACGAGTTTTACTTTAGTAACACCATAGTGCCATGGAAATCAACCGGCGATTCTCGATTCTGAACGTCTTACGGAAGTTCGGCTGCGGTTGGATTCACGAGCGGGTGAAAAACCTGTACCCGATGGCTACTATTGCAACAGCTCGTTCTGGGGAGAGGAAATCACGAGCAGCAGACATCCGTCATCGGTCGAGGTGTCATAGTGTACCGTGCCGGCTTCGGCGCGATGATAGTCCCCTACCGTCATCTCACGACCGGCGATCCTGCATCCGCCGTCGAGGACATAGAGCTCTTCCACTGCGGTGTGACGATGCGGGGCATAGCTGGTGCCGGGTGCAAAACGGAGGAGGGTGGTGGCCCTTCGGGAAGTCGGATCGAAGGAGAGCAACTTGGCCATCACTCCCGGAGCGATTCCCCGCCAGGCTCCCTCCGACGCCCTGATGAAGGTGAGCCCCTTCGTCGGCTGTTGAAACGCGATCTTGGCTTTCCAATACCTAACCCGCTCAGAGGTCACGAGGCGAATGACAAGAGTCCGCATGAAGTTTGAACCGGCTGTCCAACAAGATCGTAGCCAAGAGAACAGGAGACCGGAGTCTTGAGGAGGACGCATCCTACTCTCATCCAATCTCCCATCGCCTGTTGAAACAGATGTTTCCTTCTGGACATGCATCGACTCTTCGAGTACAAGCCGGACATCCGAATGTCTTTCGATGCGGGACATGAGCCGGTCGCGTAGGGAATCCGACGGCCTTACAGGAGCGGAACCGAGGGCCAGTGTATTGGCGGTTCGCTCAAACTGTTCGAGTTCCTGAGCAGCTTCCATCGCAATCCGGACGACAAGCCGTTCGCGAAGGGTCGCGGAAGGCGAAACCGGAGCCACAGCATCGGCCAAAGCGCCAGTGGTCGCGTGATAGGCCTTCACCGCTTGTCTCAAGAGATCCGACTCTCCCTGGAGTCTGACCATAAAGGCCTGACGATCCTCAGGATCCAAAACCCCGAGGGCATGGAGCATCGCCTGCTCTTCCAATTCTTCCGGCAACTTTTCAGTCACAACGCCAAACCATCCTCATAGGGCGCGAGCGCTTCGCGCAATTTAATCATACCCAATCTGATTCTCGTCTTCACCGTACCGAGAGGCAGCTGCAGCTTTTCCGCGATTTCACTTTGACTTAAGCCATAGAAATAGGCCAGTGCGATCGCTTGCCGCTGCTCTGCCGTCAGTGCCGCCAATGCCTCTTGTACATACCGTCGACGCTCTTGGCCTTCGACATCCTGTTCCGGCGTGTCGTCGTCGCTGGCAAATAGTTCGACGGTTTCCAACGATTCGATACGTCCATGTTCGGCCGCCCCGGCGCGAAACCGGTCGATCGCCCTTGTACGTGCCAAGGTCATCAGCCAAGCCCCCGGCGCCCCTCTTGTCTGGTCATAGGTATGGGCCTGGCGCCACACTTGGGTGTAGACGTCTAATGTAACTTCTTCGGCTGCTTCACGATTGTTGAGAATCTTGTAGATAAAGCCGAATACCTGGGGACTGGTCCGATCGTAGAATGAGGCGAGCGCGGCCTGATCGCCCTGCGCGATCAATGCAATCAGTTGCGCCCATTCTTGGTCTTGGGCCGGTTTGGTGGCTTCCCCTGACATGACCAACATACCAATCCCCCCCATTAGATGATACGAGAACATGGGGGGATTGGATTTGCTGAATTGAGCCGTTTTGTGCCCTGTCTCTCGAAGGGACTCGACTATAACAGCAGCCGATAGACCCCGCAAGCAGACCTTCCTCGCGAAGAAATCCAAACGACATCGTGTCTCGTAGTGAAGAACAGACCGCCGGCAGGTCCTGATTCAAGAGATGACTTTCTACCACCATCAGTAACCGTGAGAGGAGAGCAGAGTCATGAAACCACCCATGTTTTGGCTTCTCGGCGTCCTCTGCGCCGTCGGACTCTTGTCCGGCTGCAGTGGGAACGACAACGTGCCGATCATCACGCCAAGCGGACCGACTGCCGCCGTGGACGATCAGCGCAGTCCGCAATCGGATGCGCTCACATCGGATGAGGCAGTGTTGGTAAGCCTAGCTAACTCGGAACCCATTCCGGCTCCACTGCCGGACCTGTAATCCAACCCGCTCATCGGGCGGAACTGTTCAGTTCATAGGGAGGACACCATGTTTGCTCGAATTCGATCACTTATCCTGACCGTGCTGACACTGGGTATGGCGGCGCCGGTCTTTGCAGCCAGCCATCGCGAAGCCCCGATGATCGCGAATGATCCGACAGCCGATATTACCGACTTTTATTTCTTCCGCAGCTGGGAAGATTCCGATAAAGCGATCCTGATCATGAATGTGATTCCGAGTCAGGAGCCAGGGTCAGGCCCCAACTATTTCAACTTCGCGGACGACGTGCTGTACGAAATTCATATCGACAACAATAGAAATAACATCGCAGGAGACATTGTTTATCAAATCCGGTTCAAGACTGAGATCAGACCTCCAGGGAACGTGTTCCCATTAGCCTATGTCGCATTGCCCCCGATCACGGCCCTGACTGGTGGCGGATCGGAAGGCCTGCTTGTGCGGCAAAGCTATACCGTCACGGAACGGCGCTACGGTCAATCACCGCGTGATCTCGGCACCGGTCCCATGTTCGCCGTACCGTCGAATGTCGGCCCACGTACGATACCAAAGTACGAAGATCTGGCAGCCAAGGGGATCTACCCATTGAAGAACGGAGGGAGAGTCCTCGCGGGTCAGCGGGATGAGACCTTCTACATCGACTTGGGGGGAACGTTCGACACGTTGAATCTACATATCTCCCCGATCCTTTCGGATGCAGACGATGCCAACGATGCCGTCATCGTCGGAGCGCCGGGCTCCGGGAACGCCGATACGTTCAGCGGTTTCAACGTCAACACCATTGCGTTGGAAATTCCCATCAGCGAGCTCATCGGCCCGAACGGCAATAAGGTGCTCGGCGCCTATGCCACCACGAGCCGACCGAAAGTCAGCGTCATTAAGAAAAACGGCGACCGTGACAACAGCACTCGCTTCGTACAGGTGGCGCGTATGGGGAACCCGCTCGTGAATGAGTTAATCATCGCGACGAATATGAAGGACAGGTGGAACGCCACCGATGCGGAAGACGAGAACGATTTTGTCTCGTTCTACTGTAACTCCGCGCTTGCAACAGCGCTCAATACGGTGTTCGGCACCGGATTCCCGACGACCAATCGTGAGGATCTCGTGAATGCCTTGCTTCGGTACGCTCCGGGACCACCGGCCTGCGGCTCCGGTAAAACCAACGAAACGCTGGCCGAGCTCCTGCGAGTCGACTTGGACGTCCCACCGACCCAGGCTGCCGGTCAGAAGCGACTGGGTCCGCTCGCCCATAACGCGAGCGGCAACGCCACACCGGATCGAGCAGGCTGGCCGAATGGTCGGAGGCCGAACGACGATGTCACAGATGTGGCGTTGCGCGTCGTGGCAGGAATCCTGACGAACCCCGCCGTGCCGAACCTTGGGGACGGCGTGAACTTCAACATCGGTGCAGTCGGCAGCAACAAGACAGTCAACGGGATTGCCACGGTGTTTCCGTTCCTTCCGACGCCGTTCGACGGACGGGACCGTCGGCATATCGATCCAAGAGAGCCACTTCCATAGCGATCGCCAAGCGGGTGCCGCACAGAAATGCGGCACCCGCGCCATCACGAGAGTAGCCCTATGATTCGAGCTCAATCTCTCACCGTGATCACCGTGCTCGGATGGTTCACGCTGAGCCAAATCGGCATTGCTTCCCCCGAGCCCTATCAACCAACGGATGATGCACAGGTCCTGGAACGACTTACCTTCAAAGCGTCCGATCCCGTCGTGCGCGAACTCGAAGCCTTGCGCATCGACTTGCGACGAAATCCTCGCCATCTTGAATCCGCTGTAAAACTCGCCACTCGCTACATCGACCAAGGTCGATCGGAAGGCGACTCTCGTTTTCTTGGGCAAGCACAGGCGGTCCTTACCCCTTGGTTGAACGAGCCGACGCCTCCACCGGCCGCACTCCTACTTCGTGCAACAATCAGGCAGAACGCACACGAGTTCAATGAGGCCTTAGCCGATCTTGACCGGGTATTGGACACCCAACCGACCAATGCCCAAGCTTGGCTCACCAAAGCATCCATTCTCCAGGTACAAGCCCGCTACGAGGAGGCGCGACGAGCCTGCCAGCGACTTGCACGGTTGGCGGCATCCCATGTGCTGCTGGGCTGCTTGAGCGATCTCGCCGGCGTGACTGGTCAATCGGCGAAAAGTCTGGAGCTACTCCGGCAGGTGCTTGCGGATTCTGCCCTCTCCGGTCGCGAGCGAATCTGGATTGCGACCATCCTGGCTGAAATAGCGACCCGCACCGGGGCCATTCGAGAGGCTGAGCAGTCTTTCTCTGAAGCCGTCAAGGTCGGCTTGAAAGATCAGTACTTGTTGAGCGCCTACGCAGATTTTCTGCTGGATCAAGGCCGCCATCGAGACGTCGTCTCCCTCCTCCAATCTGAGACGAGAGCCGATGGATTGCTCCTACGTTTGGCGCTTGCGGAACAAGCGTTGAAGCTGCCCACATTCCAGAAGTATACAGCCGAACTGGCGGCCCGCTTTGCCGCAGCTCGGGAGCGAGGAACGACTGTCCATGTGAGAGAAGAAGCACGGTTCACGTTGGCCTTGTTGCACGATGCCGGACGGGCGCTGCCGTTAGCCCAGGCCAATTGGAACGTCCAGCGGGAACCGGCGGACGCCAGGATTCTCCTAGAATGTGCGCTCGCCCACAAGAACCGATCGGCGGCACAGCCGGTGCTTGATTGGCTAAACGCCAACCACGTGGAAGACTTTCGGCTGCGACAACTCGCGACACAGATTCAGGAGACCACATTCTAATGCATACCTTGTTCGTCGTCATTGCCTGGCTTCTACTCAGTCCTCCCGCTTGGGCCCATAAGCCCAGCGACAGCTATCTTTCCCTGGCTGTTCAGAACGATCACGTTGAGGGGCAATGGGACATCGCCTTGCGTGATCTCGACAACGCGATCGGATTGGATAGCGATGGAAACGGCGAAATCACCTGGGGAGAAGTCCGGAGCAGGCATGACGAGATCGTTTCCTACGCGCTTTCTCGTCTCGTCTTATCGGCTGATAAGCAAACGTGTAAGACTCAGGTGCTGGAGCAACTCATCGATCACCACACAGACGGAGCTTACTCAGTCCTGCGTTTCCGTTCCGATTGTGGCGGGCATATTGAACGACTCCGCGTGGACTACCGACTCTTGTTCGATATCGACGCACAACATAAGGGGCTCTTGCGTCTAACCCAAGGAGGACAAACCAGCGCCGCCATTTTCAGCCGGGAATCCCCGACCCAGGAATTCTCGATCGCCGAACGGTCACACTGGAACGAAAACATCCAATTCATTCGCGAGGGCACCTGGCACATCTGGCTGGGGTTTGACCATGTCCTGTTCCTACTTGCTCTCTTGCTTCCTGCTGTCTTGATCCGGGCGGAAGGTCGTTGGCAAGCGGCGGGGGAATTTTCATCGGTGTGCTGGAACGTCGTCAGCATCGTCACGGCCTTTACTGCGGCCCATTCTCTGACGCTGAGTTTAGCCGCCCTGGATATCGTCAGGCTACCGTCTCGATTGGTGGAATCGACCATCGCCGCTTCAGTTGTGCTTGCAGGACTCGGCAATTTGTATCCAATGATGATAAGTCGGCGTTGGCTGGTGGCTTTTGGCTTCGGCCTGATTCATGGATTTGGATTTGCCGCGGTCCTAACGGACCTCGGCCTGCCTCATGACTCATTGTTGCTGAGCTTGGTCAGCTTCAACGTCGGAGTGGAAATCGGCCAACTCGTCATCGTCGCCACATTCCTACCACTGGCCTATCTGATCCGCCGAACCTGGTCTTACCCCAGATTGGTGCTCACCGGCGGGTCTCTGGCGGTGATCGCCATCGCACTCATCTGGTTCACCGAACGGGCCTTCGATCTTCAGTTGTTTCCTCTATAACCGAATGCTCATGCTAGAGGCTCAGTGTATATGACTGAGCGAGGGCTGCCATCATATGAATGGCAGCGGCTGCGACTCTGCAATCCGCAGTCTCCCTAATGCCGTCCTCCCCAACCGCAGTAGCCATGTGATGTGAAGCCATCTGAGGTCGAAGACGTTTGGCAACCAAGACAAATTTTCGGCAGAGAGTGTGCAAAAACTTCCAGCTTCCTTTCCAATTGACCGACTTTTGTAGAATTGCCGAGACATTATAATCTGATTAGTTACATTGCATGAAATTTGCTTCCCCAAGAGTCGTGGTCGATTCTGCAAGCTCCTGATGCGACCTAGAAGGGAAGATTTACAAACATGAACACATTACAGAACTGCTTCAATTCATTTAGAGCAGTGATGACACTACTGCTCGCTCTTCTTATTGTCGGATGCGATAACAGCGGTGGTAGCGGTACCGGTACTGGTACCTTGGGTGTTTCACTAACCGACGCACCGGCCTGCGGGTTTGATGCGGTGAATGTTACCGTAAGCAAGGTCCGGGTGCACCAAAGCGGCTCTGCAACCGACCATACTCCAGGGTGGACTGACATCACGCTTAACTCTCCTCGGAAGATCAATCTGCTCGACCTCAACGACCCGACGCAGCCTAATCTCGCGCTCGACAGCCTTGGCGACACGCCGCTGGAGGCAGGCCATTACACGCAACTGCGCCTGGTGTTGGTACCGAACAGTAATAATCCCCATTCGCCCCTCTCCAATTCTGTTGTCCTTTCAGGCACAACCACTGAGATCGCACTTGATACGCCCAGCGGAATACAAACGGGAATTAAGTTAAACCACCAGTTCGACGTGGGTTCCGGGCAACGTGTTGATCTAGTACTGGACTTTGATGCCTGCAAATCCGTTGTGACGCGCAGCAATGGCACGTACGCACTCAAGCCGGTTATCAAGGTCATTCCCATTGTGCTGAATGGCATCCAAGGTTTTGTCGATACATCGCTGCTTGCCAGCAATGTCGTCGTGTCAGCCCAGGCGAATGCTGAAATCGTTCGTGCGACGATGCCGAACACGGCGACCGGCGAATTCTTTCTCGCCCGTCTTGGTGCGTCGGCATACCCGGCAAAATACGACGTTGTGATCACCGCAGACGGTCATGCGATAGCGGTCATAGCTGCAATACCGGTTGCGAGCAGTACTAGTATCACAACAATCAGCACCAGTGTTGTGCCCTTTACGTTGCAAACCTCCACATCGCAGAGCCTTAACGGCACGGTGACATTGAACCCAGTGGACGATGGCGGGACCGTCCTTGTGGCAGCGAAGCAAACGTTGAATCCCGGTCCAGCCGTGACGGTGAAATCGCTGGTCGCCACTCTTATAACCGGCAACCCAATCGGCAACTACTCGTATGCTCTGACCCTGCCCGTTGTCGCACCATCACTCGGCCAATACAGCACCACTCTCCCCATTACCCTTACCGCCGCTGCGCAATCCGCGGTTGCAGGTGTTTATACTGCCGAGGGCTCCGCGCAGACCGATACAACGCCTTACACAATCCAGACCCCATCGCCTTCAACCGTGAGTATTCCCGCCACACAGAACTTTACCTTGACACCATAAACCCACCCGTAATGCGGGGAACGCACCACGCGGATCTGAGGTCCGGGCAGGTCATGCCCAAACCTCAGATTCCCGCACCCTGACTCTTCTGAATAGTTGAAATCCTCTAACCAATGACGATGCCGAGAACAAGTGGCAAGCTGGTGTCTTGGTCTATCATTCCAGTGGTGATTCGGGACCTATGCTAGAACTCACTCTCCTGTGGCTAAACTGTGGCAGAACTATCTTGTCCGACGGGGTTTTATCGGTTCCTCGTCAGGCTTTTGATCCTTTGTAAGTGATTGAGATAGAAACGATGAGGTGCTATCAGGCACTATAGTCGCTGGGTTTGTGGAGGATTCAAATCTCGCCCCCTCCGCCATTAATTCCCAGGCAATTTTCGCTTTTTCAGCTGAAACTGTGGCTAACCTCGGCGACCTCGATGCCCCGGCGGGGACGCATAACGGAGGGGTCTATCTCCTTCACCGCTTCTTCACATGGACTGGACTGAAACACGCCTGTTATCGAAACTTTCCCCGCACTCTCTGATCGTATTTTTGAGCTACGCGTAACGAGAGCCTGTGCTTCTATCGTCCTCTTGGAGTTCCGGAGCGCTCTCGCAATTCATCGAGAATATCGGCAAAACCGATTGGTGCCTCTATTATCGAACTCGACTTGCAGTTTCTTGTAGCGTTTGATCAGCTGTGGTAGTTTCTGAGTCATTCCTTTTGATGACTCGCCATCGGATGAAAACGCATGACAACTGATTACAACGTGATTGCAGAGCAGTATAAGCAATGTAAAGAGCATCCGTGGCGTTCGCGGATCGAGACGTATTCCATAATGAAGCGCCTCGGGAATCTTGAAGGGAAGAAAGTCCTTGATGTCGCCTGTGGTGAAGGTTTCTACACACGCAAACTCCAGCAATGCGGTGCGGGCGACGTCGTAGGCATTGATCTCTCCGAGGTCATGATCCGTCTAGCCCTCGATCAGGAGTCGCGTCATCCGTTGAGTATTACATACCGCGTCGAAGACGCTTGTACAGAAAGCGCTCGGCAGGAGTTCGATCTAGCGGTGTCGGCCTGGCTCTTGGTCTACGCACGTAACCGAGCCGAGCTCTTGTCCATGTGTCGGGGGCTAGCGAGCCGTTTGAAGCCCGGGGGACGGTTCGTCACCTTCACAGGGAATCCCAATCTCTACTCCTTCAGAAATGCCGACTACCGGAAGTATGGTTTCAGTATTACGCTCACAGACCGCGCATACGAAGGAGCTCCAATCATCTGGACGGTCTATCTCGGCGACTCCTCATTCGAGATCGAGAATTACTACTTACCCATGAAGGCGTACGAGACCGCGTTTATTGAGGCAGGATTCCACGATTTTGAGGTTCATTTGCCGGAGGTCTCTCCACATCCGCAGGGTGTGGATGATGGGGCATTCTGGTCGGATTACCTCGCTCACCCTCCTGCCGTGCTGATCGAATGTGTGAAAAAGTAGCCAGAGGAACGTTGTGAACCTTTTAATGACCGACACCTGTGGCGAAGCGTCTCCTTTTCTCATGGCGCGGCAAAGCCGAAATGGCATCCAGAACTATAGGGGGCAGGGTGTGTCGATTGGGGGGTGGGTTAACGGCTTGTGTGAGAGGTTTATTGGTAACAGGTTACTAAAAGGATGTTGGCCTATGGCTGACACTCTGAACGGAAGGTTTCATACGGGTTGCGTAAGCTTACACATGCCCATCTAGCATTCAGAACCCGTACTTTCCTCTTCACTTCTCAGCCGCACTTCAGCCATAGACAACTAACTTCCAAAACCAAAACAGAAGGTTAGAACGAGGTTGCGAATATGCAATTCCCCCTTTTGAATTCGGAGTCTTCCTTGCAGGAGAACTCTGGTATATGCTTCCACTCCTCAAATGATTGCAGCCATATTCATACGACTGCTACTCCCAATACTGATACTAGGATTAAGCCATCCTGAAATTCTGGCCGAACAGCCTAAGCCCTCCAAGTTGCAATTTTCGGTGTCGAACCGGATCAAGCAGCCGTTTCTTGCGGATGAGAAGAGCATAAGGAAACTTAGAGAAATAATTGAAAAGAGAGGTTCGGAACCATGCCAGAATACAAAAATTTTGTATCAGGCAAAATTTTTAGATAATACCTCTTATGAAACCGAGAATCTCGAACCAATTCTGAGCGAAACGAACAGGAATCCTCAGACCATTGTCTATATCTCGATGAAATTGGATTCTTCCGATGTTTCCTTTGAATGCGTGATACGTCACGGTGGTCCAAAAATTGAGGTTGAGTTTTCAACGAGGTCTTTTGATGAGGGCCTTGCATATGCCATATCAGGTAATAGCCGTGACTGGGTCTATCTCACTCAGGCAGACATTACAAAACATATAGAAAGCATGCTCATCAGCTACGGATTACCTCGTTGGGGATGGAGAGCACTTGTTTCAGTTCTTCTAGCTTGTATTGCCATTTTCGGTACTGGACTTCTGCTTTATTTGGGCTATCGCAATGCTTGGAGCAAAAAGAACCCTACGAACCAACCACACACTTTTGGCCGCTTCCTTGTCCACGACGACTACCTTTTGATCACACTTCTTGTTATCGGCTCCGCCACCCTTATGGCGTCGTTCCTATTTTCTGATAGCCTCATAAATCATTTATGGCCATCTGGCGTTTTCTTAATAGGAGACGAAATTAGGCGGTATGAAGAAATAACTAATACTCGCACTATGGTCTTATCCATTCTCGTTACTTCAATGCTCATACCGTATTGCTACAGCATCCTTCGCCGATACCTAAGGCGGCATGGCATGCGTCTCCCCTGAGTGGAGTGTGGCTAAACTGTGGCAGAACTATCGTGTCCGATGTGGTTTCATCGGTTCTTGGCCTACCTCTTGATCCTCTGTAAGTAATTGAGTAGAAAACGATTGGACTAGGGCCTGTCATCAATTAAGCCATGTGATGGAGGCAGCGAGATAGATTGCGCCAAGGAAGTTGGCCGCGCGTTTGTCGTAGCGTGTAGCAATCGCGCGGAATTGTTTGAGTCTGGCAAAAAAGTTCTCGATCAGGTGCCGTGCCCTGTACAGGGCTTTATCGTATGCTCGGGTGGTTGTTCTGTTGGATTTTGGCGGGATGACGATATTCTTGCCCGCTTGTTGCAACGGCTGGATTATCCGTTCATCGGCGTCAAACGCCTTGTCGGCGAGGATCGTGTCGGCGTCGATGCCGGGAAGAAGGGCATCGGCCCCATCAAGGTCATGCGCCTGGCCTGGTGTGAGATGAAAACTCGTGGGATTGCCCAGCGCATCGCAGGTGGCGTGGATTTTCGTGGTCAATCCTCCTTTGCTGCGTCCGATCGCTTCCTGTTCGCGATGCCCCCTTTTGCGCCCGCACTGTGCTGGTGAGCACGGACGATCGTTGAATCGATCATGGCGTATCCGTTGTCGGGATCATCGGCCAGACGCTCGAACACCTGCTTCCAGACACCGCCCTTGCTCCAGCGCGTATGACGCGTGTGGATCACCCGGAAATCCCCGAACCGCTCCGGCAGATCCCGCCATGGGATCCCGGCACGGTAACGGTACAAAACAGCCTCCACAAACAGTCGGTTGTCTTTCGCTGTCACACCCACTGCGCCTTCACGCCCTGGCAGCAGTTTCTCGATCTTCTCCCATTGGTCATCACGCAACCCGTATCGTCTCACCATCCGCAGGCCCCTCCCTCGGCCTGTGGATGAGTGAATCACAACATTATGGCTCTGTGAACCCAGAAAATTAATTGATGACACGCCTTAGTCAACGGCCGCTAAAGTTCTTCCTTCATGAGCATACCGTCGTTTTGAGATGGGATGTCTTTCGCTTTTATCGATCTCGCAAAGAAGATCGATAACTGCTGGGTGATCGTTAGCTCGACGTTATCTCCCTATGGGTCCAACAATCCTTTGATTCGAGGTCCTGGCGATATCTCGATATTGTGGCAAAACTCAAACAATGTCTCGCGTAAGCCTTTTACTCTTAAGTACCTCTCTCATGGTACCACAGGGAAACGTTATCTATTCTTATGGGGGAGATCACACGGGTGGAAAACTGTACGGAGACCATTGCGTCATTGACGATTCTCTGTCAAGCGGCCCGTAGCGAAATCTAAGGGGATTGCCTATCTCCAAAGCTCCGGTCAAGAAGATACAGCACGTCCCTGTTTTCCGGTTAAGCACGAGACCGGAATACGCTCAAGTGGGCTCAGACTGATGAGGAGCAGGAACCCGTATGGCATCAGCATTGCTTGATAGTTCACCCAGCGGATGAACGTGACACCAAGGAGGAGGCTGATGCCGGAGCTGATCCCCTGAGAGTGGTCGGCTGCCGTTCGAGATTGGTGACCGGATCGATCTCGCCCTCGTCACCTCGTATGTCGGGGTGCCGCTGGTGATTGAACTGTTTCGCCGCATGGGGGCAGCGCAGGTCATCAATGACCAGGTTCGCCTAAAACAGCAACAGCGAGGCTTGCCGCCCGCGCAGTTGGTGGAGAGGCTGCTCGGGCTGTGGAGGGCGGGTGGGGATCGTTGCCAGGACCTGAAAACGCTCGGTACGGATGCAGCGCTGGCCATCTTGGTGGGCGAGGAGCTGTCGGCGGCCACCACGATACGGGACTTCTTGGAGGCGTTTCATGTGGAGCATCTTCCGTTGTGGCGCGCCGGCGAGAAGACGGCCGTCCCTGCGGAGTCGGCGCCACTGGCGGGACTGGGCCTGACGAACCAGGGCCTGCTCGCGGCCATGCAGGTCGAGGCACGAGGATTTTTCGATTCCACGGTTGGCATCAACGAAACCACGATTCGGCAGTATGTGCGGCACCAGGGCGAGCGGGAGACGAGTCACGCGCAGCTTGAATTGTAAGGAGACCACGTTGTTTCCCCTGTTTGGGCGCATCATGCGCGATGGCCGGACGGCTCTTGACAGAATACTGATCGCGTTGGGCGATCTTCCGGCTCGCCGGTTCCTTGGTTGTGATCGTTGGCATAGTGGGCCCCCGTCAGGGTGGCATGGGACTCGAGTCTGTTCGGGGGGGGCAATTCTCAATAAGAGATCTCAAATCCATCAGAAGGCATAAAATGGGCCGGTTCCGAGGGTTGAGAGCTGTCCTTCGATCCCGACAAAAACGACACGTCCAAGAAAGAAAGGCAATCCCCAGTCGAAGGTAGAAGATGAAGATGGTCCGCCTAAATTATTGAAGACCGTGTTGCCCGTTTGCAGGAGGTTAGCCGCATTAGCAACCTGAAAGGGGACGGTCGCTTGACGAGCGTTGACGCCGAAAAGCGTGGCCGACAAGCTGGCAGTAGCCAAGGGACAGTAAAAATCTTGCACCGGCATGAGGCAAAGCGGAAGAGTCGAATCAGGGAAAAAGTAGCCGTTAGAGCCGGTGTCAATAATGCTCTGCGGGAAGGTTGTCCCATTGTAGACGGTAGTGAGGGATCCGCTTGGATCAGTTGAAAAGGTCGAGATGCCGGGCGGCGGGGAATTATTCGACGCTGTACCGATCCCGAGAATGACGGAACCGGAGAGCGCTGGAGCGCCCGTTGCAGGTACGTTCGGAAGCGTCAGGATCACGCCGTTCTTATCGGATGGAAGCAGCCACACCGGATTCTGCACTTGAGTGGACAGGGGTGCCGCGACACTTCCGCATGTAGAAGCGACACAGGAAAAATACCGATTATTGTTGTCGTTGATCTCGCAGGTAATGCCGCAATCGTGCGTGAACAACCCGATACCGAGAATGCCGTTAAAACCCGCTATGACTGGATCGGAGTCGGCCACAGCGTTACATGGATTTTGGGAGGAGGACTGCCCGGCAAAGGTGGGGGCAATAACATGAATGGGCACGGTTACGGCCGGCTCGCCTGCCAGCACCACGTCCGCGAGTTGAACGGGGCCCCAAAGAGCGCTGCCATCGACAAACGATACGCACTCACCGATCGGATGTCCTTGCGACTCGAGTTCCGGCTGTAGCGAGGATGAGAGTACGGAGCCAAAGATACGAACCCCGATGGACCCTGTATCGACCAAGATGTCGGAGATCGTTTGACAAGCGGAAGTGCCTGGCTGACAAATGGTTATTTGAGTACAGGCTCGATTGACATTCGCGTTCGCGCAGACGCCTGAACCACCAACTGTCATCGTCAGCACATTGGGTGACGGTGAACCGGCGCCTCCGTTTCCACCACCAGAGCCGCATGCGCTCACAAGCCACAGGCAGGCGATGACGACCGCACGATACGTCATTATTGAATGTCCTTCGGCGAAACCGTAACCGGTACTCGAGATGGAATGAAGGCCCGTCCCCACGTATTTCGCGCGTGTCCGCTTCGCTCAACGACCAAATTGGCGGTTTTCAACTTCAGGGGCCTTCGGATTCGAGGTTTCTTATTCTGCAGCTCCGTGAGTGCGTCCAAATACTCGTCGAAATATGCGCCGAGGAGGAGGCGGAGATTCGGAACCCCGGTCCCTCTCCAGGCGACCGCAAAGACGGTACCGTCCGACGCGACATACTCCTTGACAGTCATCCCGGCAACCGTGATGGTTTCAATTGAATACCCCTGAGCAAGTGTGCTTTGCACTTGTCCGCCCATGGCAGCGCGGTCCAGTTCAACGGATACCTTGGCTTGACCTAGGACCGCCCAGGCCGGCGTGGTAGCAGTCAGGTGAATCAGAATGGCCGCGAACGTGGTATGAACCCATATCCCCATTGTCTCGCTATGAGCTCCCGAAGAACCCTCTCTATCAATAGCGAAAAATCACCGTCGTCACTTCTGATCGCTCTGCCGACCAGGGTGAACTCGACTAGGGGGCCATGCTACTCTCCATATCCCTAGTTTTTTCTCCCTTGTATCCAGCTCGTCGGCTTTGGACTGGCTTTGATTGTCTCATTCCAGGTACACTCTATAGGTTCACGGAGGGAGATTACGTGAGGCGCCCCTTCCTTCACGGCATGGTGTGTTTGTATCTTGGGTTCGGACTGGTGTCGGCCGCGTCAGCCAGCGATGGCCTGCCCATTGGCAAGATTTTAAAGCGTCCCGCCGACTATCAGGCCAAGGTCGTGACGGTCGAAGGACGTGTAACGCGCGTGACCACCTTGCCGGTTCATCGTGGTACTCGAGACTGTGGAAGCGCCAACGTCTACGACAAACAAATGTTTGCGCTTCAGGATAAGTCGGGCACTATCGGAATCAGCACGACCGGCGCATGTCTGCCGAACATGACAAAGCTGGTTGTGCAAAACGAACATCTCCGCGTCCGTGGGGTGGTGATTGTCGATGGGAGCAATCCAGAGGGAACAGCCGTGATCAACGCCCGATCGATCGACCGTGTGTCGCGATAGCACTTCCCCTTCACTAGCCCATGTTCACGAAGACATAGCGTCCGGTTTTGATGTTTGGACTCTCATAGTCTCTCCCGCTATGCTGCCTGTATGCTGCCTGCGCATGGCGCGCGGTTCACGTGTGTCAGCTGTGCATGCGCCCTATCCGGTCATTATCCGAGGAACCATCGACAGGTGACATTTCGGACAGCATCCGATTACCGACTGTATATGGAAGATACCGTGCTCTGCGTTTATCCGGAAATGAGAGGTCATGACCTACTCGTTGCTGCGTTATGCCCACTTGGTTGGCTTGATGCTGATCGGGTCTGGGTTGATCGGTGTCTGGATCTCGGATATGCGTTCACGGAACGTGCGCGACCTTATTCGCTTCGCGGAAGCCGTTCGGAGCATCGTGGTCTTCTATGATGGCGTCGTGGTGCCTGGTGCCATCATTCTGTTTATATCAGGCGCGTGGATGACGGCGGAAGTCTGGGGCGGGTGGGGATTCATGCAGCATCCGTGGCTGGCGGGGATGATCGTGCTGTTCGTGCTGGAATTCGTCGAAGGGAACACCGTGACGCGGCTCTACTTCATGCGACTCCGTCGCCTGACGGGTGAGGCGTTGAATCACGGAGGCGTGACGCCGGACCTCACTAGTGCTCGACAAGAGCAGGTGCCGACGTTCACCCATTTCTTGGACATTCCCATGCTCTTGCTCATTGTGTCTCTTGGGGCCATCCGGCCCAACACCTGGACTCAATTTATTGTCGGTGCGATCTGTGCGCTGGCCGTTGCGACGGCACTGACAATCTGGATTCCTCGCCTCTATCCGTGGGTCCCACCGACATACGACAAGCCGAACTAGCTGCGGTCTCGCTCGCAGGGAAATAGGGCCTGGGGGAGTGGCGTCTGCTGGGGGATGTCGAACGGCAAAGTGGAATCTGTATTCCTGCGTTCTGCACGACTCAATGTCTGACCCCAAGTGCATGGAACGTTCACTCAATCACGCCTCCAACGGATGCGGCGAGGACAGGCCGGGTTTCGCCGGATTGTGGCCGTTCAGCCCGGATTCCGCAGTAGCCAGTGCATCCCAAGAACCAGGTCAAGAAACATCTTGATAATCAGTGCCCTGAGTTGTCAATTCTGAACTGCGCCGCAGTTGAATGTGGTGAAAGTCGGTTTTGTTAGTTGTGCAGGAATTCATTTGACTGGATCTTAGTATTTCGACGTAGCTTGTACTGCTACTGCTGAACCCTGGTTCAGACTGCCCGCCTGCTCGCCATAGCGACAGAACACAGTGGAATCCGGATCCAGGGTAGGGCCCAGCAGGATCAGCCGCATGGTACTCAGAGGGACGCGTATCAGGGCTTCGGACACCTCGGTGGTGCGTCTGTACGTGAGCCCACACAAAACCGTCGGAGCCTATCGGGCGAGGGAAAACGGGGAAGCCTTCAGCAGCCGCGACAACAACAGATCCCGACGATAGCGGGTGAAGTGCTCAAAGCGTTCGGCGTCGAGGGCCAGCCCGTACCCCCACAGTTCGAAGTAGAGGCGGAGCAGAATCGCGCCCGGCCACACGGTGATCGGATGGTCGGTACACGTGAAGCCGATCTTCGGGTAGAGCGGTGATGTAGGTGCCTGATGAGCGCGCAGGCAAAACCTCCTGTATCGCCAAGAGGATTTGGTCACTCAGCCTTCAGCAAATCAGAACAACTGCGGAATCCGGGATCATCAGAACTTATTTTGGACAAGAGTGAACCTGTCTCATTTTCACTTTTGTCATTGAAATTATGACAGCTAATCCAAAGGAAAATACGACCTCGAAACCATCACTATCAAGATATCTTGGCCTAGTTTCATCTGCTAAGAATAAGAATATATTTGGATGCTAATACATAGGAATTATTACATAAAGGATTGATGATCGAATCATGATTAATTTACAGATAAGGATTAGCGAGCTTACTGGTCACTTGATACTTGGACTCCGTTTCAATGGCAGAGGGTCTAGGGAGGAGCTACAAAAGGAGGTGCTTATAAGTCAAAGCGCTTTTCGTACCAGAACCGTTATCGAGAGCCTATAACCCTACTAATCAAACAGGAGGATTACCATGTCCATTCCGCGCAAGAAGATTCCCATTTCATTGAAGCCGGCTACCCCGACCCCGCTTACGGTTGCTGCACTCAAGAAACAGCTCACCGATATCGGGCTGACTTGCTCCGCCGCCGAAGAATCCAAGCTCGGTCAATATATCAGCAGCGTGAAAGCGCAACTCCCCGCCGGGGTGGTGCAAACCTACGGCATATTCAAGCCCGCCGCGCAACCTGCGGCCAGGGCCTTCGGTTTAGTAACGAACGTGGCGGCTTCGTCAACTGGTAATTGGGAACCCGACAGTACAGGTTTGGGATATGGTACCACCCTGGAATATATTCAGTATCAAGCCCATTTCGATTGGCTCAAGACAAACCGGCAGTCCTTTACCGGCATCGAAGACAATCCGCCCCAATATCATGACAAATACGACACGGTGGATGCCATTAAAAAGCTATTTGTCAGTGTGGGAACCGATGCGTCGGCAACTTTGATCAAGGGACTCGATAAACTGGCTATCGAATCCGTACTGAGCAATGCAATCGCTCCGCTTAACGATGCCAACGCGTCCGACTATCACCCAGGACCCGATAGCAGGGTTATTTTTCTGGTGGAAAACTACAACTCTGAAACCCAGGAGGCCGATGCCATAGGTGTTCTCACCATCGAATGGGACCTGAAGATCAATGATTACAAGGAAAAGAAAAAGAACCCGCAGCACGAAACCTGGCTGACGATCAAAAGCCGTTCGGTACTCTACAGTTCGCTTGACGACATGAACGCGGACTATTTGGCCGCCGCTACGCACTTCAAGCAAAATGCCTTTACCGCGCTGGCTCCCCAGGGGATCCCGAAGAGATCGAAAGTCACGATCTTCAACTTGCTGCCGCCGGCGACCGAAGACACCTTTATCAAGAGTCTTCTGAAAAAGTCCGACACGAACTCTCTAGATGCCATCGTGCTGTATGCGCCGAACCTGCAGAATATCGGCAGCATAGATAATACCAATTCCGCTACGACCACGACTTATTCATCGAGTGTGACCAGCGGTTTTACCTTCAGCACATCGCAGACCATCAGCGCCGAGGCATACTTCGAGGCCTCGGCCGAAGTGGTCAAGGCGGGATTCAAGGTCGGTTTGAGTATCTCATTCACGGAACAGTGGTCTACCAGCCAGACTACCGAGTTCAGCTTCTCGGTGCCCGGAGGCAAAAAGGCATTTACCTACCAAGGATACTTGATGTCCAGGATTCTCCGGTATGACGCAGGGAAGAACAACTATACCTATCTGCCAGAAGTAGCCAGGTTCGTCACCAACATCCTCAGCACCAGTGAGGTCCCGCTGGTCGATTCGCAATAATGCGTCGAGCCGCATAGAATGCGCTGAGTGAGGAAGCACATCTTGCCCGTAAATCCTTGTCTAACCGTGCGCCCCACTCGACACGCGACTGCGAGCTGCGTGGGTGCTTGCGGGCTTCGAACGCAAGCATAAAGGGGGCACCCATCTCGAAGGCTCGGGTCAAGGGGAAAGACAACCCTTCTCGCAGGCCGCGATGCTCAAGACGCGGCCTGCGCCGAGTGGGTATTAGGGAGTTCCTCGCCGGAGGTGGCTCTGAGACGCCTCCCCGTTCCCATTGCGGGGGGTGTCGATTCTGGACACTGAGTCGCACCCGACACCCATCGGGATCAAGGCAGGCAGGACGGTCAATCAAAAAGTCCTCCAGCACCAGGCACGGTATGCGCCAGAGAACTGTCCCTACTCGGCCCCGTTTCTGGCGCTCGCCCAC
Organism: Nitrospira sp.; assembly: GCA_029194675.1. Classification (NCBI taxonomy): domain Bacteria; kingdom Pseudomonadati; phylum Nitrospirota; class Nitrospiria; order Nitrospirales; family Nitrospiraceae; genus Nitrospira; species Nitrospira sp. The sequence continues at coordinate 141,481 of JARFXP010000004.1, read as the reverse complement.
AATACAGAATATGGGGTTGCCTGATGGCTCCAACCTTCACATGGCTCGTGGCCGAGGCGGCTCAGTTTCCTCACTGGCACGATGCGAGCGTCTGGGTGGGCAGGCGCCAGGCCCATCAGAAACGGTAGGCTCACAGCCAAACCACTTTGCGGGCTCCGCACGCCTCCCCACGAATCGCTTAAAAATCGGAGAAGGGTCAGATCCCGAATCGTGCAGGGGCAACGGAATGTGAGTTGAGCACCTACCTCAAAATCGTTGACAAGTGAACACACGTTCGCATACGTCCTCTCAGGCTGTGGGTTGCGCGACGATCCATGGAACGTTTTCAGATTGGGGACAGTGCTCGACTTTAATAAATCGATATTCATGCCTGATACCAGTTGCCCATGACGCGCGCTTTACCACACGATTGCGCAAAGAGCTTGCGACCCAACGGCGTCTGGATGGCTTGGCAAGACCATTAAGACATAAAAGCCCGACTTTGGGGCCTATGGTCCCCCGAGTCGAGGTGGAGAGGTGAGTGACTCAAGCAAGGGAGTTTCAGCGGCGATGGTTTTCCACCAGCGTGGCTATTTGCACGAAGTTGACGCTCGGGCGTACTCCGTAGAGACCGGTTACTCTCTCGATGAGTTCATCGGTGAAGAATGCCTTAGCTGTTTCCTCGGAGTCCCAGACATAGAAGTTAGTCGCTTCATGCGCTTTGGGATTGAACGTGAAGGCTTTCGACCGCAGCCCTGGCATCCCCTCAAATAGTGCCCCCGCCGACTCGGCGATCTTCTGGATCTTCTGCACCGTTCTCTCATCAAAGTTCTCTCCGTAGCGAATGGTGACGAAGACCCCCGATCATGTCCGCTCCTTTCCCAGTCTCACGAGATTATCGGAACGCCACGCACGAACACATGCTGCCCCCGAGAATGCCTCCGCGCTATAGGTGTGACTGACACTGCTCCATGGGATAAAGGCTTTAATCAACGGGCAGCGGCTAGACGGCGCGAAAACACAAAGAGATCAGCCCCCCTTGTATTCTCCGAATCGGCGGCTCCCCATCGGTCTGACCACTAGTTTTGCCTTCGGCCTCTCAAAGCGGGGGCCTGAATAGCCTCAAACATGCGCGCATCAAGGGTGAGAGCAAGCGGTAGCGAGACCGATCTCGCCTCGCGCGTGCGCACGGAGCCTGCGACCCAACGGTACCTGGATCGGCTTGGCTAGCTCATTCAGATATAAGAGCCTGATCCCTAGGGTTTGGTTGTGGTTGAAAATAAAGTCTGTCTGCATTAGAGTCCGGTCATCTATCCCATGTACGGCAAACCGATCGCCGGCTTCAAGAATGATTGCGGCTGGCATCGGGCGTGCGGTGAAACGGCAAAGAAGGTGCCGAAGCCATGACCGGATGGCGGTCCCGTCTGGCAGAATGGTGTATCGTCACAATGCTGGCGGCGGGCTGCTCCTCCGCGCCGTCGATGTCGGATAGCCCGCCCGATTCCCTGCCTCAGACCGACACGTTCAAGGTTCTCACCTACAATACGCTGCACGGGCTGCTCGTCGGACGGTTCTGGGTGCGGCCCGGTGAAATGCTCGAGCAACAATTGGCGCGGTTCAATCTCCGTGTAGATCTGTTGGCGGAGACCCAACCGGACGTAGCGTTGCTGCAGGAGGTCAATCCGCTCCCGCACATGGCCGAACGGTATGTGGAAGCGCTGAAGGCCCGCGGCTTCCAATACTCACAGGTTCATCAAGTGGACGCATGTGGACTGCGAGTACCGGGCGTCGCGCTGCTGAAGGAGCTGAACAACGGATTGGTCATCCTTGCCAAAGCACCGCTTCAATTGCGGAAGCTCGACGGGCTTAAACTGAGTGGGACCGGCGGCTGCCATGATCAGGTGGGGTGGCAGTTGGGCGAGCTACGCTATGCGCTCATCGCCGAAGTGGCGTCGCCTGCCACGCGGTTGAAGTACATGGTCAGCACGGCCCATTTGCATTCAGGAATCGAACGCGACATGTACGTACTTCATGCCTTGAAAGAGTCCCACGAACAGGGGCGGCTCCATCATTACGACCATTTGATGGCCGCCTTGAAGGAGGACCAGCAGATTCGACTCCGCGAGCTGCATACCTGGATCAAGGCGCTGCACCGATACCAGGAAGATGGCCCTTACACGGGCCTCATTATCGGCGGCGATTTCAACTTCGAACCTGGATCTCCGGAATATCGCGAGCTCGAACGACTGGGATTGCAGGACACGTCGGCGCTGGCGCCCGGAATGCCGACGTTGAACACGTATGATCCAGCGGCAAATCCTTTGGCCGGCCATGAAGAGACCGGATTGCCGCCGGAGTTCGATGTCGCGATCGCGACTGAATCGCCCGCCGATCGACAGGAGATCATCGCCGACTACCGCCAGGCCATCCGCCAGGCCCGGCGGATCGATTTTCTCTTCAGCATGGCGTTCATGTCCACGGCCTGCGTCAAGCAGGCCGTGTTTGGCCGACCTCTGCAGGGTGATCGCCTCGCCGGTTCCGACCACTACGGTGTGATCAACACGTATTCGTATCAAGGTACGCCATGCTAATGACCGACTCTGTGCCCATTCTGTCGTGTCTGCTCATTGAGCTGACCATCACGCGCGCCACGCTTTGTCGCTATGGGGATTAGCCTCTCAAAATGGGGTTAGGTGGGGCCAGACTCCAGTATTATTTCCTGCGACGGTGGATCTCCATTGATCTGACCATTAGGCTTGTCCTCGGCTTCACATAGAGGTGGCCCGAATAGCCTTAAACGTGTGCGCATTTGACGAGCACAAGGGCTGACGGGCTGCCTATGAGTTCGTCGAGCTACTTCTGCTTGGCGATGATCTTGTATTTGATCTGCTCGTAGGTCGCGCGGGGCATGATCTTCTTCTGGACCAACTCGTCCTTCTTCGCGTACGGACGCCCCGTGATGATTTTTTCCGCGGTGACGTCACCGACCCCTTTTAACGTCTTGAGTTGATCGGCGGTGGCGCTGTTAAGGTCGATCAGCTCCTCTTTATCGGCGGCATAAGCCACGGAGGATGGCGACAGTATCGGGAACAGAGGAGTCATCACGATCAATAGCATGAAGGCGAGCACAAGAACGCCTACCCATTGTTCTCTCTGCGTGCGCATGGCAACCTCCTTGGTGGATTTGACGGCTATCTAAGCCTGCAATGAGACATCTTGCTCTTTCCAGAGTAAAACATCGCGGCAAGGGTGAGAGCAAGCGGTAGCGAGACTAATCTCGCCTCGTCCGGCTTTCCGCTTTCATGATGCAAGCAGCGCCCCGGCGTAAGATTAGGGGCAGTGTTTGACTATCTACTTGTCGAACAAGATTTCCTGCTGAAACGAGCAGGTGGGTTTCAAATTGATCGGCGAATGTGCGAGGCATGCCTGCAAGCTACTCGATCGTCGAACGACGGATCTCGGCAATCTACCGTCGCGCGCCGGCACCTTTCCCTCGCACGGGAGTGAGGTGGCAGGCGTTCGCCGTCAGTTCCATTTTTCCACCAAGTACGCCCAACAACTTCTGTAGCGTGCTGAAGGAAGGGAAATAGGCCTCACTTTCCAAGCGGGCAATCTGCGGCTGTTTCATCCCGGTGAGTTTTGCCGGTTAGAGAAATCGAAGTGTGTTCGCCATTTCTTCAGCGGTGGTGGTCTCATGGAGAGCGATCAGGCGTGTGAGCAGTGGGCCGATGGGTCGCACCGGCGTCACGACAATCCCTGCATGGTGCTGGCCCTCAGCCAGATAGGACCGGTGCAGCGTTACAAAGTGACTGATGTTGTGAGTGACAAGCACACGTCTTTGGGCCGCGGCTTCTTGCAGGACTACCGTGTCTGTGGAGCCTTGCTGCTGGAGGTCATAGACGCTGCAGGCATCAATACCTCGCTGCCGTAGCTGCGGTGCAAGCGCGGCATGGACGTTTTCATCCAGGTAGAAGATCAGCGGGATGGCAGCGTCTTTCCTTGCTGGTACGCCTTGGCCTCTCGCTGAATCTCCTGTTCGATTTCCGCAAGATGATCATAGGCATAGCTGAGCGCATCGTGGACCTGCGCAGGGGTGAGGTTCGGATAGGCTTGCCGGATGGTCTCCACATTATCTCCATTCTGCGTCCGCTGATAAATAAGACGGACTGGAATGCGGGTGCCTGCAATGACAGGTTCGCCCCCACAAACTCCGAGATCTTTGTGGACATAACAATGTTCAGTCTTCACTGCGTGGGACATTGCTCGCGTTCCTTCACCGATATGCAGACATGTCTAACTTCCTCTAGAACCGTGTTCATTATGCTCGCGCCGGGTTCTGAGCGCAAGCGCTTGCCGGGTTAAGGCAGCCATTCGGCTCGGGTGGACGGAAACGCTGACCAGATGTACGAGTACAACACGCGATCTCACACGTGCAACTTTGGGGTTCGTGGGATTCGATAAGTTTGTGGCGACTTCTTTCTCGCGAAGATGTTTGTCGAACGTGAATGGTCCAACAGGAGAATAGATGCAAGAAAGGCATAGAATGAAAATCTGTTGTCTCATTGATGTTTGGTCCGTAGCTTGGCCAACCGGCCAATATAGGACAGAAACAAGGCTCCGTCACGACCCTCGTCATTCCCATTAAGTACTTCATCGGCATCGCCACGAATAGCAACACAAGAAATGAACTGCTCTCGGCTAAGGCGGTCATCCTAAACGCTCGGATCTGGCTTATCTGTATCGATCTTCCTTCAAGCCTGTTGCAAAACACTACCGTACGATACCTCTGGACGTGGATTCTTCGGCGTCCGGACCGCGGGCGGTGTCATGAAACTTCTGAACCAGTGTCAATGGCTTGTCTGGGGGGACTCTCAGACCAGAGGATGCTGATGAGCGGATGGAAATATGAACCGAGGCATTCGTTAGTTAAACCTGTTCGTCCAGTTCTTTGAGGACTTTGCCATCTTCAGTCCTCCACTCAATTAGTCCGTTAGCGCTGCCGCCCTCAATCACTGCTGCGGCCGCGCTGGGACTGGAAAACTCTGTATCTTTAGTAAACTCATAAAAACCATCCTTAGGAACAAGTGTGCCGCTTCCGATCAACTGATTACGGAGTGTAAGCAGATACGGATACTTTTTCGCGGAGTTGCGTTGCTCCATGACAGCAGTAGAACCTCGAAGTACGACAAAGCCATCCGGCGTGCGGCGACCGCGCCCCTCTGCACCCTTCATGCGGCAGAAAAGGATTCCTCCAGGTTGCTGCTTGGCAGACGGCTGCGCAATAGGGATCAGAAGATCGGAGCCTAGAACTGGCAAAAGTTGACGAATGTGCGAAAGGAAGACGTCCATATCTACGCGGTCGGATTCTGGAAGCTTCGCTCCGCCGGCTTGGTTCTGCTCGAGTGTGCATCTTCCGACTCGTGTGGCTTCTGTGAGCAGCCTGCCTTCAATGTACCGCACATGAGCCTTGGTGAGATTGTCGTCTTTGCTCACAAACACTATGGCAGAAACCCAGAACTCCTTGGTTTTATGCTGTTTGAGTCGCTCCCGTATAACCTCGGCCTCGCCGATATATGCTCGAGGTAAGCCAGACAAGGGGTCATTGCCTGAAAGGATATAGACACCAGTTCTATCGAGCTCTTCACGCTGAAGCAGGTCGTCAAGTTCTGTACGCGGTGCGGCTATCGCCTTCCCGGTCCAATTGGAAATTTCTGCCGTTCGTAGACTCTTAGCGTCTCCTCTGGGTAAGAAAAGTTTAATCGTGGCTGATGGCATCGCTCGGCCCAACCGTCTCAAGTCAATGGGACGCTAGAGTCAGCTATGCGCGGGAATAATGTCAAGTTGCCCGACTGATCGTTGAAAGAATATTTGTTTGCGGTAAGTGTCCGTTCAGCATGAAATTAGTTCACTTCCCGACGCTTTCGCTCTCGTTCGTCGAACGACGAATCTCAGCGCCGTGCTGTATCGCCCATTCGTGCATAGCCGCCAACACCGGCTCCAGTGACCGCCCGAGCGGCGTCAGCCGATACTCGACGTGGGGAGGTATCTCACGGAAGTCTTCTCGCTCCACCAAACCGTCGGCTTCCATCTCCTTGAGTTGCTTGGCAAGCGTCCGATGCGTGATTCCGGACAAGTCACGTTGGAGTCGATTGAACCGCCGTTTTTCTTGGAGCAGCCAGAAAATGACCATCACTTTCCAACGGCCCGCGATGATGTCGAGCGTGATTTCCGTCGGGCAACCGACCTGTTTGGTCATAACCCGCCTCCGCGTACTCCGAAACCTTGGCTAGGAGGATACCTTCGGCGAGGTGTCGCCGAAGAACCACCAGGGACCACGGCTGTCAAGCTGTGGGGCTCCACAGTATCCTCGAGGACCGTACTTGAGAAGTGTGTGTACCGTGCTTAGTATTTTACACAGGCGCGTCGGAGAATGCTCTCGCGGCGCGCGTTTACATTTCGACATATAAAAATTGGAGGTATCAAAATGAAGAAGATCGCACAGGTCATGCGTGCCAATGGCCGCCACTGGGTCGGCGACGGTTTCCCTGTCCGCTCGCTCTTCTTCTACGGCAGCGATGCGCAGGCTATCAGCCCGTTTCTACTCTTTGATTATGCCGGACCCCACACCTTTGACCCGGCAAACAGCCCGCGCGGTGTCGGGGAGCACCCCCATCGCGGCTTTGAGACCGTCACCATTGTGTACGACGGCGAGGTGTCACATCGTGACTCGACAGGTGCAGGTGGCACGATCGGCCCTGGCGACGTGCAGTGGATGACGGCTGCAGGCGGCATCATTCATGAGGAGTTTCATTCCCAGGCCTTCACCAAGACCGGTGGTCCATTCCGGATGGTCCAGTTGTGGGTGAACTTGCCGGCAAAGGACAAAATGACGTCACCCGGGTATCAGTCGATTACCGACGCCGACATTCCGGTTGTCGATCTCGACCAGGGCGTTGGTCGAGTGCGTGTCATCGCGGGCAAGTTCGCAGATACAGGCGGCCCGGCGCGTACATTCAGCCCAGTGAATGTCTGGGATGTGCGGCTCAACCGAGAGGCCGACATCACCCTCGACATGCCTGAGGGCCATACTGCGATGATTGCAGCGCTGTCCGGCCATGTGACGGTCAATGGCAGCGAACAGGCCGGGGAGGCGGAGGTCATCCGCTTCGAGCGTGAGGGTTCCCAGGTCAAGATTCATGCCGATGGCGACAGCACATTGCTGGTGTTGACGGGAGAACCGATCCAAGAGCCAGTTGTCGGCCAGGGTCCCTTCGTCATGAACAGCGAGGCGGAAATCCGCCAAGCGATCGACGACTTTAACCGCGGCCGTTTCGGACAGGTCGCTCACTGAATTGCGCCGCGTCCGATAGCTGCCTCGACTGACGAATATGAGCCGTTGATGGCCGGGAGGAAATATTAGCGTCGGATCTTGAGCTGTGCACGGTCATCGTATCGAACAACGGGTCCGATGCACAGAACAAGATGTGACACCACCGTCCCTGTGCGCTTGCGCCAAAACTGGGTTGTGCGAATCGATTGGGCGTCGCATCTCTCATGTGACACGAGCCGTACGGTCTTTGCTGTCTCACGCTGATCTAGAGTAAGCTGCGAAGCGTGGTGGCCGGAAGAACTTCGTTCGCGAGTCGCAGGCATTCCGAAGGGCCCGAGAGGTGACAGATGAGGGAGGGTAAGCCCGAATTGGAGTCAATAGCAAGGCTTTTGACCGAGGATCACCGGCGTCTGGAGCAACTGCTCGATCGGGCCGACCTGCAAGGAGGAAAGATCGACTCGGTCCCATACGAGGCATTCCGTGCAGGACTGTTGCGCCATATCGGGATGGAAGAAAAAATTCTCTTTCCTGCGATCCAACGGGCACAGCAGGGACAAGCCGGTTCCGTGCTCGTGCCGCCCCTCGACTCCTTGCTCGCGCGATTGCGGTTGGAGCACGGCGCCCTGGCGACGCTGCTGATGCCCTCGCCGACGCCGGCGATCCTAGCCACGATCCGCGGTATTCTCCAGCGCCATGACGAAATCGAAGAATCACCCGATGGACCCTACGCGGGTGGGGACAACCTATTGGGCAAGGAAGCTGCCCAAATTCTTGCCGCCCTCCGTGCCGCCCCGACTGTCAACGTGATGCCCCATTCCGATACTCCCGCTGTGACGACGACTCTGCATCGTGTTCTGGCTAGAGCCGGGTATAAGCTCAGTGAGGTGAGGTGGGAAACGGATCGCGAGGAGGCGCGATCGCCCGAACCGTAAAGCCGGAAAGCCGGGCGCACACAGGCCTGTGCAATGGAAGGGTGACCCATGGAAGCTGAACAGTCCTTGCTCAAGCGAATCCTCTTCGCGACCGACTTTTCCTCGTGCGCACATCATGCCGAAGGATATGTGACGTTTCTCGCCAAGGCCTATGAGGCCACAGTGACGATCCTGCACGTGCTGGAAATCTACGAGGGCGCGTATGTCACGACCGTCCAGGATCCGAGCGAGACACACGAGCGATTGGACGATATCGTTCGACGACTGGCGCAACCAGCGGGTCGCGTGAAGTGTCAGCAGCGGGCCGGTATTCCGGATACAATCATTTCCGAAACGGCTCAGGAGGTCAGTGCCGACCTGATTGTGCTGGGTACTCATGGAAGAACCGGACTTCGACATGTTCTCCTGGGCAGTACGGCGGAACGAGTCCTGACCATGGCTCCCTGTCCCGTGTTGACGATCAGAAAACCTGAGAAGGTGGAGGGGCAGGGCGCAACGAAACCGATTCACTTCAAGCAGATCGCCGTCCCGATTGATTTCTCCGACTGTTCGCTGGATGCCGTGGAATACGGCGTTCAGATTGCCAAGAATTTTGACGCGTCCCTGACGCTCTTGCATAGCTTGGAACCGCTCTCCTACGGGATCGATTTGACGTTCGGTCACACAGCGGAACAGAATCGGCAACAGATTGCCACCCGGCTCAAGCTCGTGGCGGACGAGGTTCAGTCGCAGGGGGTCTCGGCGCGCACGGTGATTCGTGGGGGCCTACCGTCCGATTCCATTCTCGACTTCATCGACAGCTCAGACTGCGACCTCGTTGTCATGGGAACGCACGGCCGTCGCGGGATCTCTCATCTCATGAAGGGCAGCGTGGTGGAAGCCGTGTTGCGCCGGGCCTCCTGTCCGGTTCTTGCAGCAAAGTATTTCACGCTGCCTCGCACCGGCCGGCTTTCGGTGGCGGCGTCATAGAGCGTGAGGTGTTTGGTGTTAGAGGTGCTAGAAGAGCTACGCCACTTCGAGGGGCTCTCCGGTGTCATTAGTTACAAGAAATGGTAGGGTCGGATCATGAGCTGTGTACGGCCATCCTATCGAACGACAGGTCCGATACACAGAACAAGAGGTGACCCCATCATCTTTGTGTGTCGGAAACAGCGGGTTGGAGGTGATTCGACGCAGCTGACTGAAAGATGAAGTGTCTGGAGGTTGTCACCGTGTCGCAGGTGCCCTAGCACGTCTAGTTACCCGTGCTACCACGCAAGTCGCCGACTTACGTCCCACCAAAACTGACGACTTACTTCATTTTCCCAGTCGGCATGCCCCGTGCCTTCGTTCCTTTCGGCGGCTGGGTCATGGCGCCGGTGGGCATTTGCCCGCTGGCCTTGGTACTGCCTTTGTGGGTCGCCTGGGCTCGGGTTGTCGAGCCACGCGTCTTCATGCCCGCTTGGTTGGTCATGGCCGTATTCCTTTCGCGCCGGACTTTTTGCACAGTCATTGCGCGCACAGCCGCCTCCATACGCTTGCTGGCTCGCTTTGCCTTCGTCGCCATCCTAGGATCGGACAACCGTGTTGCCGCCAGGGCCGCGAGCTTGACAACGCCGACGTCCCTATCGTCCAAAAGCTTGCTCACCACGCGCGCGGTCTGAGGGCTGTCAGGTAGCATGGTTGCGGCATGCGCTGCGGCAACACGAATCAGCACCGCGCGTGATTTCGAGGCATTACCAATGATACCGATGCTGTCGGCCTCGCCCATCATGCCAGCGAGTGATACCGCCTTGGATGCCAGCGACACATCCGGGGACTCAGCAAGTTTGCGTAGATGCTGCATGGCACCTGCAGCCTTCTCGACGAGTGCCATATAGTCCGGCTCGTCAACATCCAGCATTGTCTTCAGTTCTGCATAGCTGATCGCCATCGTTGGTCTCCTTATGGGAACGGCCCGGTTACCCGAGGTTCTGGGTGAACGGACTGTTGTCCATCGTCTGCACTTCGCTCGCGATCAGATCAGGCGGCGGATTGGTAATGTTGTTGGTACCGCCCCCCATCATCAGTCGGTCGGTGGGTGCCACGTGGTTGAGGTCCAGTACATGGCCGACTTCATGGGCGAGTGTCCATTCGCTCGCAATCGAGGCAACCACCGCCGCCGGGCGGTTGGAGGGATGTGCAGCACAGCCGTTAAAGCTCGGATTGGTCGAGCGCACAAAATACACCACGACATCGTTAGCACCCGCGCCTACGCGGTTGGCCATCAGCGCGGTTTGCTCGGCGGTGACACTGCCCATGGTGCACGCACCAACATCCAGATCGTTCAGCAGCGGCAGGTTCAGGTTTTGATCGCTCACGCGGTGCACGCGGATGCCATGCGTTGCGTAGACGTCGATCATGTTGTCGACCATGCGATCAATGGAAAAACGGGTTGGCTGGCTCAGAGCTTTCACATGCAGGCGTACCGTGGGCAAACGCTGCGTCCACCACTTGTGCCACATCGCGTTGTCCATGCCACGCGCGAAAATATCGATGCGCCCGAGGCTCCACGACACCACGGCCGGCGTGTTATCGATGACCCCTCCCAGCGATTCCCAGCCGCTCCAGCTGCCGTCGAACCACTTGTGCCACAGCGCATTGTCGGATCCCTTGACGAAGATGTCGAGCCGTCCAGGTCCCCACGAACTTGCAGCAGGTCCGGCAGTAATCACACCGCCGAGCGACTCCCAGCCGCTCCAACTGCCGTCGAACCACTTGTGCCATAAGGCGTTGTCCATACCGCGCGCGAATACGTCGATGCGGCCGCGTTGCCAGGATACGGCGCCAGGTTCGTTGTCGATCACGCCACCGAGCGATTCCCAGCCGCTCCAGCCGCCGTCGAACCACTTGTGCCACAACGCATTGTCAGAACCTTTGGCGAAGACATCGAGCCGGCCGGGTGCCCATGAACACACCGCTGGCCCTGCTGTGATTGTGCCGCCGAGCGACTCCCAGCCGCTCCAGCCGCCGTCGAACCACTTGTGCCATAGCGCATTGTCCATACCGCGCGCAAATATATCGATGCGTCCCGACGCCCACGATACCGCGCAAGGTGAGCCATCTATGACGCCACTGAGTGATTCCCACCCGCTCCAGCCGCCGTCGAACCACTTGTGCCACAGAGCATTGTCGGACCCCTTGACGAAGGTGTCGAGTCTCTCGCCCGCCCACGAACTAACTGCTGGCCCGGCGGTGATAATGCCACCGAGGGATTCCCAGTTGCTCCACGACATGGCAAATCTCCTTGTCCAGTCGATCTCCGTATTGGTCGATGTCACAACACTGAGGAAGAAAAGAAAATGGTCGAGGCAGGAATGTAACCTCGGCTTGAGCTGTGTACTCCAAATGGAACGATTTGTCAAACAGCGAAAACGAGGCGTTTGGCTGCATCGATCGTGGATGCGGCAAATCTTTAGCAACCAGCTCCGAGGTCGGGCATGGGGTCGGAGTTTCAGTCGTGCAGGGGCAAGAGGATGGGAGCGTAGCCCTTATCTCAAACTCGTTGGTGGGGTGGATACACGTTCGTGGGCAATCGGTAGACGAGGGCTGACGGGAGTATCTACTTATATGCTCTGAAGCGAGTGCAGTCCGGTTGAATCAGTCTTTGTAGATTCCTCGCCGGTGCCCAACTCGCAAGACGACAATCTCTTGGTCTTTGAGATCAAAGACCGCACGGTAATCTCCAAACCGAAACCGATAGGAGCCCAATTCCGATTGTTTGAGCGATTCGGCGTGGGCGAGAGGATTCTGTTCGAACCGTCGCAGCGTTTTTCCGATGCGCTGTTTCACCGCCGCATCAAGCGCATCGATATCCTTGATGGCTCGGTGGGTATAAATAAGCCGGTATGTCACCGGCCAAACACATGGGCATGAGACTTCACACGGCCTGCTTTATAGTCCCGGCGAGCTTCGCGGATACTCTGAAGATATTCGGGGGACGTTGCCGCGATCAAATCCTCAAGGAAGGCTCGACGCGCGGTGGTTTTCATGCTCTTCACGGCCCGGATGATGGTTTCAGGGCTGACTTCCATTTTGAGCGCTGTTCCCATAGGGTACCTTTCTTCATGATGTCGAGATGGCATCGTTATCGGTGAGGCCTCGGGATGGGTCAAGGGATAGAGGCTATCTTTCCCGATAGCAGAGACCAGGTATTGGTATCATGCTTTGGGTCAGTCGCCTTTACGGAAGATGAAATCGGCTCCCAACCGGCCTGTATGAATCTCGCCCATTTGTTGGTCGAGATTCAGGATGGGGAACTCATCGCGGGGGATACCTTGAAAGTCGTGTTCCGTTGAGGCATGTGGTAGGAATGTACTCGGATTCACATTGATCTATACCCACGTCGTGAATCGAGGTGCAAAGGGGTACGAAGTCCCGCAGATGCGACGGGATCAGGGTTGAGCCCTTCGCAGCTATAACGAGACGATGCCGGTCTGTATAGCAAACCGATCAGGCGCATAGGGAATGTTGACAACTGATTGAGCATACGGAATAATCACGATCCTGCGCGCAGACTGCAGGTAGGTACTATGCCGGTCAGTATACTCAGTAGTTAGACGCCACCTCCCATGCCATTCGGAGACCGCATGCCTACAAGCGTTCCAATCGTTATTGCAGTACTGGGAGCATTACTCGTTTTGCTTGGACTGGCCACCTCGACGATAAAAATATTTGGCGCAGAGATTGGACCATTGCGAAACAAAGCAATGCATCGATGGGTTATTAGTGGGGGAGTATTAGCCTTATTCACCGCTCTCCTAATATCCGCAGAAAAACAGGAGCGGTCATCTCCTCCTCCAGGCCCCGTCGTAGTTAATAACAACCCAGTAATTATCAACAACCAGCAACCACAGCTACCCCAAACACACGCTGGAGACACCGCGACGGCTAACTATCTGAGTATATGGCAATGCATAGCGCCAGTATATCGCCCTGAAGACCAAGATTTAGCAGTTGTCAAACCAGATCAATCTCAATTGCTCAATGGTCTTCTGGACATGACCTTTGGTGGAGAGACTGGTTGTGTACAAGTGCTTCTTAACGCGGGAGCAGATATCAATGGGTATCGATTTCCAAGAAAAGGAAACTTTTTAGATGGGCCCGCATTACATTTGTTCTTGAGGCAGAGGCAATGGAGCATCGCATTAATGCTTCTCGAGAGCGGAGCCAACCCAAACTTGCTTACGAGTTCTGCTGGAACAAGCGCACACGATGAAGCTTGCGGATCCTTAGGTGTGCCTGAGTATGTCATGCAAGCGTTAAGAGATAAAGGCGCGAAACCAGTTCAATATGGGAAATGCAAAGGTATCTAACCTGTCAGTCAAGCGGACCGTCAGCCAGCTTCGCTGGCCGTCGGCCGCTTACTTAGCACGTTAGGCCGCGCTGATGTCGACACCCGTGAACTTCAACAATCCCCTGAGCGAAGCAGACCTCCTTGCTGCAATTGAACCCCAAGCCTTCCACATCGCGATAACGGGGCATCTCGCAGTGGAGCGCATTATCGAGGTGTGCATCACCGAGTCCGTACCGAATCCTGCGGCCCTCGACCTCGAACGGAGTGCGTTTGCACAGAAGCTGTCACTCGCCGTCGCGCTCGGCATTCTTGAGGAGTCATCAACGTCTGCATACAAAGCGCTTAACACCCTCCGCAACATGGTCGCCCACGACCTCGTACTCACTCTCGATAAGCAGATAGTCGTCGATCTCCGCAACTGCCTTTCCCCTGCCCAGAGAAGGTGTCTCTCGGCTTCGCCACCTGTCGATTCGGTCCAAGCATTGCGTGAAGTCATCGTTGGTTTGTACTCGGAGCTTCGCGCGGCACTTGAGCGACGCCGCGAGCGGCAGTTGCGTGCGCAGGCATACAACGACATGACGCGAGAGATGCTTGGTACGGCCAACTACGGGCAGGCTTGGGCGGAGAGTCGTCGTTCCCTTGAGGCCGAACTGCGTAAGCGAGTCGATGGCAAGAAGGTCGAGCGCGGTTGGACTTACGTATCGCCAGAGCAGGAGCATGGCCCATGGGACCTCGACGAGTTCGAATTCATCGCACCACAGTAGCAGCTCATTGAGAAAAGCGCAGCCTATGCTGTCGGCTGCCGTCAGCGCCCGCAGCTTATCGACAAGCCATTAGCCGGGCTAAAACGCTGAAACATTTGAGGCATCCCAATTGATCACATCCGGAACGTTGATCGATGGCGCTCGGATGTATGCCGCCGCAGCTGACGCCATCAACGATCGTTACCCGAATGCTCTTCATGTGTTGAGCCACACATTGGGTATGGCCATTGAACTCGCGCTAAAGTCATTCCTCGTTCATCACGGGCTGACCGAGAAGAACCTTCGAAGATTAGGTCACGACCTCGCTGGGTTACTCAAGGAAGCAGAGGCTCGTGGCTTAACAAAGACTGGCAGTCGACATTTCCGTTTAAGCGTTCTTGGGGCAAGTTACGAAGAAAGAATCTTTGCTTATCCAGCTGAAGGCTTGCTCCAAGTTATTACACCAGGAAGTCTCCGTGAGATTGCTCACGAGATCATTCGTGAAGTATTCGAGGCGATAAAGGGCTCCGCACAACTTGCGGCCCTTGACGGTGCTCCTGGCTTAGCCGTCCAGTCGCGCTACCTCAATGACCTGAATGCAAGCGCCTGGGGCGATTCCATGCCTGAGGGAGAGCAGAAGAGACAGTCACCTCTAAATTCACCAATCGAAGCTGAAGAATGAATAGATCAGAGTCAGCTTGTTATATCTCATTCGTCGAACGCCGTACCTCAGCGCCGTGCTGTATCGCCCATTCGTGCATAGCCGCCAACACCGGCTCCAGTGACCGCCCGAGCGGCGTCAGCCGATACTCGACGTGGGGAGGTATCTCACGGAAGTCTTCTCGCTCCACCAAACCGTCGGCTTCCATCTCCTTGAGTTGCTTGGCAAGCGTCCGATGCGTGATTCCGGACAAGTCACGTTGGAGTCGATTGAACCGCCGTTTTTCTTGGAGCAGCCAGAAAATGACCATCACTTTCCAACGGCCCGCGATGATGTCGAGCGTGATTTCCGTCGGGCAACCGACCTGTTTGGTCATAACCCGCCTCCGCGTACTCCGAAACCTTGGCTAGGAGGATACCTTCGGCGAGGTGTCGCCGAAGAACCACCAGGGACCACGGCTGTCAAGCTGTGGGGCTCCAGTGTGCCGGGCATGTTGAACAGCTTGAGGGTGAAAGTCCCTTCCTCAACCTGATGGAGGTGTGTGCTAGGCTCGAAAAAGTGGACGCCTTCAACCTATGATCTGAGGTCTGGAGGTGTGAGATGGAACGAGTTCCGCGACAGCAGTATACGAAGGAGTTCCGTGAGCAAGCGGTGCAGCTGGTCCTGGAACAGAAGTTGACGATTCCAGAGGTAGCAAGACGCCTGGCCATGTCGGGCAAGACGCTCGAGAACTGGGTGTGTCGAGCCCGGCGCGGTCAGCTCGCGACGCTGGGGGAGAGCCGACGGCCCGTGACAGAGCTGGAGGCCGAGGTCTCTCGGCTGAAGCGCGACCTGGCCGAGGCGCGGATGGAGCGCGACATCTTAAAAAAAGCCACCGCGTACTTTGCCAAGGCGCAGCTGCCCGGTACGCGCTCATGAGGACGCTGCGGCCCCAGTATCCCCTGAGTGTGTTGTGTCGGGTGCTGGAGGTGTCCCGAAGTGGGTACTATGCCTGGCGCACGCGCCGTCCCTCGAAGCGCGCTCAGGAGAACGCGCGCCTAGAAGTGGCGATCCAGGCCGCGCATGTGCGCACCCGGCAGACCTATGGGCCGGAACGTCTCCAAGCGGAATTGCGTGAGGATGGGTTCCCCGCTGGGGTCGGACGCATCAAACGGCTACGCAAGAAACTGAGACTACGTTGCAAACAGGTGCGCTGGTTCACGACCACGACGGATTCAAAGCACTCGCTGCCGGTGGCGGAGAATGTCTTGGCCCAAACGTTTGTCGCCACGCGCCCGAACGAGACCTGGGTCACCGACATCACGTATATCCCCACCGCAGAAGGGTGGTTGTATCTGGCGGGGATCAAAGATCTGTATACATGTGAGGTGGTTGGGCATGCGAGGGGGCGCGGATGACGACGGACTTGGTGCAGGGGGCGCTCAGGAACGCTCTCGACACCAAGCGCCCGGCCCCGGGGCTCATTCATCATTCTGATCGCGGCTCTCAATATTGTGCCCAGGACTATCAAGCGCAATTGCGGCAGTTCGGCCTGACCCCGTCTATGAGTCGGAAGGGCAACTGCTGCTATGATAACGCGCCGATGGAGAGTTTCTGGGGAACGCTCAAGAATGAGCTGGTGCACCACCGGCGGTATGAAACACGGGAGCAGGCTCGGCGAGAGATCACGGAGTACATCGAGCTCTTCTATAACCGTCAGCGTCGGCATTCCAGGCTGGGAAATTGCTCGCCCGCGGTGTTTGCCCAGCAGTGGGCTCGTCAACAGCTGGCGGCGTGAGGCGGCAACTCATGGCGTCCACTATTGACAACCGGGGTCAGTGAAGGGGTAGCGAAGCGCAAGGGCACAGGTCGTGAGGGCGTGTCTGAAGGAAGCGTGGAGCAAACCTGCGCGCCGACGAACAGGAACCGGATACGAGGCGCGAGCGCCGGACGAGCACGCTGGATTGCGAAGTCCAGTTCCATCAAGGGCGTAAGACGTAGATCCGGCGGCGGTGCAGGGAAGGCGGTTCAACTGACCCCGGGAGATCTGTGCCGTGTCTCGGCAGCGAGACTGAAGGAGTCGAGAGACTCTTGAGCGCGACACAGAAGTCAGCAGACGGCATAGTAGGGGCGAAGGCCTCGAAGGCCGGAACGGCTCCCTCAACCGAGGGTGTAAGGGAGAGACCAGTAGGGCGTGCGACCTATTCGGTGAAGCATGGCAGAACACCAACTTCAGTTGGCCTTCATGGTTGGGACAACGGGTGAAGCCCCACGGCCCGGCCAGTCAAGGGCTGAATCACCGAACGCGGGACACGGAACCGAACGTCCGTTGTGTACTGAGCGTGTGATGGAGGAGATGGTCCATGAGGAGAATGTGACGCGGGCCTTAAGGCAGGTCCGACGAAACCACGGCAGTCCGGGAGTTGACGGGATGACCGTGGCCGCCCTGGGAGATTATCTTTCCAGGCACTGGGGGACGATCAAGCAGGCCCTTCTGGAGGGCCGCTACCGACCGAAACCGGTGAAACGGGTCGAGATTCCCAAACCGGATGGAGGGGTGAGAACGCTGGGCATCCCCACGGTCGTGGATCGCTTTGTCCAGCAATTGGTCTTGCAGGTCCTGCAACGGAAGTGGGATCCAACGTTTTCCGAGCACAGCTACGGGTTCAGGCCGGGACGGTCGGCGCAGCAGGCGGTCGCTCAAGCGCAGCAGTATATTGCGGAGGGATACGGCACGGTCGTGGACATCGACCTGGAGAAATTCTTTGACCGGGTCCACCACGATCGATTGATGAGCCGAATCGCCACGCGGGTGGCCGACAAGCGGGTGTTGATACTGATCCGGGCCTATCTCAACGCGGGTGTCATGGAACACGGGCTCGTCAGTCCCACGGAGGAGGGGACCCCGCAAGGGGGGCCGCTCTCTCCGTTGCTGAGCAATATTGTGCTGGATGCTCTGGATCGGGAGCTGGAGCAGCGTGGCCATCGCTTTGTCAGATACGCCGATGACGCGAATATCTACGTCAAAAGCAAGCGAGCGGGGCCGCGTGTGATGGAGAGTCTCACCACCTTCATCGAACAGCGACTCAAGCTCACCGTGAACCGGGTGAAGAGCGCGGTTGCTCAGCCCAAGGAGCGGCCATTTCTGGGATTCAGCTTCACGAGTGGACCGGAGATCAAGCGGAGGATCGCGCCTCACGCGCTGGTTCGCTTCAAGAAGCGGGTTCGGACATTGACGAATCGGAACCGAGGGCGGAGTTTGGAGCAGGTGGTGGAGCACCTCGCGTCCTATCTGAACGGATGGGGCGGGTACTTTGGGTTCTGCCAGACACGCTCCGTCCTTCAAAACCTCGACTCATGGATCAGACGGCGGTTGCGGTGTGTGCTCTGGAAACAGTGGAAAACCCCACGTCGCCGGATCGCAGAATTGAACCGTCGAGGAGCCCACGGCAACGAAGCCGTGTCGACGGCGATGAGCAGTCATGGCCCTTGGCGACTCAGCCACAGCAGAGCCGCCCAAGTCGCGTTGCCCACGACGTACTTCAACGCACTTGGTCTGCCTCGATTGGACGCAATGGTATGCAGATAACCAGCCGAACCGCCGTGTACGGACCCGTACGCACGGTGGTGTGACAGGGACAGCCCGCGAGGGCTTACCTATGTCGATCAGTATCCTCGAGGACCGTACTTGAGAAGTGTGTGTACCGTGCTTAGTATTTTACACAGGCGCGTCGGAGAATGCTCTCGCGGCGCGCGTTTACATTTCGACATATAAAAATTGGAGGTATCAAAATGAAGAAGATCGCACAGGTCATGCGTGCCAATGGCCGCCACTGGGTCGGCGACGGTTTCCCTGTCCGCTCGCTCTTCTTCTACGGCAGCGATGCGCAGGCTATCAGCCCGTTTCTACTCTTTGATTATGCCGGACCCCACACCTTTGACCCGGCAAACAGCCCGCGCGGTGTCGGGGAGCACCCCCATCGCGGCTTTGAGACCGTCACCATTGTGTACGACGGCGAGGTGTCACATCGTGACTCGACAGGTGCAGGTGGCACGATCGGCCCTGGCGACGTGCAGTGGATGACGGCTGCAGGCGGCATCATTCATGAGGAGTTTCATTCCCAGGCCTTCACCAAGACCGGTGGTCCATTCCGGATGGTCCAGTTGTGGGTGAACTTGCCGGCAAAGGACAAAATGACGTCACCCGGGTATCAGTCGATTACCGACGCCGACATTCCGGTTGTCGATCTCGACCAGGGCGTTGGTCGAGTGCGTGTCATCGCGGGCAAGTTCGCAGATACAGGCGGCCCGGCGCGTACATTCAGCCCAGTGAATGTCTGGGATGTGCGGCTCAACCGAGAGGCCGACATCACCCTCGACATGCCTGAGGGCCATACTGCGATGATTGCAGCGCTGTCCGGCCATGTGACGGTCAATGGCAGCGAACAGGCCGGGGAGGCGGAGGTCATCCGCTTCGAGCGTGAGGGTTCCCAGGTCAAGATTCATGCCGATGGCGACAGCACATTGCTGGTGTTGACGGGAGAACCGATCCAAGAGCCAGTTGTCGGCCAGGGTCCCTTCGTCATGAACAGCGAGGCGGAAATCCGCCAAGCGATCGACGACTTTAACCGCGGCCGTTTCGGACAGGTCGCTCACTGAATTGCGCCGCGTCGCCAAACTAAGGCGGCGCGGCGGTTTGGCCAAATCGGTCACCATGAGCCAGCTTCTATGGCCACTCAGAGCGAAAAAGACAAAGTGCTGGCAGGGGAACTCTATCGCTCGGCAGACGAGGAGCTGGTGGCGAACCGCCGCCGTGTGAAAACAATACTTGCCCGCTACAATGCGATCTGCGACGGTGATCCCATCCTTCACAACGCTCTGTTGCGCGAGTTCTTGGGGGCGGTCGCGAGGCAAATAGTAGGGTCGGAGCTTGATCTATGCACGGCCATCGTATCGAACAACGGGTCCGATGCGCTGAACAAAATGAAACCTCATCAGCTCTTGCTTCGATACAGAGGAAATCAAGGTGGTGCTCGGTATCTTTTGGCGAAGTCGTGTGACCAATGCGCCGGTGCAGAAAGATCTACGAGAATTTGTCGCGGCTGAGCAGTACTATCTCAGGGATGTTCAAGGGAAGAAGCGAAAGGTGAACGGAAGCGGGTGGCGTATCGCTACCGGCCGCCATGGACGAGGATTTGGCGGTGGCTGTAGAGCAACAGCGCACGCTGCTCGGCCTCATCCGCTTGAGCAGGTTCTCCCGTCTTCCGGTAGAGGTGGCACAGCAGTGACAACGCCGCCGCTTCCACAGCGGCATCACGCAGAGTTTGAGAGAGAATGATCGCGCGCTTCGCTGTCTCGACAGCGTCGGTTAGCCGGTCATTTTCCGCATAGAGATAAGCCAGCCGGAGTCGAAGCACGGCTCCGACCTGAGTGTCCCGCTCCTGTTCGGCAAGCTGCAGTCCCTCTTCGTAATACCGGCGCGCTTCGGTGGCTCGGTCCAACAGCCACGAGGCCGTTCCCAGCGCCAGGACAGCGGCCAGTTCCTGCCGGCGATCCCGGCGCGCGGCTGCCTGCTGCCGGACCTGCTGCAGCGCCGACAGGCCTGGCTCGCTCGATCCGTCACCCACTTGCAGCAGCCCCAATTGAATCAGTGCCTCATTCCGCCCAGCCTGGTCTTTGGCGCGATCAAACAATGTGACGGCTCGACTGAGCGACGTCCGCGCCTCCTCCAGATATCCCAATCGAGCTGAGACGCGCCCCGTCACCAAAAGAGCCCGTGCATGGGTGAGTCGATCGGAGGACTGAGCCAGAATGGGAACGGCTTCTTGCAACGCAACGTCGGCATCTCGGAATTTTCCTTGGAGTTCGTAGACTCGAGCGATCTTCACCAATGCGACGGCAATGCCTCGCGTCTGTTTCTTTTCACGGAAGCTCGACAAGGCAAGCTGGTAGTACGTGAGCGTTTCAGGAAGGTGCTGCTGAAACTCGTGCGTCTCGCCGATTCGGAGCAGTTCCTCGCCGCTGAGTGTGTGGTCCGTGGATACGCGCTGAGACAAATTGAGCTGTAGCAGAGACCAGTCGGCACTTGGCAAGAATGGAAGAAGAAATGCCAGCAAGGCGGCCGGTCCCGCGCCCGATGCGTGCATAGCTGAAAGATGCGCCTGTTCGAGGGAGAGATCAAGCGCGCGCCGCCGCCTGTCTCAAAGGCAGAGCATGTACACGAGAAGCAGATTGAGGGTCGGATCTTGAACCGTGCAATGGCAAGAAGGTGTGGGTTTGGAACCCTTTTCAACGAGTGCCGGTGTTGGGTAGCCGACTTATCCTTGGAGAATCAGCAGATGCCAAGTCGATCTCTGCCAACACGCCGCGATGGTCGGATGGCCAGAGTGCGTCGCCGTTCGGGAGACGACCGGGCTGGTCAAATGCCAGACGGCTTGAGCGCACGACCGGATGTTTATCGTTGTTTCCATCAAACAGGAAAATGAAATCAACGCGGCGATCGGCGGTGGGCCATTCGACGTAGATGTCCTGCCAGACAGTCCCTCCGGATATTCCCGGATTCGCGACCCGGAAGACATCGATGAAACCAGCGTCTTTCTGCCATCCGGTGAGGACAGGAGATTGTTCTCCCGCATTCAAGTCGCCCATGAGGATGGCTTGGCCCTTTCCTCGATGTTCACGGAACAACTCTCCGACTCGCTGGAGCTGGCATTCGTCTCCCTTCGACGTATGGGCGGAAAAGACCTGGACCGGTCCGTTCGGTGTATTGATCTCAGCCTGCAGTAGAATGCGAGGGTCCAGGCGATGTTGGCAGCGGGGTAGGTCGTAGACCTCTGAGGCGACGATCGGATATCGGCTCAAAATGGCCGGTCCCTCCCTGAAGCCGATGGCTGCTGTGATCAGCCGATCCAATGGGCCGATTCCGAAGATATGCTCGGTCGCAGGAGCGAACACCATCTGATACCCAAGCGCATCGGCGATCCGTTGAGGCACGTTGCCATGCTTCCGACTGTCTGACGCTTCTTGAAGGGCGATCACGTCAGGTTGCAACCGCTGCAGTTCCTGGATTGTCATGTCGAGTCGTTCGGCGAGATGAGTGCCGCTCTCGAAAAATCCAGACCATGGTCCATCGTGCAGCAGGTTGTAGGTCAATACACGCAGTGCGGGTGAATCACCTCGGCCTTCCTCAGCGTGAGCTGCCGGATTACAGAGCAGCAGCATGGCGGCCAGCCACGGGAGTGTATACGAGATGCGATTTGTCATGGTTGACGTCCATACCATACGCCTCCCTTCCAAACCTTTCCACCTTGAATCATATATTGACGCAACTCGGCGATTGGAGCTGCGTCCTTGCGCAGGCTTTTTACCCGGTGCTAAGATCCGAACATCACAAACATTAGGACACTGTTTCGGGGAGCACCATGCCGAACATCACGTTACTCGTGTCGCCCAGTTGTGGAGCCTGTCCCTCTGCCAAGAGCCTGTGGAAGCAGCTGAGGGTTAAATACAGCTTCTCCTATCGGGAAGTTGATATTACGACGAAAGACGGTCAGGAACTGGCCGACCGCCATTCCGTCAGAGCAGTCCCTGCAACGATTATCGATGGACGATTGACCTTCGTCGGGGTGCCGAGCCGCGAGAGCGCTGAGAAGGCCATTCAATTGAAGATTAAACAGCGGGAAGGCTGACAAGTCATGGACGAAGACGATATCGAGCTACCTGATCTTCCACTTCTTGACAAGGGTCCTCCACCCGACTGTCCAATCTGCGGCGATCCCATGTCTTTTATCGATGGCGATTGGGCCTGTGTGGACTGCAACGGAGAGCTCTTGGGACCGGAGACGGGGTAGCGTACAATGACTCGCCATGTTGCGGGTCGTGACCGGTCGGTTTCATCCTGATCTAGAATCCGCTCTGGTCGAGCGTCTCACGCGTATCAAAGCAAGCGATCCCCTTGCGCCCATCGCGATTTTCGTTCCATCCAAGCCATTAGTCGATCGAATTCGCACCCTTCTCGCTGTCGAGCACCGGCTGTCGCTCCTGAACCTTCAGGTCTTGACCTTCCATCAATTGGCTCTGCGACTGGCTGGAGAGGTACCTCCTGCCCACCCGCTGCCGCGGATCGTGGACGAGCTGTTCTTCGAACAATTGGTCCGCCACATTGTTCGCAGCAAGCTCTCCAGCCAGGGTCCTTTACAACGGCTCAGACAATCCTCAGGGACATGGGGCGCACTCTGGGCGACGATACGCGATTTGAAGGATGCCGATGTCGATCCAGCCCAAGCGCTGCAAGGCCTCCGTGAAGGGTACTTCGAAGAAGAGGACCGAGAGTGGCTCGGCGCGCTCATTTCACTCTACGCGGCGGTGAGGGAAGCGGGCAAGACGCTCGGGGTCGGAACGCAGGAGGATCTGGCTGACTCGCTCATCCCCGTTGTCTCGACGGCTACGTTCCTCCAACCATTGAAGGAAGTGTTCTATTACGGGTTCTACGATCTGACTCAGGTGCAGCTGTCTCTCTTTGAAACTATCAGCCGAGCGAAGGACACGACATTGTTCTTTCCGCTGGAGGATGTTCCGGTCTGTGGATTCGCCCGACGGTTTTTCGATCGTTACATCCAGCCGTTGGTGAGGTCGGACGAGGCGATGATCCGATTGGAACAGGAATCCTCTACGGTGGCCGAACATCCCGTCCAGCTCACCATTCGGAGCGTAATCGGGGCAGAAGAGGAATTGGCCGCAGCCTGCCGCATGATTCTCGATCTTGTCGAAACAAACGGCTATCGATTCGACGAAATCGGCGTCACCGCCAGGACGCTCGATCTCTATAGCCTGCATCTCCAATCGATCTTCGATCGCCATCGCATCCCCTTTCGGACGACTGCGTCGCAGCCGTTGATTCAAGAACCGATCTGCAAGGTCGTGTTGCAGCTGGCTTCCCTGCCGTTGAACGATTTGTATCGCGCGTCGGTCCTCGATGTTGTGACGTCTCCGCTCTACGTCACGGATTTGCATGACGAGCTGTCGGAGTCATACCGGCCCGAGCAGTGGAAGCTGCTCGTTCAAGCCCTACACATCACTCACGGAGTCGAGGAGTGGAAACGGTTGGAGCAGGCGAGTCAAGCTTCACTGATGCTGGAAGGCGAGGAGAGTCTCGTTGATTCTACGGCTATTGCGCCGGAGGTGATCAGTTTACTGTGGCAGGTGGTCTCACAGCTCGCACAGGACTGCTCGGCCCTTCCATCACGAGGCCCGATCGGCCGGATGGTCACGGCTTGTCGGGCTCTCGTTGATCGGCGTCTGCGTCGGCCTGAGTCAGTGGAATCGACCACCGAAGCTGTGCAGCTTGCTCGCCAGGCCGTGACGTGGGAGGCCATCGATCGTATTTGGGGCAGCCTTATGGAATTGGAGTCGCTCAATGAGGAGCTCACTTGGGCCGAATTTGTCGAATTGCTGACGCATACCTTCGAGCGGACGACGAGGTCTTTGCAGGATGGCTCACCACAGGGGGTGATGGTGTGTGACGTCATGGCGGCTCGCGGGGTGCCGTTCCAAGCCCTATTCGTCCTCGGCCTGAACGAAAAAGTCTTTCCGCGTTTTATCCGAGAGGACGCATTTCTGCGTGATTGCCATCGGCTGGTGCTCGACGCCACGCTCGGATTTAAGATCGACGAAAAATTGATCGCGTATGGAGAAGAGGCCTTGCTCTTCCACCTGTGTTGTCAGGCTGCCTCCCAGCGTCTGTACCTATCCTATCAACGGGCCGATGAATCGGGGCGCATGCTGGCCGTCTCTCCCTATCTCGGAGAAGCTCGCCGTCGGTTCGGCCAGGATGAGCAACCGATAGATGTAGTGCCTCGTCGCCTGACGGATCGGGTGTTGCAGCGGCCGACGATCAAACTGTTCCTGCCGCCGGCTGAGCTGAGTCAGTGGTTGGTGATCAATGGGCAAGACCCGACCGATCTGGTACAGGCGCTCGGGCGTGACGCGGACACCTTCCGCCATGCGGCATCGGCGCTCGATCGAATCGAAGAGGAGGGCGCAATGCTGAATCTCTTCGATGGAATAACAGGGATGGTCGAGTCCCATTGGACGCGAGTTGTCGAACGGGGCCTCTCCCCGACGCCGCTCGAACGGTATGCGCGCTGTCCCTTTCAATATTTCGCTGCCGATGTGCTGCGACTCGAGCCGAGTCGCGTTGCGCTCGAACAGGAACCGGAGGTGGCGTTGGTCGGTACGCTTTGCCACGCTGCATTACGCCGTGTCTATGAACAGCTGGTGCAGGTCGGGTGGCCGACCGCACCGGTGGCGGACAGCCTGGTGCAACAGACGATCCTTGCGGCGGTGGAACAGGCGACGGCAGACGTGGGGGCACGACATCGGACTGGCCATTATCTGCTGTGGGAATTGGCGAAAGAACTGATTAGGACGCTGGTGATTGCGGCGGTGGAGGCGGATGAAACGGAACAGCTCGAACACCCGTACTCACCTGTCGCATTTGAAGCGGACGGAGAAGGAACGGTTCCCGGCATCATCGATGAGGGATTATTGAAGATCCGTGGTCGCGTCGATCGGCTCGATCGGAATCGGACCACCGGCGCATTACGCGTGGTCGATTACAAGTTCAAGGTCGGCTCATCCATGAAACCGGAGGACCGCAATCTGGCTCAGTCCGCGGTCCGTGGGTATCGGCTGCAACCACCACTCTATAGTTGGCTCACCGTTCCCGGACAGCCCACACCGAGCCAGGTGCAGTTTCTGTTTCTCGCTCCTCGGTGGTCAACAACGATCAGTCGCTCGACGTTTGAGGCGGTGTCATGGTCATCCGATACCGGCACAGTCATCCAGAACACGATCAGAACGTTGGTGGACGGCATCCATGCCGGACGATTTTTTATTCTTCCGGACGGCTATTGCGACGGATGTGACTTTCGTGTGGTCTGTCGGCGAGAACATGCTCCGACTTGGTGGAGAGCCCATCGCGCGGCCGAACCAAAAACGCTGAAGATGCTGCGCCTACAGAAGCATGCCGATGAATAACGATCTGTTGATATCGGACCGCATGGCTCGAGAGTCGGCCGAGACGACGTTCGATCGCAACGTGGTCGTCGTAGCCGGGGCTGGGACAGGCAAGACGACCTTACTCGTAAATCGTCTCGTGTATTTGCTCATGAAAGAGCCCAATCCGGTCCTGATTACGCAGGTCGTCGCCTTGACGTTCACCAACAAGGCGGCGACCGAAATGAAAGTACGGTTGCGCGAACGGCTTGCGGTTCTCACCATGCCGGAGGCCGATTCGATACGATCAAGCGATGGGGGGGCTGTCTCATGCAGCGATCTTCAAGCAAGGTATCGATTGAGCGTCGACACAATTGCCGCGCGTGCTCAGGCGGCGCTTAACGACATTGAAAAGACCCAGATCGGTACCCTCCACAGTTTCGCCGCGCACTTATTACGACTCCATCCGCTGGAGAGCGGAGTCGATCCTGATTTCAAAGAAGACGACGGCTTGCGATTTGAAGAACAGTTCACCGCCGCGTGGGATTGCTGGCTCGACCAGGAATTGAGCCGAGCCGGACAACAGCATCATCTGTGGCGATCGGTCTTGTCGTCGACCACTCTCGAAGCGGTCAGCGCGTTGGCCAGGTCCTTGTGCAGCGAGTTAATTGATCTCGGTATTCTGCAAGAACAAGTCGAATCGACGGCAGTGACGCCGGCCATCTTGCATTGGATCCAGCAGATGGAAGACCGGGCGAATCAGCTCATGAAAACCTATGATCGGCCGAAGCGCCGTAAGGTCGAGCATATGCTTGCTGCGACGGCGTCTTTGATGCGGCTCGTGGCAGCAAAAGGGTTGTCAGGCCGGCAAGACTTGACGACGGCGGAACGAGAATGGCTCGACAAGGATCTCGGAAGCGCCGTGAGCGGATGGGAGAAGGGCGATTTCAAAGAGGCCGCCGCCCTCATCCAAACGGCGCAACAGCTTCTGTCGGTCGACCATGCATGCTTGAACGATCTCTTGACCCTGCTCATCCCGCTCGTGCGGAACATACGCGAAACCTTTGCTCGACAAGGCTGGCTTTCGTTTGATGGGTTGCTGGCACGGGCACGGACGCTCCTCTTCGAACATCCGTCTGTCCGTGAACGGATCAAACGGGACTATCGAGCCGTACTGGTCGATGAATTTCAGGACACAGACCCGGTCCAGTACGAAATCATTCTTGCGGTCTCGGAGCGGCAAGGACGCCAGGCCGTTCACTGGCATGAGATGGTGCTCGAACCAGGGAAGCTCTTCATTGTCGGAGATCCCAAACAGTCGATCTATGCCTTTCGGCGTGCCGACATCGAAGCCTTCGATCGGGTTGTGGAGAAAATCACGGCTGAGGGTGGAATAGTCCAGACGTTGACGACGAACTTCAGAAGCGATGCGGCTGTCTTGGAGCCGGTGAATGAAGTCTTCGATCGGCTGTTCGAACGACGGCAGCTGGTCCAGCCGGGGAATGTCCGATTGGAAGTACGCCCCCAACGACGACCTGCCTCGATCGAGCCGGGAGTTCGTCTCTGCGTGACCACGCCGGATGGTGAAGACGAGACATTTGATGCGGCAGGGGCGACAAGGGCCGAGAGCGAAGTGCTGGCTCGCTGGCTGAACGACGAGGTCCTGAGTCGCCCATCCGTGAAACCGGGCCATGTGGCGCTGCTGTTCAGAAAACTCACCCACGCCGATGCCTACCTCGATGCCTTGCGCCGGCACGATATCCCCTACGTCATCGAAGGGGAGAAACATTTCTATCGCCGTCAAGAGGTCATCGACCTCGTTAATCTGCTGCGGGTCTTGGATCATCCTCATGACGAGATTGCCTTGACCGGTCTCCTTCGTTCACCACTTGGTGGTCTAACGGATCGGGAACTCTATGAGCTCAAGCAGGCGGGGCATTTCAATTATCTCCGCGCGTCGCGTTTGGAGGGATGGCCCCACGCCCGTGCCGCTGCAGTTCGGCGACTGTACGAACATCTAGCTTGGCTACACCGGGCTCTCCCTGTGCTTCCATTGGCCGAGGCCATCGAGCTGATGTTTGACCGATTACCCATCCTCGACTTAGCCGCAGCCTCCCTCCATGGCGAACAGGCCGTGGCGAATCTCATGAAGGTCAAACAGACGGCTGCGTCATTGGCCGACCGGCCCCACATGACCCTGAGTGGGTTTGTGGGTCTCATGATCGCCAGGCTGGAAGAACAACCGGACGAATCGGAGAGCCCTCTCGCCGAGGAGTCGCTGGAAGCTGTGCATGTCTTGACGATTCATAAGGCCAAGGGGCTGGAGTTTCCCATTGTTGTGTTGCCGGGCCTCCATCAAGGGAGCGGACGAGAGCGGGCTGTGCCGCAGGTCTCTTACGATTGGTCGAGCGGAACCTATGGGCTTGTCCTGGACCGTCATTGGTCTCTCGGCTCGCTGCTGGTCCATCACAAGCTGCGGCTGCGAGAAGAGGCGGAGCGACGACGGGTGCTCTATGTGGGGATGACGAGGGCTAAAGAGTTGTTGCTGTTATCAGGAGGAATCACGGCACGCTCGATTGGCGAAACGGTGTTCGAGCTGCTGCAGAACATCGGCATGGGGGAGATTGGAACCGACTCGACTGAAGCCTTGCAGATCGGCAAGAGCGCGATTCCCCATCGAGTGATCAGGGCACCGGAACGAAAGTGGCCTCGTCGACGTTTGCACCGAACAACTGGCGCGGCGTCGGTCGATCCGCAGGACATTGCTGAACGGTGGAAAGTAAGGACTATTCGATGGACCGAAGTTCGTGAGACCCCACCTCATCTGACGCCCACAACGTTGGGCAGGCGGGTGGTGACGAACATGCGTGAAACCATGCCCGTTCGACAGGATGCTGTGATCGGACGGGTGGTTGGTGTCGTGACTCACTGTCTACTCGAACGATGGGATTTTGTACAGGATCCTGCCGGATTACTTGCTCAGGTTGATCCTGCCCTTCAGAAGGCCCTTGGACCGGACGACCAGTCCATTACTGGAGCGGTCGCTGAATCTGTGAGTGAGCTTCTGGCGACGTTCGGTCGATCGGAGGCCTATGCACGTCTCCGCTCATCCCAGATCCTCGGCCGTGAAGTTCCGTTCATTGTGCCGTGGGGGGACAGACAGGTCATGGAAGGAGTCATCGACCTCATCTACCGATTGGATGGAGAGCTCTGGGTAGCCGACTATAAGACGGATGTCGTATCGCCGGATCAAGCGTCGGCTCGGGCCGAACAGTACCGTACACAGAGTGAGGTCTATAAAACTGCAGTCCGACAAAGCCTTGGAGTTGAAACAGTTCGTTTCCACTATCTGTTCCTTCGCTGTGCGACGGCAGTAGAATTGTAGGTGTTGAGGACAATTGAAGTGGCCAGGCGCGAGCATATCTCATCTGAAGCCTTTGCCCACCTGGTTCAACAGGCGATTGCTGATCTGCCAACCCCTTACGCCAAGCTGATGGAATCGATCGCCGTCGTGGTGGAGGAAGAACCGCCGGAAGAGGTGTTGCGGGATCTGGATCTGGACAGAGCGGACGATCTACTCGGTCTCTATCAAGGCCAGTCGCTGGCGGCTGATTCGTTCTTCAGGCCGGGCGGGGAACAACCGCCTCAGATTTCCATCTATCGAGGACCGATTCTCCGCATCTGTGAGAGTCCGGAAGAAGTGGTGCAGGAAGTGTACGACACGGTCGTGCACGAGTTGGGCCACCATGTGGGGCTGGACGATGACGAGATGCCGTACTAAAGTTCAGTGCTGAGAATTGAGTGCTCGCCTCGCTGAGCCGAAGCGGGCTGTGTGCTGCGTTGAAAACGCCCGGAAACTTTTCGCTCAGCACTCAGGACTCGGCAGGCATCACTGTCCAGAGCACGCGACCTTCTGTCTTTCTCTTTGGTAACCCAAGATCAGCATGAGGGCCCCAACTAGTACCATGGGCAGGGAGAGGACTTGACCCATGGTGATCGGTCCCAAGATGAAACCTAGGTGCTGATCCGGTTCACGGAAGAGTTCAACGATCAGTCGGCTGATACCGTAACCGGTGATGAAACTCCAGAAGACCGCTCCGGGCGGGGTCGGACGTCGATCGATCCACCATAATGCTGTGAACAAGACAAGACCTTCCAGCGTTGCCTCATACAATTGCGAAGGATGGCGGCAAGCAGGGCCTCCCGCTGGAAAGACCATGCACCAGCCCACGTCGGTTGACCGACCGAAGAGTTCACCGTTGATGAAGTTTCCGATCCGACCGAACCCCAAGCCGATCGGTGTGACGCAGGCCGCCAAGTCTGCGATGGTATAGGCAGGAATTCCTTGCCTTCGGCTGAACCAGATCAGGGCAATGATGGTTCCGAGGAGCCCACCGTGGAAGGACATGCCTCCTTCCCAGACCGCGAGGAGTTTCAGCGGGTTTTGGATGTAGTAGGAAAAATTGTAAAACAGTGTGTAGCCGATGCGCCCACCGAGAAATACGCCGAACGCAGCGTAGACGACCATGTCGTAGATCTGGTCCTTCCTGATCGCCAGTTCCTTTCTGGCAACTTTGTGTTGGATAAGGAAATAAGCCGCGGTCAGGCCGATCAGGTACATCAACCCATACCAGCGGAGCTGGATGGGGCCCAGCGCCACAAGAACTGGATCGATGTTGGGGTAGGGGATGGCGGCTGCGGGACCCATTACTGTGCTTTCAGTCTAGTCCTTCGTGAAATGGCGCTCATAGCTTGAAAGGAACGCGAATCTTGATCATACACAGGATCCTTCGCGACCTACGGCAAAACTTGCCGGTGGATCATACGGGGGCTCAGGTGTCAATGCAAGCGCGACAAAGGTTAGAGACGCTTAAAGTTTGACCCCGGTAAATCGGCTTCCATGGCTGATTCACCGGCATGTACGAATCGAAAGTGTTGGTTTTCTGAAACGACTGTGTCTCGGCCTGTCGAGAAAAAGAGACCAAAAATTAGTCACTCCTAATTGCCAAAAAACGCCTCCTACGGTTTTTCGAGGAAATCGCGTCCTCTACGGACATTCTTATTCTGGCACGGAGCATGCTCAAACACCTCGACATAGGAAGAGTCCCTAAACGATCTTCCGGCTCATTCACCATCATGAGGAGGTTCACCATGTCGGAGCAGGAGAATCAGGTCGCCAAGGCAGCAGCACTTATCGCCGGTGGGGCGGTCATCGGAGCAGGACTCGGGCTCCTCTTCGCTCCACAGACCGGTGTGGAAACTCGTCGAAGCATCAGCCGCTATGCCCGCAAGGCGCAGGTGCAGACCAGCCGATGGGGCAAGGCAATCAAGTCGGGAGTGGAGGGAGCGCTGGACCGCAAAGCCGGGAAAGAGAAGAGCTGTGAGCAAGAACGGCCACAACTGACTGCTGTGTTGAACTAAGCTTCTCGAAGATCATCGGTAGCAGGTCCCCCCGTCGCTCTCCTCCGTCGGCACGGGCTGCCTGCTACCGATGGTCCGAGGGGATCTGAATGCTGATGGCCCCGGCCGGTTCTCCTACTCGATCACCTGCGTTCGGATAGCCTGAAATGTCCAGGATCCCTTTGGGATTCTCGTGGCAGGCGAGGCAATTCTCGGTATAGTAGGTCAACATCAGGGTACCGAGGAGCTTTCCCCCCGGCGATCCATTCGACAAGCGGCATCGTTGAGGCCGGTTGGTTCGCAAGCTGCTTCAGCACCGTTTTCTTCATACGAATCCGGCGCATTCTGCTCCGAACGGCGACGGTCAATCCGGCAAAGCCTTCCTGGACGGCCGCGAGCGTATCCAGTTTTCCATTCTGCGTTCAAAATTGTTGCCATAGTTCTTCCGCTACTTCGGGCTTTTGGATGATGGCTCCGATACCCTCTTCATGGAAATAGGGACGGGAAAACCACAGGCCTGTCGGCCTGATACTGGGAACGGTTCTGCTCACGGATGAGACGAACAGATCCAGTTCGCCTTCATTCATTGTGATGAACAGATGGAGAAACCGGGCGACGTGCAGGGTCGGGACGATGGGAGTCTGTCCGCCACACGTTGTAGCGCATTGAGAGAGAGATTCCTGGAAGAATCTTCCTGAAGGTCTTGTTTGAGCTACCGGTGTCGTATTTCAGTTGCGCTGGAACCCATGTTGGGCATGGTGGACGGGTAGGGAAGAGGGGGGCGATAAAAGTGGTCGTGATCCGTAGTCGCTATGTTACAATCCGCCTCTCGCCGGAGTGGCGGAATAGGCAGACGCAAGGGACTTAAAATCCCTCGGGCTCTAAAGGTCCGTACCGGTTCGATCCCGGTCTCCGGCACCAGTCACTGTGGCCCGTGTATCGGTCGCGAACGAACCTAATAGAGGGATTCATGAGTATAAAAAGCATAGTGGTGCTCGTCGCCGGCGTCGTACTTTTTCTTTTTGTCGTGGGCGTTGGGGCTTGGGTTATGACGGCGCCTCTGGCAGCCGGAGAGGTCGAGGCGAAGCGTTGCAATGAATACGTGGACCAGTTGGACATGCTGAAGCGATACAACTGGTTTTGGACTCCCTATCATCGTCGAATGGCATTCAACGATTGTTTGACAAGAAGGTTGGGTGAGCAAAAGCAACCATAGGAGGTCTTTCCGTCAAAGCGCTCATCCCACGAAGTATCTAGAGTAAAATCGGTTGGGCCCTCTCCAAAATATTCCTGGTTTGGTGTCCCATGCTTGTTGGTGACTCCTTCCATGTGATTTCCAGAACTCTCCTCGCGTTGATCATTCTTCAGATGTGGGATGCGACCTCGGTGTTCCCCGGGTGGGAGTTCGTCGACGGTAACGAGAGGGCGAAGGTCTATGTTGATCCCGAGACCGTCACCCGGAGCGGTGAATGGGTGAGCGTGTGGGTCATGGATGATCTGAAGACCGCTCAGACACGAGGCTTCAGGAAATACTTATCTTCCCGTGCCCAAGAAGAGCACGACTGTATCAAAGGACACTTTCGGCTGCTGGCCTTGGAATATTTCTCGGGGAATATGGGGTCTGGAGAAATGCTGTATAAGACGTCAGGTGAGTCGGACTGGGCACCTATCCCACAAGGAACGTTGGCTCAATCAGTCTGGGAATTTGTCTGCGGAAGTAGAATTCCTTGACGACGGGTGGGAGAAGTCAATGCGGCGGCCTTTCCCGCTTGCATTCTCAACTGATGCCACTCAGGATCAGACAGACGAAGGCGCACTGCTGTCGGAAATCACCCACTCAGACCTGACTTGTTACCTCAATGGGTGTGCTGTTTACAGGAGGTTCACATGTTCGGCCCAATTACGCTGCCGTTCGGAGCCAAGATGTTGTTCAATACCGTGAAGCTGAAACCCGGCGTCAGTTTCGAGGACGTCGAGTTGGCCGTCGGAGAAATGTGCATGGTGGTCAAGGAAACCTACGGCGGTGAGAAAGGGGGCTTCCTGGCCGGCCAAGTCTTCAAGTTCTCCGGCTTCGTGTCCGAGGAGGGCTCGCTGATCGACAACAAGGCCACCGACGAGCATTACGCTATCGTGACCTACTGGCGATCTTTTGAGGCGCACGAGAAGTCCCATGCCGACGAACTATTCACCAGCAAATTTGCATCCATGGTGAACATGTGCTCGGAGACCAAGGAGCTCGGCTATGACATGCTGTGGCAAGGCGCGCCGTGAACGAGCAGGCGAGCATGGCGTAAGGGTCGAACCTACGGCCCGCTGATTAAGAGTCCTGCCGAAACCCTGCCTCAGGAAACCCAGCAAGCGCATTCACCAGCAAAAGGGGGGGATTCGTGATGACGAACCTCGTCATGGATCATGGTAGGTCAGGGTGTTTTGCACCAGCTTGGCACCAACTCGATTTCCGGTGGAGTATGAGTATCCTTTTGAGGCTCAGATAGACTTAGAGATCATCGGAGGGACTATGACATCGACGAAGAGACTCAACAGCATCGTTCTCCAAGTGCTTCTTTTGGTGGCAGCGCTCCTAATGGTCACCTTACCTGCTACAGGGCAGGATGGGCCGCTCAAGCCGAACGTGGTATTTATGCTTGCCGACAACCTCGGATACGGAGACGTGTCGTCATACAACGGCGGGATTCGCGGTGGAATGCAAACGCCCAATATTGATCGGTTGGGCTCGGAGGGCCTTCGGTTTACCCAGTTCCTGGTCGAGCCAGGCTGCACACCTAGCCGCGCAGGGTTACTGACAGGCCGCTATTCGATTCGTGTTGGTCTCTCACTCATCATCGCCCCGGGCGGCAAGAATACACTGCAACCAGAGGAGGTGACTCTGGGTAAGATTTTTAAGAATGTCGGGTATCGCACGGCTTATGTCGGAAAGTGGCACCTTGATGCCGAGGCCAAGAGTCAACCCCAGAATCAAGGGTTCGACGAATGGCTCGTCGGGTTCTCAGGTACCACGGACATTGTCCGCTATATGCCGAGTATGGTCGAGACGCGCGCGCCCGAGGCGCTTCGTAAAACGCTGGAGTACTGGATCGTGGAGGCGAAAGGCTCGGGCGAGGCAAAGAAGCTGCGCCCCTATGACCTGGAGTACCGAAAGCAAATCGAGAAGGACATCTCTGCCGCATCAGTCGAGTACATATCTCGGCAAGCTGCAGCGAGAGCGCCATTCTTTCTGATGATCGGCTGGACACGGCCGCACTTTCCAAACGATGTTGGGACTGAGTTTGCAGGTAAATCTGGCCTGGGCAAGTATGGGGACAGTGTCATCGAGCTGGACCAGCGTATTGGGGAAGTATTGGGTGCCATCCGTTTTGCGGGCATCGAAGATAACACCATTGTCGTGTTCGTTTCTGACAATGGCCCCACGACCACAGGAGGTGGGATGGAGGAACTCTATGTCGGCGATCCAGGGCCATTCCGCGGCGAGCTGGGAGACGCATACGAAGGTTCGATTCGCACCGTCGGCATGATTAAGTGGCCTGGCAAGATCGCACCGCGCGTCTCCAACGAGATGTTCGCCATTCACGACTTCTTGCCGACATTCGCCGCACTGCTTGGCGCGCAGGTGCCTACGGACCGTCCAATAGACGGAGTGGATCAGCACCCCTTCCTGCTCGGCAAACAAGCCCATTCAAACCGAGAGCACCTCCTCACATTCATAGGTGATCGCCTCGTCGCGGTGCGGTGGCGGCAGTGGCGTATCTATCCAGTGGAGTTCCTCGGTTCGCGTACGAACCCTTCGACCGGCGGTTATCTGGGCACGATGCGTGAGACGGCGGGGTATCCACAAATCTACAATATCGAGGCCGACCCGAAAGAGCAGCTCAACGTGGGCCATCTGAACGGGTGGGTCATGGCCCCCTACCTGCGACTGGTGGAGCAGTATCGAGCGTCGCTAAAAAAATATCCCAATCCGCCTGCACCGAACCTGACCGACATTCGGTAACAACGAGAGTGGGACGCGAGGTGGGTGTGTTTGACCCGCGGTTTGTTAGTTCGTTCTGCGACGGAAATAAATGGATAATCAAAACGTTGCAAGTCCGGCTACACGGCGCTACCACTCTGGAGGCTTTCAAGGAGCCGCGCGGCACTCTTATCGTTCTGCGCTGAATCGCGAAAGAGGTTTTTGAATCAGGGTAGCAAAGGTTCGAAATCTCGAGCCGAGTAAGGATCTAGGGCGTGTCATCCGTTAGCAGCGCCATCATGTTCCGGATTCACATGAGAATGTGCGTGTGATTCACTAGTCATGAGCCAGGGGAGAGGCTTATGAATGACCCAAAGGCGCTAGGCGTTGCGAGATGAGCAATGGGAACGGATCAAGGATGTTCTCCCTGGCCGGGAGGGACCTGCCGGAGGGACAGCCAAGGAGAA
This sequence comes from Nitrospira sp., assembly GCA_029194675.1. NCBI lineage: Bacteria > Pseudomonadati > Nitrospirota > Nitrospiria > Nitrospirales > Nitrospiraceae > Nitrospira > Nitrospira sp. Next base: position 105,714 of record JARFXP010000004.1, on the reverse strand, counting down.
CCGGCTGTGTGTTGACGCGGTTCTCTATCGTTGCCGCGCCGGGATCGCCTGGCGCGATCGGCCGGAGCGGTTCGGGGCTTTCCGGGTGATCCACACACGTCACACACGCTGGAGCAACCGCGGCGTCTGGCAAAGGATGTTTGCACATCTGGCCGAAGACGCGATGATCGATTCCACCATCGTCCGTGCCCACCAGCACAGCGCCGGGGCAAAAAGGGGGACCGGGAAACGGAATGCAGCGGGCGCTCAAAAGGCAGATTGACGACAAAAATCCATGCGTCGTGCGATGCGCTGGGCAATCCAACCGGGTTCCCTGACGCCGGGGCAAGCCCACGATCTGGAAGGGGCTGATAGGCTGCTGCCCAATCTCCTGGAAACCGTTCAGGCGTTTCTGGCGGATAACGCGTATGATGCGCAGGAGCGTGTCCTCACCCTGCGGGCAAAAGCCGGCGTCAAACCCGTCATTCCACCCACATCACATCGCACGCAACAGCGCGACTACGAGAAGGACATGTAGAAGGCCAGACATTTGATCGAGAATTTCTTCGCAACACTCACGCACGACCGCGCCATTGCCACACGGTACGATAACCGGGCGCATAACTTCCTCGATGCTATCTATCTCGCCGCCTCGGTCATATGGCTCAACTGATGACACGCCCTAAGGAGACGTGCAATTTCTGTATAAAGGCCTGTCTAGGTGAAGAAATTATTGGGGTTGACGGGAAAGGATTCTTGGCAAAACTCATGAACTCGGTAAAAGAAGCACGGCCTACTTTGATATCAGCCATTTCGCCGTAAAAGAAAATTGCGGAAACCTCTGCGAATTGATCGAGGATACCGGTAAGTACCACAACTAAGTTTCTGAATGAACGCCGTACTTGGTGCGCAGCCATGGGATCCCAGGTTTCCTTCTTAACTTTCTTCGCCGGGGAATAGGATTTTGCATGATCGTTCTGTATAGAGCGAAACAGTTCCTCTGTTTCTTCAAAGGAATCCCTAATACCACGACCGAGATTTTCGAGATAAGGAAAGAGGGTGCCACTCTTGTCGGAAAGAAATCGGGGTGCACTACTGTAAGAAAAATAATTAGCGACACAATAGAAGCGATAAAGAGGCTCGGGAACGGTCTTATTTTCTCGTGCAGTTGTCCAAATACACTCATGATCCTTTATGACGAGCGGGTTCGTTAGAAGCCCAACAGTGTCCAAGTCGCACTCTTGCAGGCTCATTCTTCGCTCCTCCTTCGTGTCGAAATACACGCATAGCAGTTCTATGGAGGCTACACTGAGAGATAAGTCACTGCCTAGTGGTAACCTGCTGATTAAGAGTCCGGCCGAAACCCTACCGCAGGACACTCAGCAAGAGGAATCATCAGCAAAAGGTGAGGATTCGTGAGGCGAACCTCATCATGGGTCATGGTGTGTCAGGGTGTCTTGGCACCAACTTGGCACCAGCGCCAAGGACATTGAGCGCGATTAGGGGAGAGAGTTTATCCCTTACCGGTCACATGACAACACATCGTTGACACCCAAACTGACACGACATCGATGACACTTGGCCGACACCGATAAAACGGATAGAAGGACCCTCCAGTCCATCAGGGGGGAAGGATATGAGTCAAAAAAAGTGCGGAGCTGATCGAGGAACGCAAGCGATGTGTCGGCTGGTGGCTGCAACAGCGGTCGATCAGTTGGATTGCCCGACGACTGCGACGAAGTCGGGAGTGGGGGCACAAATGGATCCGGCGGTATCGCCAAGGAGGCCCGACGTGGTTTTTGGAGCGATCCCGACGACCGCACCAGATAGCCCGGCGTGTGTCGGCCACGTTCGAGCAGGCGGTCATCCGAACGCATGCTCGGCTCACCAGTCCGCGCAATCCGCTTGGGTTTTACGGCGCGGAAGCGATCGCACACGAGTTGGCCGATGTGGGGGTGTCCCCCGTGCACAGTATCCGCACCATTCACCGAATCTTGGCCCGGCACCAGCTGGTCACGCGCAGGCGACGGGACCGATCTCGGCGCGGTCCCAGCTTGCCCACTCCTCCGGCCCGGCGCCAGAACGACGTGCACCAACTCGACTTCATTGTCGGGCATTATCTGGGAGCTCGGCGGCCCGTCGTCATCTTGAACCGCAAGGACATAGCCACGGGGCTGGTCGGCGGGACCGAGGAACCCGACCGACGAGTCCAGCGCGTGCTGGCGTTTCTGACGCGGGACTGGCACCGTCATGGCCGGCCTCGGTTTGTCCAAATGGACAACGACATGAGCTTGACGGGCGGCCGGTTCTATCCTCGCAGTCTGGGGCAACTGATCCGATTCTGCTTGGCCTGTCGAGTCATCCCGGTCTTTACGCCCGAGCGGCAACCCGCCGCCAACGCCCGCGTCGAACGCTACAACGGCCTCTGGCAGGAGAAGGTCTGGCAGCGGTATCGCTTCCGCACCCTGCGGCACCTGCGGGCTCGGTCGCACGCCTTTCAGGTGGCCTACAACACCTATCTCACACGCAGGCTGATCCATCAGGGGCAGTACGCGCGCTTGAACGGCCCTCGGTGCCCGTTGCCCGTGCCCTTCCGTATGCCCCACCCGTTGCCACTCTGTCGCGGACAGATCTGGGTGATCAGGAGAATCGATGAAAACGGCCACATCCAGGTGTTCAACGAAACGATTCGGCTCCCCCCGCGCTATGCCCATGAGTTTGTCCGCGTGGTCATTCGGACCGGCCCGCAAACTCTTTCGGTGTACTGGACTGCGTCCCAACAGGGGCGCCTCAAACGGATTGTGCATCGAGCCTATCGCCTCCGTGAAAAGGCCTGCACTCCTTTGCTCTGAAGTCATGCGTCGTCCGGTGACTTCCGCACGAGTGTCGGAGGGTCAACTGGGTACAGTCAGCGATGTCTTGTCGCGCATGAAGACCAATTCATGTGTCAGCGATGTGTTGACACTTGTCGCTTACCGGCTACCCAGCACATACCTGCGCATCGATATAAATTGACCCCCTTTGCGGAAAGAGCATAGAGTCACGGCGCGCCAGAGAGAGAAGGGCCTTTGGCTTTCACCGACCACTAAGCTGACTCTTCAACGCTGCGCCCCTCGTCGTGGAGGCGGACGCGGCAATGCACAGGAGGCAACCATGAAAACCACACATGGAGAAGTGCCCGCAATAGCCGACGGGAAAGAGGTGGACACCCTTCCGTCACACAACACACTCTCCCGTCGCGAGTTCCTGGTTGGATCAGCGGCAGTCGGCGTAACGATCTTCTTACCTGGGGTGCTTTCAGCCGCCTCGGGCGGGAAGAAGACCTTCACCATCCTGCACACAAACGACATGCATTCGAGCTTCATCGGCATGGGTCCCGCCGCTGACTACACCCCGTTCACGCTCAACGACGACCAGACCCAGGGCGGTTGGGTTCGCCTGGCCACACTCATCGCGAAGAGGAAGCAGGCGCGCAAAGATCAGGGTCCGGTATTAGTGCTTGACGCGGGCGACTTCAGCATGGGGACCGCATTCGGCGCTGCCACGCGTGAGACCGGCGGCGAGCTGCAACTCATGTCCCAAATGGGTTATGACGCCACCACCTTCGGCAACCATGAGTTCGACCTCGGGCCTGACGGTTTGGGCAAGGCCATCGGTGTGGCGGCCAACGCAGGCCGGGTTCCGTCGGTACTGTCCGCGAATAGCAACTTCGCGGCGAATCACGCCACGCTGGCCGATCTCCAGCGCCTGGCCAAAGAGGGGGTGATCCGCCGGCATCTCGTGATTGAGCGAGGGGGCCTTCGCTTCGGCCTCTTCGGCGTACTCGGAAAAGAGGCCCAGTTTTACACCACTGGCGGTGCGGTTTCGTTCTTCGACGCCATCGAGACTTCCAAGGAGATAGTGAAAACCCTCCGCGAGGAAGAGAAAGTGGATGTGGTCATCTGTCTTAGCCATGGCGGTTTGGAGAAAGGAAAGGACGGGCGTTTCACCGACGGCGATGACGTGCGATTGGCTAAGGCCGTGCCGGGCATCGACGTGGTGATCGGCGGCCACAGCCATACCGCGCTGCAAAAAGCCATCATCGTCAACAACCGCACGCCCGTGGTCCAGACCGGGAAGGAAGGGGAGAACCTCGGCGAACTGGTGATCACATTGGATGGCAGCACGCTGAAGGTCGAGTCGTACCAACTGTATCGGATCGACGACGCCATTGCCGGAGACCGTGTTATCGCCGACGAGATCGAGAAGCTCAAGAAGACGGTCACCGAGGCCGTATTCGCTTCGCGCGGCTATCGTGTCGATCAGCCGTTGGCGGTCGCGCCACAGGATTTGCCCAACACCTTCACTGACATCGCCGCCAGCACACTCTTGGCTAACCTCTGCACCGACGCGTTCAGAAACGCCACGAAAGCGGACATCGGGTTCACGGCCAATGGGATGATGCGCGCCGGCTTCAAACGAGGCAAGTCAGGCGTGCAAACAGTCTACGATGTGTTTGCCGTGGCGCCACTCGGCGCCGGTGCCGTGGATACCACGCCCGGCAGCGCGCTCGTGACCGGCTACTTCACAGGCCAGGAGTTGAAGAATCTGCTCGAATTTTGTCTCGTGGACAACCCCGCCCACCCCGGCGAGTATTTCCCCCGTACTTCAGGCATGAGGTTCCGCTACGACCAGTCGCGCCAAAAGTTTGACATCGTGACGGCCATTGAGATCGGAAACCTCGACCTCGGCTACCGCGCGATCGACATGAGCGGGAAGGACGAACGCTTGTATAGCCTCACGTGTCCACTTTATCTCGGTCTGATTATCATGGCCATCCCGACGTACACCAAGGGCAAGCTCGCTCTCGTACCCAAGAACAAGGATGGTCAGCCGCTCAAATCAAGAGTCGAAGCACTCGATGCTCCTCGCGACAGCAACACACCATATCTGCTGCCGCCGCCGGGCATGACGGACAAGGGCAGTCTTGCCACGGGGATAGGGAAAGACGCGGTCCGTGAGATCAAGGAATGGCAAGCAATCATGGATCACCTCCGCAGGCTGCCAGTGAAGAACCCGGACGAACTGCCCATGATCCCGGTTGATGATCGTGCCGGGGAGGTCCGGGCGATCAGAACCGCCTAATGTTGCTGTCCGAAAGTGGGAAATAGCTGAAGACACGGGCCGCACCTGGTGAGACGGGCGCGACCCAAGGGCTCCTTCCTTCTGACATAAGAACGTGACTCGCTGATTAAGAGTCAGCGGGTGGCTATTACGTGAAATTGCCGCGAGTTCGAAAGACGGTAGCGTCGATCTAGAATTTCTGCCGACTCAGCTCTAAGACGCTTCCAGAGTCACTTCTTAAAGATCAGTCTTGGCTCCGTCATGTTCCCCATCGAGACCGCCACCAATTCCCATCCGCCTGCCCCATACTCGTTTAACTTAGTTTGCATATTTTGGGTATCGGGAAGTACTTCGACGATTTCATACTGAAAGCGTTTTGACTCTTGCGCTTTGGCGGCGAACGGCTGGCTAAGGAGCAGCAAAAGCCCGAGGGCCCCAAGACTGACGACGGCTATTGTCCACGCAACTGAAATTCGTATGGTCAACATAGATCACCTCGCATATGATGTGAGTTAGGGATGCGCCATGCGCCAGTTTTTGCCGACGCCGAGAGCGACCTTGAGCGGCACCGATAGGCCCAACTGCTCGCCGACGTCTTCCATCTCCTGTTTTACCAGCCGCTTCGTTTCCTCAAGATCGTGATCCGGCACTTCGAAGATCAGCTCGTCGTGAACTTGAAGGATCAGCTTCACGTGCGGCAGCTCATCATGGAGTTTCTTGTGGACGTTGATCATCGCGACTTTGATCAAGTCCGCAGCGGCGCCTTGGATGGGGCTGTTCACCGCCATGCGTTCGCCGATGCCGCGTTGTATCGGATCGCTACTCTGGAGTTCTGGAATGGGCCGGCGACGACCAAGGATTGTGGTGGTGTAGCCCTTCTCTCGTCCTTCGGCGATATTCCGATCCATTAGGGCCCGCACTGCCGGGAACCGCTCAAAGAAGGTGTCGATGTACTGTTTTGCCTCGGCCTGAGGTACGCCGAGATTTTGAGACAGACCGAACGGACTGATTCCATAGACGATGCCGAAGACCACTGTCTTGGCAGCGCGGCGCATGTCTCTGGTGATCTGATTGGAGGGAAGGCTGAAGATTTCCATGGCCGTGGCCATATGAATGTCCTCCCCTTTGGTAAAGACAGACAACAATCGCGGATCTTGCGAGAGATGGGCGAGGATACGCGGTTCGATCTGACTGTAGTCGGCACAGAGCAATTCATGGCCTTTGGGAACGATGAACGCTTCGCGGATGCGGAGTCCATAGTCGCCTTTCACAGGGATGTTTTGGAGATTCGGATCGGTGGACGAGAGTCGTCCCGTTGCCGCGACAGTCTGGTTCAGCGAAGTGTGAAGCCGTTTCGTGTCGGGATGTATCAGTTCCGGCAGCGCATCCACGTATGTCGACTTGAGTTTGCTGAGGCTCCGGTAACTCAGAATCTGTGCGGGTAGCTCATGTTGTGCCGCAAGTTGTGTGAGCGTATCTTCGTCGGTGGAGTAACCGGTCTTGGTCTTGCGAAGCGGCTTTAAGCCGAGCTTCTCGAAGAGAACGGTGGCGAGCTGTTTCGGTGAATTGATGTTGAACTCGCCGCCGGCCAACCGGGCGATGGTTTCCATCATCCGGTCGAGCTCCCGTTCGAGTTCCTTGCTCAGTTCGTGCAGCCCTTCGACATCGAGCAAGAACCCGTTCCGCTCGATGTTTGCCAGGACCGGTACGAGCGGTATCTCGACATCGGTGAAGAGTTTCAAGCTCCCTTGTTCCGCCAACTGTGCCGTCAGGATCGGCTCGAGTTTGGTCAGGGCAGCGGAGGCTTCCGCCGCTGCCTCACGCGACCCGGGGTCCACTTCGAAGAGGGACGGCGGGTGGGCCTTCTCCGGCTTTTTCGATCCCAGTCGTTTGCCTAATCGCTCCAGCATGATTGTGTCGAGGCTATGGTCACGGCGGTTGGGGTTGAGCAAATAGTCCGCGATCATCGTGTCCACGTATGGTGGGGCCAGGGTGACGCCGATTCTGTGAAAGGCCAGCAGGATGGCTTTGAGGTCATGCACGATCTTCGGCCTGTGCATGTCATGCAAGACGGCAATGATCGGCTGCATGAACATGTGCACGTCGATCGGAATAAAGCCTGTCTGTTCGCCGGGGGAGAGGGCCAGGCCTAGGATGTCGGCGTGAATACCTGGCCGGCCGGTTAGCAAACAGTGCACACCGAGGGGACCAGCTTTCGGTATACCATCGACGAATCGCCTTGCGGTCGTTTCGTCCGCGATGATGACGGTCGCTCGGAACTTCGCCACCGGCTGCTTCGGCGAGGGTTGGAGACTCTTGAGGAGGGACGTGAATTCCAGCTCGCGCAACAAATCGGTCAGCTGGTCGTCATGCGGCGCCTTGATCCGATATGAGTCGGGATGGAACTCCACCGGACTCTGGGTATCGATGGTCGCCAGTTTCCGGCTGAGTCGCGCGTTGTCCGCCTGTTCGGTGAGGAGCGTCTTGACGCGGGTAGGCGTGACCTCGTCGAGGCGGCGAAGCAGTTCATCGATCGTCCCGAACTGCTCGATCAGCTTCATCGCGGTCTTCTCGCCGATGCCCTTCACACCAGGAATGTTATCACTGCTGTCGCCCATCAGGCCCATGACTTCGATGACGCGGCCCGGCTCGACGCCGAATTTCGCAGCACATTCCGCTTCGCCTGACCATTTGTCTTTCACGGGATCGTAGATCCGCACACGTGGGGTCACGAGCTGGAGCATGTCCTTGTCACCGGTGACGATGACAACGTCGTAGCCGGCTTGCTCGGCTTGCCGGGCCAAGGTGCCGATCAGATCGTCTGCTTCGTATCCGGCCTGCCTCACTGCGGGAATATTCAGCGCCTCCACCACCCGATGAATATAGGGGATCTGCGCCTTCATTCCGTCCGGCATCGGTGGACGCTGTGCTTTATACTCTTTGAACTCCTCGTGCCTGAGTGTCGGACCCTTTTCGTCGAAGGCCACGGCCAGACCATCCGGTTTGTGTTCGCGCATGATCTTGAGTAGCGTAGTCATGAACCCGTAGACAGCATTGGTCTGGAGACCTTTGGAATTATTGAGTGCCGGCAGAGCAAAGAAGGCACGATAGATGTAGGCACTGCCGTCGATCAGGTAGAGCGTTTTTCTAGTGGGGTTAGACTCAGACATGCGTGTAGCCAATGGCCATTGCGTATCAGCAATCTGCTGTCGAGGACTTGGGTTCTTCGTAGCCGGCCACTAATTGCTGAGGACTTGAACCTTACGGATCCGGCGCAATCGTGAGCGGCGGCGTTCCAAACTTCCGACGCATGTTGTTGATGGCACTCAGGATAGCCGGTTGACCGATCATTTTTGCTTCCAACTTGCGCTTTCCGGGAAAGTCGAGCATCGTCACGCCGATCAACATCGTGAGAATGCCTTGACCCGGTAAGAACAACATCAAGAATCCGGCGAACAGAAAGATGGCCCCGATGACGTTCTTTACGATATGGCCGATCAACCGTAGCACCGGATGATGATTTTCCATCCAGAGCCGCGGCACACGGGTGTCGAAGAAATCTGTTGGAAGCCGGACGAGGATGAACGGGATGGCAATCAGCGATCCGACAAAGAAGACAATCGAGAGGGCCGTCAGCGTAACCAGGGTTTCGGTCGACACATACTGCTGAACCGCCGAAAGGAGCCCATCCATCGGTCGGCATCCTAGCATGTGCTCCTGTGGCTCTCAAGCTCGATCGGGCCGGCGCCTCGTGTTTACGCAGTCGTCTTCGATCGTTATAATCATTCTTTATGGAGCCTCGGTATGAACCTTGGCAGTCGCGTTGAGTGATCGCAAGCCTCATGATCAGCATGACATCGGTGGCCTGGCACCTTTCGCTTGTAGGGGCGGGACAGGCGTCCGTTGATGCGGGTGAAGATCTCCAGATCGAGGTCGCCAAAAAAAGAGTGGGCAAACATGTCGTGATTTCACAAGGGGCTAACGAGTGGTTTATGCTGATCAATGTGACTCCTGAAAACGCAGTCATTCACAGGCGGGAGAGGTATCAGGATCGATACATGGTCGATGAAAGCGAGACGCATGACTGCCCAATGACCTCCGACGAAGTCGAGTCGCGATCACCGACTATGTCAACAGCGTGAAGGCCCGCGTGCAGAAGAAGTAGGTATGCCGACTAAACCGAAGTTCGTTATCTTCGCCCACAACGCCACGTACGATAAGCTGCATCAGGTCGCGACGCTCGGCATGACCGCCGCGGCGATGGGCAAAGACGTGATCATCGTGTTGTTGTTTTGGACGATCAAAAAACTCGCGGAAGGGAGGATCGATCAGATCGATTTCCCGCCGGAATATGCCGAGTCGGCTGAGGAAGTTACCCGGCTGCTTAAAGAAAAAAAGGTGCCGAAGATCTCGGAGATGCTCCAAGATGCCAAGCATGTCGGAACGCTGCGGGTGATCGCCTGCAGCGCCGGGTTGGAATATATGGGTGTAGACGGTTCTGCGGTCGAACGGAATGTCGATGAAGTGTTGGGCCTGCCCGCCATCCTCTCCTTAACCGCTGACGCGGAAACCAAGCTGTTCATCTGAGGAACGCGAAAGGTGAAAGGTTGTTCTCCCGTCCGATCGCACGGTTCACGTTTTACCTTTCACGTCTAACGGCTTTTTGTCACTCCCACCCGATCACACAATTCGGTCAACTTGCATGTGCTGCACAGAGGCGAGACCGGAAGACACAGGTTCTGCCCATAGGGAACGAGGAGATCGTTGTAGATGATCCAGTATTGCTTCGGTAGCGTGAGCCGAAGGGCCTGTTCAGATTCTTCGGGTGTCTTCGTTTTGATATAGCCCCATCGATTGCTGATCCGATGGACATGAATATCGACACAGATCCCAGGCTTGCCGTATCCAATTGTCACAACCAAGTTCGCGGTTTTTCGTCCCACCCCAGGTAAGGTGACCAGTTCATCGATGGAGTCCGGTACCACCCCGCCATACTGGTCGATCAGCTGGCGGCAAATTTGGTGAATGGCTTTGGCTTTTGTCCGGTAAAAGCCGACCGGATAAATCACCCGTTCGAGCTTCTTCAGCGGCAGCTTCAGCATGGCTTCCGGTGTGCGAGCCATGACGAAGAGTCGGTCGCCCGCTTCCCTTGTGGTCCTATCCTTGGTTCTCAAACTGAGCAGGGTGGAAATGAGGATGAGAAAGGGATCGCGGCTCGATTCCTTGGCTACGACGCCAACGACTGGCTCTTGCCAACGACGAATCTCACGCTTGAGGATGCGGATAGCGGCATGGATTTGCTCCTGACGCATGAGGACATGCTCACGGACGGGGAGAAAGATGGTGAGACGAACGAAGACTTCTAACGGTGTGTCTAGTCAGGCTTCCGCTTCGATAGCCACTTTTGTCGGCGTCGCTGAGCTTCGCGTTGTTTGGCTTTCTTTCTCACACTGGGCTTTTCATAGAAACGGCGGCGCTTTAACTCGCGGAACAGGCCCTCGCCTGCCAGCTTCTTCTTAGCGACCTTGAGGGCTTTCTCGACGTTGTTGTTAAAAACCTTGATTTCCATCCGATTGCTTTTCGACTTTCTCAGGCCAAGTCGGCCTGCTGCTTATGGTTTCCAATAATTCGGCGCCGGAGTCTAACACAAGCCCTTGAGTTCCTCAAGGCTTTCCGTGGCCTTTGCAATTCTGAATTGCATGATCTCTATAAGTGGCTGATTTCGTTGTGCATTTATGTTCGTATGCACCGTAACAAGGCCTGCTTGAGCCGCTGCAATGGCTATGGTCTGACCCACTGCAAGGTCTGATTGAATGGTCGGCTTACCTTCCTCGCGCAACATATGGAGAGACCGTGCAACCTCGCAGGACAACTCCGCGATTTCTAACGGTACTTCCGTAGCCCGTTGGAGCGCAATCGAAATTGCCTGGGGGCGATCAGGATGTTCTTTCGGTATCTTATAGGCGTCCATCAGCTCGGTGTAAACATCTGTATCTGCCTGAACAAGCCGATGAAGCTGCCGGCTCAACTCAAGTAAACGCTGTTCTCTGTCCGATTGTCCACCAAGGCGTGCCCCCATTACTCCCAAGGAAGCCGCCAGGGCACCTACGAATGCCGCCACGCTGCCACCGGCTGGAGTTGGTTTAGCCGCAGCGAGGGCGCTAAGGAAACCTGATAGGGTTTCTACCGGTTCTTTCTTGGCAAGCGCTGCCTCGGCAATTTTCGTTTCGAGTACTTGGTCTGAGTTGAAACGGTCGAGCTGCAGCGACGCTGCTGCAGCCTGATCCAGTGCCGCCTCCGGAACTAATCCGACTAGTTCACTACTCGCTACCGTTATGCCATGTTTCGCGGCTTCAGTCTTGACCGCCTGAAACGCGGTTAGCAACGGTGTCACTTCGTAGTCTGTCAGATTCATTGCGACCTGCACCATGCCACGGCTGGCCAACTCTACGCCGATCGCTTTCAGATGGGGCAACCCTCCGCTCGATTGGCGCACAGCCCTGGCGATAGACCTGGCTTTATCCACTTCTGTCGAACGGAGGTTCACGTTGTAGGCGATCAGTGCAGGCCGAGCCCCGATCGCGATCGCTCCAGCGCTCGGATGTAGCCGAGACGGGCCAAAGTCGGGAGTCCAATCAGGATCGGAGTCCATCCGGAAAGCCAAACCCTCAAGCCCTCCTCGCCTGACCGCCTCCAACGGGCCATGGTCGGCACGACCTGCGGCCCGTTCGTATAAGAAAACTGGGATCCCCAGTTCACGCCCAACTCGTTCCCCTAGTCGTTTGGCTAGCTGGACACAGTCTTGCATTGTCGTATCCCTGATCGGGATAAATGGCACAACATCTGTTGCTCCTATGCGGGGGTGTACTCCGACATGTGAACGCAGGTCGATGAGCTCAGTTGCGATCCGAACGGCACGAAAAGCAGCTTCAATGGTCGCGTCCCGGCCTCCACAAAACGTCAACACCGATCTGTGGTGGTCGGTATCCATCGAGTGGTGCAAGAGAACCACGCCGGGTGTCGAAGCCACGGCATCAATCAGAGCCTGAACAGTCGCCTGATCCCGGCCTTCACTGAAATTCGCCACACATTCGACGATTCCATCCATAGGTCCTTGCCTGTGCAAACGAAAAAGCCGGAGGACCGATGACCGGTCCTCCGGCTTCTGGCTTAACCGTCGTTCTCTTGCAGGAGTCTAGCTATTTCGCCTTCTTCACAAACGCCTTATAGATGGGGCCCGACTTTGCTTGTTCCTCTTCCAAGCCCATCATTTGATGGCCCGTGGTTTCACACCAAGCCGGCATGTCTTTTTTGATGCCCTCATCATCGGAGACGACCTCCAGCACCTGTCCCAGCGCCAATTCTTTGATCTTCTTGGACGTGAGAATAATCGGCATTGGACAAAAGTATCCCAAGGTGTCGAGCTTGACATCGGCCTGCATCATGAAAACACCCTTACTTCCGTTGACGGTTCAGATGAACAGATTAACATTGCCCTGTTTGGCTTCGGCCAGATACGTCGTCACACCTGCGAATTGATCGATGCCATCGATCAACGTATTCTTGGTAATACCCATGAGGCCCATCGTCGTCGTGCAGGCGATGAACCGCACGCCCAGATCGAGGGCTGTTTGCATCAACTCAGGCACACCCGGCATCCGGTTTTGCTTCATCACCGTTTGCATCATCTTTGTTCCCAACCCCGCGAAGTGGAATCGGGACAACGGCAATGCGTCGGCGCCACCTTTGTTGAGCAGTCCGAACATCCGTCGAAGCCAATCTTTGGCTGAACTCGTAGCTCCCCGTCTCCGAATTGTGTTCAATCCCCAAAACGTAAAAAACATGGTCACATGCATACCCATCGCAGCAGCGCCCGTGGCGATGATAAAGGCCGCCATCGCCCGATCGAGATCACCGCTCAGCAATACGATCGTGACTCTCTCGGGCTTGGATTCTTGCAGTTGTGCCAACGTCGTCGTCGGCTCTATGTGTTGTGTGGCAATCATGACCTCACCTCATCACACGTTCAATTTCTGCGCATGAACAGAATAGTATGTGATCCTTGAGGGTGTCAAGGAACCGGGTAACCGCGCAACCGCGTTGGCATTGCTTGACCTATCGCCATCCTCTCGATATAGTCAAAATTCATCGGCCGAACCTGTCTGGCGAGTTTTCTCCCTATCGAAAGACCCTCGTGCTCGAACAGCCGTTGCCCGAGGTCGCACCTTCGACGAGCCGTTCCTTCTTTGGCTTCTGGTACCCAGCCGTGCCCTGTCATACCCTGCGCCCTGGCACGATGAAGAGGCTGCAGGTGCTGAGGTTGCCGATCGTTCTCTGTCGCGATCAAGCGGATGGACTCGCGGTGATGCCTGCTAATCTTTGCCCTGATTCGCCAGAATAAACCCCATGGCTCGTCTGATCTGATCGCGCGTTCCCAGCAGTACTACAATGTCGCCGACAAGGAGTTTGGTTTTCTCCGATGGATTGGATTCTGTGACGCCGTTTCGAGTCAAGGCGATGATGGACGTTCCGATTCGCGGCCGCAACGCCAGTTGAGCGATCGTCTTTCCAGCCGCCGGCGAATCCTCTTCGATTCGACAAGTTTCCACTTCGACATCAGCGAGGGTTCCGCCGCGAAGGTGGTGAGCCAGTTCGGGAACCTCGCTGCGACGGAGAAGCGCATACCCTTCTCGACGCACTTGTTCAGCCTTTCGCGTGATGAAATCGTGCGGCATGTTGTAGGTGCGGAGGACGAGCGCAAAGATTTCAATCGACGTCTCGAATTCTTCCGGCACTACGTCATCGGCGCCTAACTGATGGAGCTCTTCCAATTCACGCAAGTAACGGGTTCGTACCACGATGTGGATCTTCGGGTTCAAGCCTCGAGCTGCCTGCACGGCTCGCCGAGTCATGAACGGATCGGAGATTGCGATGACCAGAACCCGCGCATCTTCGATTTTCACATGCCTCAAGACATTCGGGTTTGTCGCATCTCCATAGTAGAGCGGCAAGCCGTGAGCCGCTTCTCGGCGCACCGTATCCCCCTCCAAATCCAACGCGATGTAGGGCACTTCCGTCTCACCGAGTACACGAGCCAGGTTGCGTCCGTTGAGCCCATATCCCACGATAATCACATGGTCTTTGATGCGTAGATGCCTCCCCTCTGCTTCGAGCACATGGGCCGTCGTCTGCCCGGGAAACCAATGGTGCAGTCGCTGCACGGCCTCAACGCGCCGCGCGAGATGCGGGGATAACTGCATTAAGAACGGCGTGATGATCATAGAGCAGACCGAAACCGCTAGGAAGATTTGGTATGGCGGTCCCGACAATAGCTGATTGTCCAAGCCGACCTGTGCCAGGATAAAACTGAATTCACCTACCTGTGCGAGGGCAATTCCAGTCATGACGGCCGAGCGAGGAGGCACGGAGACCGTCAAAACAGCTCCCGTTCCAGCGATGAACTTTAGGAGGAGGACGACGAGTAACACACCGGTCACGACGAGTGGATACTCGAGCAGGATGCGCCAATCCATCAAGATGCCGATGGAGACAAAAAACAGGCTATTGAAACTGTCTCGAAACGGCAACACGTCGGCGATGGCTTGATGACTGTACTCCGATTCGGAAATCACGAGTCCGGCGATGAAGGCTCCCAAGGCCAGGGACAGCCCGCCGAGAGACGTCAGCCACGCAATGCCGAGGCACATGACAATGATGGTCAACAGGAAGAGTTCCCGGCTTCGGCTACGAACGATGTGGTCGAGTAATTTCGGAGCCACATACCACGCGGCTGCGACAATGCATGCGACCACCACCATCGATTTCACCAACGAGAGCAGCGCTGGGGTGAGCGCCCCTTCACCGTGGCTGGCAAGAATAGGGGTCAACAAGATCATCGGGACGACGACCAAGTCCTGGAAGATCAAGATCCCGATGGTGGCTCGCCCGTGGGGTGAATCGCTGTCTCCACTGGCGGCCAACGCTTTCAATACAATCGCAGTGCTGCTGAGCGATAGCAGAAAACCCCAGAAGATCGCCTGAGGTGTCGGCAATCCTGCCACGGTGCCGCCGAGCCATGAGATCGCGATGACCCCCCCGACTTGGATTGGAGCGGCAATCAAGAGCAGCCGACGAAGCGAGGTCAGTTGCACCAGCGAGAATTCGATACCGATGGTAAACAGAAGCAGCACAATCCCGATTTCTGCCAACACGTGCACCGTTGCGATGTCAGAGATCAGGTTGAGCCCATGCGGACCGATCAAAGCCCCGGCGACGAGAAATCCGGCGATAGACGGCAGTCGGAATTGATGAAACAGAAACACTACCGCGATAGATACGGTGTAAATGAGCACCAAATTCCCGAGTACGCTGTAATCCGTCATGTCGATTGCTGAGTCGTTGGATGTCCCGGTGCGTCAATTATTCGCGTGATTACCTTCATAACCCCGTGCTTTTGGGCCGATCAATGAATCAGCAGGGTAACTGTCATGTTCGGGAGATAGGCAGGATACCTGAGGTTTCTGGCAGGGACAAGGTAAAGCCAGATGTCGGCCGGGTTAGCCTGTGCTCCTTTTCCCTTTTTCCCTTTCCAAGGATTACCTCGGTGAGCTGCGCAGTAGAGCGCCAGAGCTGTCTTGCCATCCGGGCTAAACACCGGAGGTGCATCCCAATGCCCCTTCCGAGCTTGTCCTAAAGGATTCTGAACTTAACGACACGGCATTCGCTTGTCTGGGGCACTTGATGGAGACCTGAGAGCGATGAAGAGAGAAGTTCTCCTGAGGAGTACGGTCGATCTTACTATTTCCCATCGAGGGCTGCCTTGGAGAGTTGACCTAACATGGTGAGAACTTGCGGGCTCAGACGCCTTTATTTATTACCTTTGGGTTCAATCATTCAAGCCGGTTGTGGTAGCATGTTTCAGAGGTGCTCTTCAGGAAGTCGTGTGAGGTAATTGACCTCGATTGCGCTATGTTCGGCCCTTCGAGAAGGAGGACCCGAGCGAGGCACTCTGAAGGGGGGCGGGACTAGGCCCTCAAGGAGTGTTTCCTCCAGGTCTGGGATTATGCCTATCGGTGGGGCCGCTTATAATTTCTTTGCCTGCTGGTTCCGGAGCGTCATCCATAGCCGCTGAGATCAAGGGCTGAGGTGGCGAAGCGGATCCAGCGCCATAGCTTTGCCGTGCTGACGTATCTGCTGCACGGCACCACCAATGCGGGAGTGAGAGCCGTCAAGGCGACGATCGAATGGCTGAAGAAAACGGCGCACGGCTTCCGCAACGTCGAGCAATTCAAGATCGCCAGATACTTCCATTACAGAGGCTTGGATCTCTAACCAACTTACACAAGAGCGTGAAAAGCCAAAGGTATAGATATAATGAAGACCTCCGGTTACAATTTCTCACATAGCGATGAGATGTTTTCTCTCTTGTCCTTTTTGACCTACTGTCATCTGCCTGATTCGAATGGGTGTGTGTCACTGACATGACGACTGCTTATGAATATGATGTGCTGGTGATGGGTGCGGGATTGGCTGGGATGCGCGCGGCTTTGGCCGCGCATGAGGCCGGTGCTCGCGTGGCGATCATGACGAAGGTCCATCCGGTTCGAAGTCATTCCAATGCGGCGCAAGGCGGCATCAATGCCGCGATGACGGATCGTGGGGACGACTGGGAGGAACATGCCTTCGAGACAGTCAAGGGGAGCGATTATTTAGCGGATCAGGACGCGGTTGAAATTCTCGCTCAAGAAGCCGGGCGCGAGATTCTCACGTTGGAGCACATGGGTGTCATTTTTAATCGGAATGAGGAGGGCCGGCTTGGTACCCGCCGGTTTGGGGGGCAAAAGCGAGCCCGTACCTTTTTCGTGTCGGATTTTACCGGACAAGCCATGCTTCACGTCCTCTTTGAGCAACTCATGAAAGCGCGCGTACCGGTTTTCGAGGAATGGTTCGTGACCTCATTGGTGAAGGATGCCGATGGTCGTTGCGCGGGCTTAATAGGGTTTGAAATTCGAACGGGTCAATTTGCCTTGGTGAAGGCGAAAGCCGTCATCGTTGCTTCCGGGGGATTGGGGCGCGTGTTTGAGCCGAGTACCAATGCGTTGATTTGTACGGGTGACGGCATGGCGATCGCCTATCGCGCCGGCGCCGCTTTGATGGATATGGAAATGGTGCAGTATCACCCGACGACCTTAAAGGGAAAAGGGCTGTTGATTACCGAAGCCGCTCGTGGAGAGGGCGCGTATTTATTGAATCGTGACGGCGAACGGTTCATGAAACGGTATGCCCCGAATATGATGGAGTTGGCTTCCCGCGACGTGGTGTCGCGAGCCGGACAAACCGAAATCAACGAAGGTCGAGGGGTGGACGGGTGTGTCCTGTTGGATTGTCGTCATTTGGGTCGACGGCTTATCCACGAACGGCTCCGGCAGATTTCTGACGAAGTACACTCGTTTGCCGGAATTGACTTAACGAAAGAGCCCGTTCCAATCCGGCCAGGCATGCATTACCAGATGGGCGGCATCAAGACCGATGTGGATGGGCGATGCTGGGATAGGCATGGCGCATGGGCCGGTGTCCCGGGGCTGTTTGCCGCCGGTGAGACGGCTTGTCTGAGCCTTCATGGGGGTAATCGGCTTGGCGCGAATTCATTATTGGACACCGTCGTGTTCGGCCGACGGGCTGGGCGATGCGCCGCGGAATATGCGCGGGAGGTCCCAACGCCTCACGTTCCTGATTCGACCGTGGGGATGGAGCAGCAGGCTGTTTCTGCATTACTATCGCGTCATGCCAACACGGACTCGGTTGCAACCATTCGACACGAAATGGGTGTCGCGATGCATACTCACCTGGGGGTCTTTCGCGACCAGGAAGGCATGATGACGGCGAAAGAGACGTTGGAAGCTCTGCACGATCGGTACTCGCGTGTGGGCGTGCAGGATAAAGGTCAAGTGTTCAATACCAGCCTCATCCGTGCCTTAGAGCTTGGGTTCATGTTGGACTGTGCCGAGACGATTGTGCGTAGCGCCTTACTCCGCCGGGAGAGCCGAGGTGCACATTTTCGGACGGATTATCTCCATCGGGATGATGCGCAGTGGTTGAAACACATTTTGGTCTATCACCAACCGGATGGTTCCCCACGCGTCGCATATTTGCCGGTTCGCCTCACCCGATGGGAGCCCAAAGTACGGACCTATTAGTGCATGATAACGACATTTCGCATTCGCCGCTTTAATCCAGAGACCTCACCCTCCATGCCGTATTTCCAGGAGTATAAACTGGATACGGATCGAGCGGATACGGTGTTGGATGCGCTTATTCATATTCGCGAAACCCTCGATGAATCCTTAACGCTCCGGTGTTCCTGTCGAGGAGCGATTTGCGGGTCCTGCGCCATGCGCATCAATGGTCATGCGGCCTTGGCCTGTAAAACCAAAGTCCAGGCGATGGCTTCGGAACGGGGAATCGTGCAGGTGGAGCCCATGAATAACATGCCGGTGATCAAAGACTTGGTCACCGATATGGCTGGGTTTTGGGAAAAAGTACGACAGGTGCAACCGTGGCTCCAACCAGCTGGCCAGGAACCGGAAGCTGAGTACCTCGCTTCAGCCGAGTCGATGAATCACCTCACGGGCGTGATGGGGTGCATTATGTGCGGAGCCTGTGTGTCGGACTGCGCCGCGCTGGAAGTGGATGAGCGGTTTGTCGGCCCGGCAGCGTTGGCAAAAGCATACCGATTCGTGGCCGATCCCCGTGATGGCGCCGGACGCTCCAGGTTGTTGGCTCTCAACGAACCAGGCGGCATGTGGGATTGCACCCGCTGTATGGAATGTATTGAAGTGTGTCCCAAGGGCGTTGGGGCCATGGATCGCATTATGTCGCTCAGAGGCCAAGGGATACAGGCGGAGGTCCCTTCCACGTGCGGCGCTCGACATGCTGAAGTGTTCGCGGACCTCATTTACCGGAAAGGACGGTTGGATGAACCCATGTTGGCGGTTCGAACGTTTGGGCTCCGGAACTTGTCTCGTCTGCTGTCTCTTCTTCCCATGGTCCTCCGGGCATTCGTGAGAGGGAAAGTTCCTAAAACTGGCCCGTTTCATCGTGCCATTCCCGGCCTGGAGAAGTTTCGGAGGCTCTTTCAACGGATGGAGGAACGACCGTGAAATTTGCGTTTTTCCCAGGGTGTGTGTCCAAAGGGGGATGTCCGGAGCTCTATCAGTCGGTGATGGAGGTCTATCCACGGCTCGGTTTGGAGCTGGAAGAAATGACGACGGCGTCGTGCACCGGAGCGGGTGTTCTGCAAGAGAAAGACCGGAAGTTGGGAGATGTGCTGAATGCCAGGACCTTTGCCCTGGCGGAACAGTCCGGGTTGCCTATCATGACGATTTGCAGTACCTGCCAGGGTGTCATGAGCCAAGCCAATCACCGCCTCACGACGGATCCTCCCTATCTGGCTGCCGTCAACGAGATCCTGGGCGAGGAAGGCTTAACCTATCGAGGGACGACGCAGATCCGTCATTTTGTCTGGATTTTACTCGAAGAGTTGGGGGAACAAGGTATTCGGCAGCGGGTGCGACGACCATTGACGGAGCTTCGGGCTGCTCCGTTCTATGGATGTTATTTGCAACGCCCGTCTGAAGCGTTGGGCTTTCAGGACCAACCAGAGCGGGCGAAATCGTTGGAGCTCATCATGAGTTGGTTGGGATTGGAGGTCGTGGACTTTCCCGGGAAAACTCGATGCTGCGGGTTTCCGCTTCTGACGATCAATGAAAAGAATTCCTTGCGCATGGTGGCGAGCCACACGTTGGATGCGAAACGCCATGGTGCCGATATCTTGGTGACTCCCTGTCCGTTGTGCCACCTCAACCTGGATGGGATGCAGTCGAGTGCGGCCCGCCAGGAGCAAGCCGACATTGACCTTCCGATCTGGCACTTGCCTCAACTGCTTGGCCTGGCGATGGGCATGGAGCCGAAGCAGCTTGGGTTGACTCGTCATCTCGTGTCAACCCAAAGAGTGCTCGACAAGCTCGGATCCGCCGTTGCGTAGCTTGGCGCGTGATGGTTAGACGGCCTCGTGAGCGACGGTTTTAAAATACGCGAGGAGATCGCGAGCGGAGATCATACCCACGATCGTGCCTGCATCGGTGACCGCCAGATGGCGGAGGCGTTTGTCCGCCATGAGATCCCGCGCGTAATGCGGTGATAGGTTTTTTCCCACCGACATAATCGGTTTTGACATCAACTGCGAAACGGCGGTGCCCGCTACGTCGATTCGTTCGGCGATAGCCCGGACGATGTCGGTTTCCGTGATGATTCCCGAAAAAGTCTCGCCGGTTTTCACTAACAATGACCCGATGTGACTGCCGTGCATGCGTGCCGCCGCTTCTTGGATCGTCGTCTCTCCTGGGATCGCACTGAGGTCACGGGTCATGAGTTGTCCCACGGTTGCCATGAGGAGCCCTCCTTGTTCAGGGTGTCATTGCGGTTCGGGTTCAATGAATGATGGGCCTATTCTAGGAAGCGGCAGAGGGGACGTGCAACGTAGGTAAAACGATGGAGACATCCGATCGCGCCGGGAGGATGTCGATCGAGCAACATGGGGTATGACGATGGAATGGACGGCGTCCTCCAAGCTGCTCCAGCATTGGTTTCCCCCTCTAAAGAGGCATAGACCAAAGAATAAAGTATTGCGTAGGGTGAGGGGACAGTTTCACAGGAATGACCATGAGTGTTCAGGCACTGAGTGCCTTCAACACCGGATCTGGAGGTGCCCCATGCGGCCGACGCAGATTCTTTCCTTTTTCACTGCGATGCTGGCGGCCTTTTCCGCTGGTCCGGCATTCTCAGATGCCCAGCCTGGATCGGGTACGACCTGGGAATGTCCTCAAGCAGACGGCAGTTCCATGTATACGAATAAAGAGAGGGCCGGTTGCCATGCCATGACACTCAAGCCGCTTTCTGTCGTGCCCAATTTGGAGAATATGCCGACGGCTCCTCGAACCACGACCGCCAGCGAACATGATTATGAGGTGCCGTCATACCAGGAACGCACTTCTGGGACGGAAGGCCGTCAATTGCCGGATTGGGCGCGTGACTGGCATGCAAGCAATACGTCTTCCGGCCCGGCACAGGCCGAAGTATGCTTGTTGTACACAGAATGGATACAACTTGTGCAGAGGACCCGTGGAGGGATGTTCTTCGGATCAGACCCTTCCTATGGGGGAGATGTCACGGGGCGTGCTCAGCGGATGCCAAGTTACTCTTTTTACGATAATGCGCGATACATCGCGCTGTCGAGGCTGTTCGGCACGGGGTTTGTGCCAGTTGGTTGTTTCTAGCAGGCTGTTGAAAAAGGCCGCCAGCGGCGTTCTCGTGGCGCTTAAAGACTCAACGTACGGCTCAAGGTACGCTTCGCCTTCTCGCTTGCTGCGGTCTTGCTGGACAACCTTTTTGACCAGCCTACCACACTTGCAAAATAGTTTGGCAACATCCCGCTGGCTTTTCTGACTCGGTTTTTCAGACCCTATAGAACTCGCGGTACCACTTCACGAAACGAGGGATGCCCTCCTCGATTGGTGTGGTCGGCTTGAAGCCGACATCGTTGGTGAGATCGTCGATATCGGCGTAAGTCGCAGGGACATCCCCAGGTTGTAACGGCATCAGTTTTTTCTCCGCCTTCTTTCCCAACGCTTGCTCCAGGACCTCAATGAAGTGCAGCAGTTCAACCGACCGATGGTTGCCGATATTGTAGATTCGTGCCGAAGCCGAGCTGGTTCCTGGTGTCGGCCGATCCCCAGACCATGTTGGATCGGCCGTCGCCGGGTGATCAAGCGTTCGAATGACCCCTTCGACGATGTCGTCCACATAGGTGAAATCGCGTTTCATCCGGCCCTGGTTAAAGACTTCGATCGGTTTGCCCTCCAAGATGGCCTTCGTAAAGATGAAGAGAGCCATGTCAGGACGCCCCCAGGGTCCATAGACGGTGAAAAATCGAAGACCTGTGCAGGGCAGCTGATACAGATGCGCATAGCAGTGAGCCATCAACTCATTCGCTTTTTTGGTAGCGGCATACAGTGAAACCGGATGGTCTACGTTGTCATGGGTGGAGAACGGCATATGGGTGTTCCCCCCATAGACAGAACTGGACGAGGCATAGACCAAATGCTCGATGTTGCTCCGCCGGCAGCCTTCCAGAATATTGATGAACCCCTCGACGTTGCTTTCGGTGTAGGCGTGAGGATTGGTCAGTGAGTAGCGGACGCCTGCCTGAGCAGCGAGATGAACCACGCGCCGTATCGGTTCACCGGCAAAGAGATCCCGCATGCCTTGTCGATTGGAGAGATCGAGCTTCACGAAACGAAATCGTTCGTTCGGCGTCAATTGGGCGAGCCTGGCCTGTTTCAATCGCACATCGTAGTAGTCGTTGATATTGTCCAGGCCGATCACCTGGTCGCCACGTTCCAACAGGCGCATGGCCGCATGAAATCCGATGAATCCCGCTGCTCCTGTGACAAGAATCGGCGACTGCGTCCCGGCCATGGCTGCTCCTCAAAGAAAAATGGTCTATCGTCCCTTGCCCGCCTTCATGAAGGGGGGATCACCGTGATCCAACCGATACAGCGTCATCGGGGCGAGGGTTTCTCTCGCCGAACTGACTTCGATCATCCCCCCACTCAGGACTCGATAGACATCGAAGGCGTGGGCACGATGATAGCGACATTCCTGTGAAACCAGAAGGTCTTTCAATCTTTCAGGTTGTTCCCAATGAGCCGTTAAGAGTGCGGTTCTGCAGGGATTACGACGGCTGAACATGAAAGACAGGTGGTCTGGGTACCAGTCAGCTCCACCGGTGGCGTAGGAAACAAACATCCGTGCCTGGGCAGCCGCGCACAACTCGGCGAGATAAGCGTTTGTGAGATAGCCGTTTTCACCGACATCCAGCCATTTGCCGGGATGAGAGAGAGAGGCATGGGCGGCATGGCTCCGAATTTCAAGCAGCTGCTGTTGTGACGCGAACACGAGCGGAATCGATCCGTATCGCCCGACCAATTGCTGGATGATATGGTCTTTGAGAGCGGATCGTCCGTCGTTCGTCGGACCGCTGTCCGCATGGATCAGCACATTGTGCCCTCGATCCGAAATCAAGTAGCAATTCCTGGGCATGTTCAAGTCGCAAGGGTCCTCTCCGTAGAAGGGCACGGACACGACAGTACCGCCTTCAAACGGCCAAGTTCCCCCATGGGCCAGCTCGATGATTCGGTCAAAACCCAGTTCTGCGAGAAGCGAACGATAGTCGAAAAACAGCCGTTTTCGATTTTGTCGACTGGGCACGATGATCGGCGTGTCTTTCGGCAAATGAAGCAAGGTGCGGGGATCGACATGATCATCGTGGTCGTGAGTCAGAAACACGGCGGTTGGTTTCGGGAACAGTCCGCTCCAGACCGAGGGCAACGGCGATTCGGCAAACCAAGGCAGAAGCCATGGGTCGAAGAGGAGTGCGCTGTCCCGTTGCCGGTAGAGGAGGGCAGCATGTCCAAGGTGCACGATGTCCTGATCCTGAACGATATCGTGCCAATGTCGCAGTATAGACGTCGTCGCAGAAGTGGCGAGACATCCATAGTGGTGCAGTGATTCCATCACCTTGGTCAGCAGCATCTGCGAATCACGCGGCATGGCCGACAACGCAGAACGGAGCTCGTCCACGGTATGGGTTCCGTCGAGCAGGCCGAGCAGTTTCCCTACGCTGGGACCCAGCGGCCGTCCGTTGAATCCGATGGGGATCGCCTGGTGATTGATCGCATGGAAGATGCGAAGCCCACCGTTGGTCACGGTTGAGGATTTTGCTGAATCGGTCGGGAATTCCCACTGGAAGGTCCCGTCCGGTCGCCGCCCGCAGCGGATGTGTTGTTGAAGATAGGGCCGTGCGTTGACCAGCTCTGCATAGGCATCTTCCAGCCGTTGTTGACGATCAGGATCGTCGAGCGGCGCCCGTTTCGAGAAGACGTCGCTGATTGCGGTATCGATCGCACTGGAGAGCAGGCTATGAGCTTCGTGGAGTCCGGCGACGACTTCAGGGGATACCCCGCCTACGAACGGGAAGGGGCCCGGTGGCTCCGCACTCTCCAGCTGCACCCAGCACCAGGGAGCGAGGCTCAGGTAATGATTCTTGGGAAGGCTGGTCCAAACCTGGCTCATGAGTCGGCACTGATCCTCAGTTTGCTGATCGCCGGTTCATACAGAGCCTGGATCACAATGCCGTCGGGATCTGAAAAATAGAATGAGTAACTGCCGTCTCGGTGCTGCTTGGGCTCCTTGACGATTCGCCCGCCCAGGGATTCGATCTTTGGCGCCATTTCGCCGTACATCCGATCGACGGCTTGTGGACTGTCGAGAATCACCCCGATATGATCGAGCAATTGGGCCTTTGTTGGTTGGTACAAGGGTAGTTCATCTTTTGGAATTTGGTGGAGTGCCAGATTATCGATGCCGGAGCTAAAATAGACATTCTCCGGATCCGGCTCCCACACCGATTGAAAGCCAAGCAACTGCTCATAAAATCGGCGCGAACGAGAAAGGTCCATGACACGCAGGGCCAAATGCCGAAGACCTCTATGGAGTGGAGCAGTCATACTAAGCAACTCGTTCGTTGATCCGACTAAAATATGCATAGTAGGGAGACTAACTGCAAGTCGTCAACGGAAAATCAGCTCCTGCTCCGGGCTCAACAGCTATGGTACGATCACCGTAGCCATGACATTTGATGGGATGACAGTCGTTGCGTTTGAAAGCCGAATGGCGATAGAGATCAGCCGGCTGATCGAGCGTTACGGCGGCAGGCCGCTCGTGGCTCCCGTTCTACGAGAAATCCCACTGGAAGACAATTCCGCAGCGCAGGAGTTTGGTGCTCGGCTCATGGCCGGTCGGATCGATCTGCTTATTCTCCTGACTGGTGTCGGCGCAACGATGCTGTTTGACCTGCTCAAGACTCGCTATGCCTGGTCGTCCGTCGTCGCGGTGCTCAAAGGCACGGCGATCATCGCACGAGGGCCTAAGCCGGTCGCAGCCCTGAAGGCTGTCGGGCTTCAGGCGACAGTGACCGTGCCGGAACCGAATACGTGGGTCGATTTGGTTTCAGCTCTGGATCAGTATCGTCCCGTGAAGGGACTGAGGATTGCCGTTCAGGAATACGGAGTCTCCAACCCTGAGTTCGTGAACGCGCTGGAGCAGCGAGGCGCCGAGGTATTCCTGGTTCCAATGTATAAGTGGGCTCTACCTGAAGATCTTGGTCCCGTTCGTCATGCACTCGATGAAATCATTGCCAGGCGAGTCAATGTGATACTGATCACCAATGCTGCGCAGGTAGACCATGTCATGCGTGTGTTGGAGCAGGATGGGAAGGTGGAGCCGTTTCGTGCGGCATTGAAGAAGATGGTCGTCGCATCAATCGGCCCGACCGCCAGCGAACGGTTGCGCCACTACAACTGGCCGGTTGATTTCGAGCCGTCACATGCAAAGATGGGGATTTTGATCAAAGAAGTGTCTGAGCGGGCTTCGAACATGCTCGACAGAAAACGATAGGTGATCCAAGTCATGACTGGCCCCGTCTCTTATGACGTGATCGAGCGCGTGCAGGCAGTAAAAGACTCCCGATAATCA
The DNA here is from genome assembly GCA_029194675.1 of Nitrospira sp. Taxonomy (NCBI): domain Bacteria; kingdom Pseudomonadati; phylum Nitrospirota; class Nitrospiria; order Nitrospirales; family Nitrospiraceae; genus Nitrospira; species Nitrospira sp. The sequence continues at coordinate 79,980 of JARFXP010000004.1, read as the reverse complement.
TCTCGAAGGCTCCTCGTGTGGAGTAGAGAGGCGATGTCGTGTATGACACGGCGGCTCTCATCCACCTGAACCGAGGAGGGTGCGATGCTGCGTGATGTGGGAATCGATCTGCATGCCAGCACCAGTGTGGTTGTGATGAGTGATGACGCGGACCGGGTGCTGGATCAGAAACGACTGCGCAATGAGTTGCCACTGATCGTCGGTGCCCTGGAGCCGTATCGCGCCACCGTGCACGGGATCGCCGTCGAATCCACCTATAAGTGGTACTGGCTCGTCGATGGACTCATGGACGCCGGCGACCGCGTGCACGTGGCCCATGCGCCCGCGCTTCCACAGTCCAGTGGCCTCAAGCACGCCGACGATCAGCATGATGCGCGGTGGGTGGCGCATCTGCTCCGCCTGGGTCTGCTCCCCACCGGCGACATCTATCCCAAAGCCGAACGCGCCGTCCGGGATCTGCTCCGCAAACGCAGCCAACTGGTCCGGCACAAGACCATGGTGGTGCTGAGTCTGCAGAGTCTCCTCACACGATGAACCGGGACACGGCTCTCTCTCCTCCGGCTCCGACCGCTCACCCCGGAGGGCGTCCGGGCTCTCGTCCCGTTTCCCGCACTGTGCTAGGCTCGAAAAAGTGGACGCCTTCAACCTATGATCTGAGGTCTGGAGGTGTGAGATGGAACGAGTTCCGCGACAGCAGTATACGAAGGAGTTCCGTGAGCAAGCGGTGCAGCTGGTCCTGGAACAGAAGTTGACGATTCCAGAGGTAGCAAGACGCCTGGCCATGTCGGGCAAGACGCTCGAGAACTGGGTGTGTCGAGCCCGGCGCGGTCAGCTCGCGACGCTGGGGGAGAGCCGACGGCCCGTGACAGAGCTGGAGGCCGAGGTCTCTCGGCTGAAGCGCGACCTGGCCGAGGCGCGGATGGAGCGCGACATCTTAAAAAAAGCCACCGCGTACTTTGCCAAGGCGCAGCTGCCCGGTACGCGCTCATGAGGACGCTGCGGCCCCAGTATCCCCTGAGTGTGTTGTGTCGGGTGCTGGAGGTGTCCCGAAGTGGGTACTATGCCTGGCGCACGCGCCGTCCCTCGAAGCGCGCTCAGGAGAACGCGCGCCTAGAAGTGGCGATCCAGGCCGCGCATGTGCGCACCCGGCAGACCTATGGGCCGGAACGTCTCCAAGCGGAATTGCGTGAGGATGGGTTCCCCGCTGGGGTCGGACGCATCAAACGGCTACGCAAGAAACTGAGACTACGTTGCAAACAGGTGCGCTGGTTCACGACCACGACGGATTCAAAGCACTCGCTGCCGGTGGCGGAGAATGTCTTGGCCCAAACGTTTGTCGCCACGCGCCCGAACGAGACCTGGGTCACCGACATCACGTATATCCCCACCGCAGAAGGGTGGTTGTATCTGGCGGGGATCAAAGATCTGTATACATGTGAGGTGGTTGGGCATGCGAGGGGGCGCGGATGACGACGGACTTGGTGCAGGGGGCGCTCAGGAACGCTCTCGACACCAAGCGCCCGGCCCCGGGGCTCATTCATCATTCTGATCGCGGCTCTCAATATTGTGCCCAGGACTATCAAGCGCAATTGCGGCAGTTCGGCCTGACCCCGTCTATGAGTCGGAAGGGCAACTGCTATGATAACGCGCCGATGGAGAGTTTCTGGGGAACGCTCAAGAATGAGCTGGTGCACCACCGGCGGTATGAAACACGGGAGCAGGCTCGGCGAGAGATCACGGAGTACATCGAGCTCTTCTCTATAACCGTCAGCGTCGGCATTCCAGGCTGGGAAATTGCTCGCCCGCGGTGTTTGCCCAGCAGTGGGCTCGTCAACAGCTGGCGGCGTGAGGCGGCAATTCATGGCGTCCACTATTGACAACCGGGGTCACACACGTGCAGACGGTCGCGAGTTCCTAGACGGTGTGGCAGTGTCTGGAGCAGGCAGTCCACACGCTCGCGGACCAGGTCCGGGCGGCGGGGCGGACCCAGCCCGGCTATGCGCTGCTGCAGACGGTCCCCGGCATCGGGCCGATCTTGGCCCGCACGATTCTCGTGGAAGTCGGCGCCATCCGTCGATTCGTGACCGTGGGGCACTTCGCGTCCTACGGTCGCTGCGTCGGCAGCGAGCACGTGAGCAACGGCACACGGAAAGGGGCCGGCAACACGAAGAACGGCAACAAGTATTTAAGCTGGGCGTTTATCGAAGCCGCTCACTGTGCGATTCGCTAGGCAGTGGTGATTCGTACGTATTATCAGCCCGGATTCCGCAGTAGCGACCGAATCGAAAAAACCAGTTTCAGAAACACGTTGATAATCAATGTCTTGAATTGCCATTTCTGAACTGCGCCGCAGTTGAGCGTGGTGAATGCTGTCTTGGTGGCAGTACAAGAATTCATTTGGATTGACCGCAACTTGTGAACGCACCTTGGATTTCAACTGCGGAATCCGGGATCAGCGGAAGCAGGCCCGGACGCATCCATTGGTCGCGCTCAAGGCCGTGGCACATAAGCTCGCGCGCGCCTGTTCTCACCTGTTGCACGAGCAGGTGCCGTTCGATCTGCACCGTGCGTTGGGGGAGGGGCCCGGAACTTGGGGTGAGGCTGGGAGCTCACAAAGGGGTTGGGGCGCGACTCCGCACTCCCGATTAGCCCCAGCCCTCACCCCGTCATGATCCCTCGCCACTGGCGTAGGGACTGAGACGCCTCGGTTGCGAGCCATGACGGGGGTGGCACCAGCCCACTGGTAGCCAGACATCCTGTGCGTATCTACGGTGGACGCGACCGGGAACCGACGGTTGTCTGGGGCACGACGTGCCAGGGGCCGGAGTCGATCCTCAGGGGGCTCGCTCCCACGCCTTGATCCTGATGGGGGACTGGTGCGGCTCAGGTACGAGCCGACACCGCTGACGAGGACAACCGGGATGCGGCGAAGGCACGCGCCCGGCCTGGCGAGGGAAGATGTCGTCGGATACCTCGCCCCGTTCGCAGAAGAAGAGGGCGCAGGGTGGGCTGTGCCTCTTGACCGAAGCCTTCGAGATGGGCGACCCCTTTGAGACGCTCTCGGGCTCGCTCTTGACAGCTGTTTTCATAGGTGACCCAAACTCGTTGTTCCCATCCAGAAAGAGGTACAACCAGTCATTCGTGAGGCGGGCTCGATGAAACTACGCCACCGCGTCGTCTAAAGTCCCGCGTCAACCGTGAGACCGTCTGCGCACTGACCGTCTCCTCCGTCAGCAGCGCCCAGCTTACACCCTTCGCCTTTTACACAGAGAAGATTACTTCACCTCACCGGGTAGCCGGGTTGCGGGCCTATGATATTCTTGCCTATAATCCGGAAGGTACTGGCTCTTATAACACACGCGTCATTTACATCCCCTTCCATAAGCACGATGATGCGCCGCCGCAGCTGATGGTGTGGATCGACTTGACGAATCAACGAATCCTGCAAATCCGAGAGGAGCTATGATGCGCGCGTGCATGCTGCGGTCACTTCTTTTCGCGGGGGCGCTGCTCACGAGCATCGCGATGCTCCCCCTGTCCAGTCTGGCCCAAACCTCGGGCTCTGTGACGTGGAACGAGTGGACGTTTACCTATGAGGTGAGCGGGAAATTTGATGGTCTGTCGCTGAAGGGCGTCCAATATAAAGGGTTTCCGTTCATCTACAAACTGAGCTTTCCGGTCATGCGCGTGTTCTACACGGATAATGTGTGTGGCCCCTATGCGGACCGGCTGGGGGGCGCCCTCTCCCCGATCCCCTGGGCCAACAATGCCAAGGTGGCCAAGCGGGAGTTTACCCTCAATGGCCGGCAATGGTATGAGATCGGCATCCGCGATGTCATCGGCCACTACGACATCTATCAAGTCTATTATCTCAGTGCCGACGGCATCCTGGACGCCCATGTGTACAGTAAGGGCCTGCAGTGTGTGATGGACCATGTCCACTATCCCAACTGGCGGATTGATTTTGACATCCAGGGCGGGAGTAATGATCAGATTCTGCAGAACACCTCGAGCGGATATCAGGTCAAGCCGATTGAGTTCGATGCCAAGGTCACCGACGCACTCAACAATGCATGGCGGGTGCGTGGCTCAGGGACGAACAGCTACGTGGATGTGCTGCCAGGCTTCACGGACTTCACGATTCCCGATCAAACCACGGACCCTGTGAGTGGGTCTGCCAACAACACCGTGTTTGGACGGCTCTACCGGAGCTCCGAGGACACGGGCTGGACCTATGGCCCGAAAGTCCAAGTCCCGTATAACAATGGCGAGGCGATTGATGGTAAGGATCTCGTCTTCTGGTACGAGGGCTATCTCCCGCATAGCGCGGCCGAAGGCAGCGAGCTCTGGCATTCCACGGGCCTTCGGCTGGCGGTGATGTGCGACGACGGGAGCAGCGGGCCCTGCCCGACGACCGGCGCCGCGTCCTTCACGCTCGGGGCCTCGCCGACTCACGTGACGGTGGCGGCCGGGAACAGTGGAACCACCACACTCACCGTGACGCCGGATGCCGGGTTCAATCAGCCGGTCAGCTTCAGTTGTGGCGGCCTACCAGTCGGTGCCGCGTGCAACTTTACCCCCGCCACAGTGACGCCGGCCGGCGGACCGGTGGCCACGACGCTGACGATCACCACGAAAAGCGGGCCGGCGGCGGCGCTGTCTCCCGGACGGATCGCCACGCTGGTCGCTTCGCTGGTGACGCCTGTGCTGCTGATGCCGCTTGGGGGGCTGATCCGACGGCGTGGAGTGGACGGCCGCGTGCTGAGTCTCCTCGCCGGTGGCGTGATGGTGCTGGCACTCGCCGGCCTGTGGAGTTGCAGCGGCAGCGAGTCGACGCCCCCGCCGGCCACGACCTCTGGTGGAGGAGGGGCATCAGCCACGGGCACACCGGCCAGCACCTCGACCGTCGCAGTGACCGGGTCGTCAGCCTCCGGCAATAGCACCGTCCCTATCACCTTGACCGTGACACGGTGAAGGAATCAGTGCGGTGGCGTCACAGGACCACTCGAAGCGAGCCACAGCGTCTCCAGCTGACGGCAGAGGGGCTTGAGACACGCAACGCGGCAGAACTAGAGGGGTCGCCCATTAGAAGGCTCCGGTCCGTGGGCACACATCTCCTCTGGTTCTGAGCGTTCTCATGTACTCCGACGACTTCCCTCACGATCGCCCGCCACCTCGTTTCACTGCATCCGAGTTTTCTCAGGTTGCGGTGTCGACGTCGTCCCCTGAGTCGCACCAGTCACCCATCAGGATCAAGGCGAAGAGACGTAGGCGTTCCCGCCCCTGGCCATTTATCCTAGAAACGGCAGTTGAAGCAGCGGCCTGCTCCGGGATAGCCTTGCTGGAAGCGGATTGGGGGCATCGTTCTTCGCGCAAAGGGAGTCACCGAATGGGTGAGGCAACACGCAAGGCATTGGCAGGACAGAACGGGGTGATCGCGCTTGATACCTTCGGAGGGCGAATCCACGTCGAATGGGATCCAGCGGCGGCCGTCACGCCGCTTGGCCAGTTGCCCTTCTTCATCGAATTTCTCAAGGTGAGCGGCGTATTTGAGGCGTGGGTGGCCGATTGCCCACTGGTCTACCAGAGCAACCATGCGTCGGATAAGCGCGCCGTGCTCGCGACGTTGCGGCTATCGATCCTCTGTGGCCACCACCGCTATGCGCATATCACAGCGATTCGTCATGACGGCATTCACCCTGAGCTCCTGGGCGTCGCGCAGCTGGTTTCGGAGGATGCGGTGCGACGCGCACTCGCCCGGATAGATGAGTCGTTGGGCGTGGTCTGGCTCAACCGACATCTGGCGAAGACGACGCAGCCGTTACTCACTACGCCGTGGATTCTGGACCTGGATACAACGGTGAAGTGCCTGTACGGCAAGCAGGACGGGGCGGTGGTCGGCTACAACCCGAAGAAACCAGGGCGCCCCTAGCACAGTTGGGGCGGCGCTGGTATGAGCAGCGGCCGTTCAAAGGGCGCATTGAGCCAGTCCCACAGATCCCGATAGGTCAACAGATTGAAGCGGAGCAACGCGGCCAGATTCGAGAGACTCCAGGGCCACGTGGACTTCAGCTGCAGAAATTTCAACAGCAGCATCGCGAGCAGGGCGATCCAGATTTGGACCTGTACGGCGTTCTCACTCGTGCCCACAAACGTCTTGATCCGGAGATGCTGTTTCAAGGCCTTGAAGAGGAGTTCGATCTGCCAGCGCTCCCGATAGATGGCGGCAATCGTGCTGGCCGCAAGCTGCATGAGAGTGGTCAGGAACCGTAGCGGCCGCTGCTGTCTCTCATCCCAGATCGTCACCTGTCGCAGGGGGACCGAGCACCGGTCAGCCGCATGGGAACTGGTGAGACGGATCACCTCATCGACCAGCACCGGTCCGCGTGTCGGCACGGAGCGTTGCTCCAGCACTTCGTAGAGCATGTTGGTGCGTGGACGGGTGACAAATCCCACCTCGTCGACCGTCCAACGATGATAGCGGGCATAGTCGAGATACCCGCGATCGATCACCACGATGGTGCCTGGCGCAAAGGTGAGCTGTTGGGCGATCCGCACGTCGTTGGTGTCGCCGTCGGTCACGAGGGCCCAGCAGGGCAAACACCCCTGGTGATCCAGCTGCAGATGGAGCTTGATCGCCCCCTTCGTCCGCTGGAATCTGGCCCAATCGAACACCGTGGCACAGAGTTCAATGATCGTTGCGTCGAGGGTGCGCAAGGGGTGCTTGAACCGGAACCGGCGGCGCTTCAAGGCCGCGACGGCTTGGCAACGGGTGAGGACTTGATAGAAGAGCGTCTCGTACAGCTGCCAGGGCCGATGCGCATTGGCATAGGCCAGCGTGGACCGAGTCGGTGTCCGACGGATGCCAAGGTGGACGAGTTTGCCAAGGGCGGTGGCCAAGCCGCCACAGATTTCTCGAAGTGAGTGCGCACTACCCATCTGACAAAACAGCATCGCTATCAAGTGATCCCAGCAGCTGAACCCCTTGGCTGCTCGCTCAGCGGCGTGCTGTCGAACGGCCCGAGCGAAGTCCGCGCGATCGATCAGGGCGAGCATTTGCGCAAAGCAACTGGCGACGGTTACCATACTGCACCTCCGGCTTGTGGGTGCCACGGCGCGGGAACGCCGTGGATGGATGTGCGTTGAACAACCTATCCTACTCACAAGCCGGAGGCCTGTTGAGAACTTATTTTGGACAAGAGTGGGGTGGACCCGGAAAAAAAACGACCGGCTACAAAGAGCGCAGCCCACTGCAACGAAGAAAGTTTCTGCGTCTTCGGGAGCGGTACAGACGTCGCGGCCTGCAGCTCGTGCATGTCGATGAGTGTGGCTTCGCGCCTTCCGTCATACGCCGCTATGGGTATGCCCCCAAGGGACAGCGCGTGTACGGTCTGACGTCCGGGCACCGCAGACCGCGCACCTCACTGATCGCCGCCCGCATCGGGCCAGATTTTGCAGAGCCCTTCCTCTTCGACGGCACCTGCGATGCCACGGTGTTCAACTCCTGGCTCAAGGCTAGGCTGTGCCCGCGGCTGACCCGCGAGCACCTGGTCATCATGGACAACGCGGCCTTTCACCAATCGCCGGAAACGACGCAACTTATCGAGCATACCGGCGCCACCCTGCTGTGTTTGCCACCCTATTCGCCCGACCTGAACCCCATTGAGCACGACTTCGCCGTGCTCAAGAAGCACCGGGAATATCGGGAAACCGCTTCCATCGACCAGATCGTGAAGGCCTATCAATGATTATCGGCTTGGTCATATTGGCCCCAGAAAACCGTTGGGACCCAAGCATGTCCCTACGAGGCGATCACAGATCTCGTGGTTGCCATGTGGCTCCACCCTCTTCTTGACTCATGCCTGAGGCAGATTAGGAATACTAACTTGTTCAGTGAGGAGGAACAGCGGGCAGGCGGCTGTTCACTCAGATCTCGTGGTTATCCCCACCCCAATTCGAGCTCAGCCTCCCTGCCCAATCGTCGCGCAGGCTGTGGGGCAAACGCCGTATCGATTTCGAGGGGCCCTGCTCGCGCCGCACGCCCTAGCAAGCCCGTGCTCACTGATGAGCCACCGCCTTGCTTGCCACGACCCCATGCGTCTTCGATTTCTGTCGCTGATAAAAGCGCTGACTGTCAGGAGAATACCGCACCGCGAAATTGGCCGCTTCGATCAACGCCCGGGCGAAATACTTGTTGCCATTCTTGGTATGGCCCTGGCCTTTGCGTTTGCCATTGCTACGTGTGGTGCTGTTCACGCAACGGCCATAGGAGGCCCATTGGCCACGGTGGGAACGCGGTGCATTGCACCGGCTTCAACCATGATGGTCAAGGCCAAGGTCTGGCCAATCCCGGCCCCTAGGAGTCAGTGTCGAACGGTAGGGCGCAGGGAGACTCGTGCCGTGTCGCTTGGTCTATTGCGGCACTCTGTTCGGCCACACAGTGCATCACCGCGCGGGGACTCGTGACAGCCAGGGCGAGGTCAGGGGTGGGCAGCACGTCGCGCATCGCCTCTGCCATCAGGGTCTTGAGGCGATTGCCGGTGAGGGATGGGCCGGTGTTGCGTGTCACGAGAGTTTGAATGCTCAGGAGATTACTCGTCTTCTGTCTACCCAATTGACTGCGTTTCCGCAGCACGTCACGGATCGCTCGTTCTTCTTTCGGCTAGATAGAGCCCGTGGGGAGAATGCCCACGCGAAGGAGCTGGGCTAACCACCGCGCATCGCTGTGATCATTGGGATGCGTCAGGCCGTCGGCTTGCGGAATTGCGGCGGTGGTGGCCACGTGCACCGAGTAACCGGCTTCCATGAGCCCATCACCCAGCCACGACCAAGTATAGGTGGATTCCACGACGAGGCCGTGACTGCGTGGGTGAAAAGGACAGAGGTGAGAAAGAGTTTTCGACACGTCAGTAGGCGTTCGCTTTTCGTACACGACCTGCTCCTGCTCATCAACCAGTACGATCACACTGGTGTTGGCATGTAGGTCAATCCCGCCGTCCAATTTCGTCATGGCTCCTCCTTGGGTTGGAAAGGCTGAGAGATGCTTGACCGGTCTCCCAACGGTACCACCCAGGCGAGGAGCCTTCTAGATGATTATCAGATCTTGTTCTGTGTATCGTTACCAGCCTGGGGATTCACGATGCGGCTGATCGTCGAATAGTGCAAGCCTACGACCTGTCCAATCTCAGACAAACTGTAACCGTGTTCCAGATGGGCACGACGGATGGCCTCATTGCGGCGCGCTCGGTCCGCACGGGAATTGGTAGGAAATAGGCGGCGTAGCGTCGGGCGGGTCGCAAACCGTTGCTGTCGGGGAATCTCCTTCAATCGACGCGTATCTTGAAGCCCGGGTGCCAGACGTTCGACGAATCGCTCACTGCCGAGCAGCACTTGTCCTCGGACATGTTCCCAGGGCGAACCATAGCCGATCCCTTCGGCAACGAAGGCCCGGTACTTGCGCTGGGCTGCCGCGCGCTGATGGCCAAACTGAGACAGCAGCCAGTCCACCGTCAACCACGACGGCACAGGGACGAGGCCTGCCGTGGCTTGGTGGCTCGACCAGAAATAGGTACCGGCTTTACGGGTACGCCTGACACGCACCGGGTTCAGCACGACATAGCGACAGAGCTCCAGGAGATAGCTGTCCCGATCGACTACAATCGCCTTGAAACGGCCCTGTGAGACGTGGCCGACCCGACCGTGACGCCGGTTGAAGGATTGGGTATAGACGCCGTTGAGCTGGCGCATGGCTTTCGACAGATTCGCCTTGGGCGTTTCCACCACCAGGTGAAAGTGATTGTCCATCAGGCAATAGGCATGCAGTCGAAGATGAAAGCGGGAGACGACGTGTGCCAGCACCCCGAGGAACCGATGCCGATCCTCGTCATCCAGGAAAATGTCCTGCCGGGCGTTGCCCCGGGTGGTGACGTGGTAGAGCGCGCCAGAAAATTCGATGCGCAGTGGGCGGGCCATGGGGCGGAGTGTAGCTCATTGAGAGACACAAAACAAGATCTGACCCTCTACCCATTTCCTCAGAAAGCGATAGAGGAAGTCACGTGTTGTGAACAGGCGTTGTAAGGGATTCTGATGGTGCCGGGCGTTCATATCCCGATTGGGAATGGAAGACAAGAATGCAACACCCCAGCTTCAGAACCGCGCCATCCTGATTTGGCATTGGGCAAGCGATTGCTGGTGATGAGGGGTATTATGGTTTGACCCGTATTCCAACCATCTATCTATCTGTGGATAGCCACGCCCCATAACTATACCGAATCCCCCGCGCTTTTCAGCATTGTTACCGGGCAGTCTCCCCGGGGCTATGGACAGGAGATCCTGGCTCGATTCTGCCGGCGACCGGCGAGGACGTCTTGATACTCAACGACATCTGGCCGGTCCGGTGGTGAAGCCAGCATCGGAAGTGTCATGAACTCGGACAACCGGTCGAGGAATGCTGGGAGATCAATCAGAATACATAGCAGAACTGTCCCTCGTCCGCCATCTTATTGCAGAGCTCGAATACAGACCTCGCGTCCACCAACTTGAGCGGGACCCGTCGAACCGAGACGGACTTGAGCGCTCCAGCTTCCCAGAGTGGGGCCTCCAGGATCGAGATGTCTCGCCTTTTCGAGAGTTCCCGTTCGAATAGCCGGGTCTGTGTGGTGTAAATGGTTCCGTCCGGTGCCTTGGTCTGAAGTTCGAAGGTTTCATTGGTGAACGGAGACCTTGGAAATTTCGCCTCGATCGCTTCCTCCACACCGTGGTAGAAGGTCATGGTCCGAATGTCGGCGCCGAGGAGAAGGATCTTGCCGGCGTGATCGAGCAAGCGGAGAAACGGCGTACCGGATCCGCACGGCGTTCGTGCGAGGTGATGGTTGTGCGTGAGCTCCACAGCCTTTGGACCGCACGCGGCCACGGGATGAGTGGGATGGATACTGCGGATCACTCCCGGGGTTCGGCGAAACACCTCCGTGACGAATCCCATTGCGGAAGGAGTCTTGGCAAGGTCAGTGACCTTCACGCGGGCGATGTAGTCCACTGCCGATCCACCGAAAGGCATTGTGGGCATGAGGAGCGTTCCTTCGGGACCTATCACTTCGAGAAGGGAAGCCACTACGTTCCCTGGACCGCCCCGGAAGCCCTCGAATCGGTTGAAGGCCACGTGTGCCATGACTACGTCGCCTGGTTTCAGGCCAAGTTCGCGCAGAGCGGCCGTAAGGTCGGCCGGGGTGAAGGCCTGGAACTTCTCGATGTACCAGGACTTGAGGCGACGGTACGTCGGCCTGACCAGGTTCTTGATCTTGGCTGAGAGCGACATGACATTGTGTCCAGTCTGTGGATGCGGATGGCCTCGGAAGGAATCTCAACAGCTGATGCCTCCGTCGACCAGTATGGTCTGTCCGGTAATCATCGCAGCCTCCTTGCTTAGAAGAAACTTGATAACACCGACCAGATCCTCCGCGGTGGCGAGCCTGCCTAGTGGGGTCCGATTCACGATTTGAGTCAACTGGTCCTCAGTGAGCGTGGCCGACATCTCCGTCCGTATGTATCCCGGTGCGACGGAGTTGACGGTGATCTGACGACGGCCGAGCTCACGAGCCAGCGCGCGGCTGAAGCCGTCAAGTCCCGCCTTAGAAGCCGAGTACGCCGACAGACCGTTGTATCCACGCGTGCCGATGATCGAACTGATGTTGATGATCCGGCCACCCCGGTTGCTCTTCAGCATTTGCTGCGAAAAGGCCCGGGCGATCTGGATCGCGCCGAGGAGATTGATCTTAATGATCCGTTCGCTTTCGATGTTGGGGAAGGTGGCCAGAATCCCGGCCATCGCAATCCCAGCGTTATTCACAAGCCCCCAGAGGCCGTCCGATCCCGTCCACTCGGCCACCGCCTTCATGTAGGCGTCGGCCTCATCTGCCTCGCCAATGGTGCAGGGCCGCCAGAAGAAGTCAGGGGCGAAGCGAGATCCAGCTTCGAGTTCTGCGAGAAACTCTGACTTCGTTCGGCTGCAAGTTGCAACGCGATGGCCTGACTCGAGGAGCGAGTGAACGATCACTGCTCCCAGGCCTCGGCTTCCGCCTGTCACCACCACAGTTCGTTTGCTCACGCTCGACGTGCTCCTACTGCTTCTTTCCCGATTCTGCGATGGCGATGGCGGGAACGACCCTGATCATCGCGGGCACTTGATGTCGAGGAAGGTCGCGACGGCACGTGGCCATCGCCTCGCGGCGCACCAGGTCGGGGTCCTGGTCGACTGAGACGACGATCTCTGCCACAAGAGCTTGGCCGCTGAGCGGGTTTGCCACCGCGCGGACGCGTGTCTCGACGATACCAGGGAGACCGAGCAGATATCCCTCGATCTCCTGGGGATAAACCTTGTATCCACCGACGTTGATAAGTGAGTCGCCACGGCCCAGGAAGACGACTCGGTCACCGTCGACGCGCACGAGGTCGCTCGTTGCCAGCCAGCCGTCCTCCAGCGAGGGGTTGGTGTGTCCCTTAGCAAGAAAGCCGACCATCCGGCGGGGGCTGAGGACTTCGAGGCACCCCTCTCGGATACGAAGGCGAATCCCCTGGACCCCGCTGTCGAGCCACGCGGCCGGGAATCCAGCGCGGGCATCGGAGACTGCGAACAGGGCGCCCCCCTCGGTGGATGCATAAATGTGCGTGATGCGGGCCTTTGGGAAGGCCACCCGGAGTCGATCGAGCGTCGACTGATCGACCGCCTCGCCGCCAACTGTGATCTGGCGAAGCTCGGCCAGCCGTCCCGGGTTAACCGCCATAAGGAAGGAGCGCCAGAACGTCGGTGTTCCGCTCAGGTGCGTCACCGAGTGCGTCATCGCAGCTTCGGCGAAACCTGCGGGGGTCCGCTCGGCCGGGACGATCAGGGCCCCGTCGGTCAGACAGGCTGTCAGGAGCACTTGCAAACCCGCGAAGGTTGTCGGCGGATAGGTCAGCAGCCACTGCCCATTGCGATTCACGGGGAGCAAGGCCGACGGGAGAATCCGGTCGAGCAGTTGTTCGAATCGGTGCTGGGCGAGCTTAGGTAAACCGGTAGTACCCGATGTCATCAGGAAGACCGTGCCGGAGGCTTCCGACGACACCCTAGTCAGTCGAACTTCGCCCGTCTCTTCGATACTGACTGCGACATTCAATTCAGTCGCGACCTTGATGACGAATTCGGGCGCGAGCGTGGCGTGGGCGAAAACTACGTCGCAGTCCATTGCCAGTCCAGCCACTAAGGTCGTGAGGATGAGTTCTGGATTGGCGGAACGGACAAGAACCCGGCGCGCGGAGGCGCCGATCCGCTCCGCGAGGGCATGAACTCCAGTAAGCACGTCCCCCCGGGAGCGCGGGCCGGACGGAGTTAGGAAGAGCAACTGGGAAGGCGACGAACGTAGGGCCGATTCGAGAATGTTCATCCGACGTACAGTCTCGCCAGCTCTCCCACGGTCCTGAAGTTGATGAAGCCAGCCTTGAATGGATCGCGGCCGGTAGCTGCCTCCATCTGAACGAGCATGCCCGCGAGGTCGAGTGAGTCAATCGGCAGATCCCCGCCCAGGAAACGGCTCGACTCCTTCAACTTGGGCGCTGGTTGTCCCTTCGCCATGGCGATGTCTCCCACGATCTGTTCGATCTGGCGGATCACTTCTTCATATTTCAAACTCATGGCGTCTCACTCTCTAGCACTACCGAGGATCACCGACATCGATCGCCGTAGATCCGAAATCCATTTGCCACCGACGCGACTACCTGATGCAATCCGGGCTGAACGCCGAAAGAGCGATCAGGTTTTGACGGCGATGTCGAATTCGAGGAGGTTGGCGTCAATCGTAAACTTTGCGGCCCAGTTCAGATATTGAAAATAGCCGTAGGTACCGTTCACGGGGAAAGAACCCCGAACCGCGCCTCGCTGATTCTCGGGGCCATCGACGGCGATGGTCCGCCGCACATAGGAGTTGGCGAGTTTTGCCCCCTCGAGATATTTCATCTCGCCGGTCTCCCGAGCGAGGATCAGCCAGCAGTGGGCGATCTGCGAGGTCCCCGTGAGACAAACGTAAGGAACGGCTCCCTTCCATTTGGACGTCAGCCGGCCGGGGAGTCGGCCATTCTTCTCCAGAGCGCTTAGGGCGCCGTCGGCCGTGAGGCGGGCCGCAGCCAGCAACGCCGGATCCTTGTTGAAGAAGAGATAGGCTTCCAGGACCCCCCGCAGCACGTAACCGATGGTGTGAGTCAGCGGAGCCTCGGGATTGTCGAGACAGCAGCAAGCAAACCATCCATTAGGCTGTTGCTTCGTCAAAGCCCAGCGCACATTTGCGAGCGCCGTGTCGGCGTACCGCCGGACGCCTGAAGCCCTGGCCGCCTCGAGCAGACCCCAGGAGACATGAGTCTCATAAGCCTTCTCGCCTGCTGCCGCGAACGGAGTTGGATGCTTCCGCCAGCAACCGTCGGGATCACTTGTGTTGCACAGCCAGTTGGCTGCGGTGTGCATTGCTTGTTCATACTTCCGACCGAATTCCTTCACGCCCGAAGAAAGCCCCATCAAGATCTGACCGGTGTTGAACGTCACCGGGACTCGGGGCTGGGCATCAACGGTTCCGCCCTGGAAGCCCCCGCCCGGTAGTTGGATCTTAAGCAACCAATCCAACATCTGCTCGGCGCGGGCGTGGCACTCCCGGCCAAGTTCACCTGAGTCGCGCTGTGAAAAGTCGATCAACGTCGGGACGATATACCCGGTCGTCTCCGGATAGGACGGTCCCCACCCATTGATCAGCGAGAAATGGCGGGCGACGCCGCCATCATTCGTGCGTGAATGATCTTGTGCCCGAAAAATCCAGCGAAGGGAGTTGTCGATGACCTTTGCCACACCGGGGTCAACCCACTGAGCGACCCCTTGCGCGTCGACGACCTTCTGTCTTTTTGCCACGATGGGAACCTTGGATTCGTGGTAGCGTAGGTCAAGTTGACGCTTAATGTCTCGGAGTATGCTCCTCACCCTTCCGATCATTAGGGTATCGCTCCAGAAGTCAGCGCCGTAGAGGCCCATCCCCTCTCACAGAAAAATAACCGCATTCAAAACTGTTTGGAAATGCGAGAATCCACGACACGTCAGTTTCATTTACGCGGCTTGGAAGTTCGAGATCATGAATCGCCCCTGTCCTCATGATGGTGTTTCCTGGCGCTCTCAAACCGACCCCATGCAAGATTGACATTGGGATGTCCTAGAATCCGGCAAAGTTGATAACCAAAACGGCATCTGACACCCAATCTGTCAAAACATTACATGCGCCCTGTCTGGCATGTCAAGAATCGATCATCGAGGGACGAGGCTCCCAGTAACCATTCGACTCGCTACAAGCGGATACAGTCTGCGGAGATGGGCACACTACCCAAGTTGCTGTTCCTGGGCAGGAGTTTTCCCAAACGCCGAACAGGCATCGAGGTCGGGAATGTCGGCGATGTACCCTCTGTCTGCTTTGCTGTAGAAGATATTGATATGGTAGTCCTTCATGATTCTTTACCGGCTTTTAATTCAGTCTCGGTTTTAACGTCATTGCCTCATTGTACTGTCAGGACCGCTGCGCCTTGAAAGCTCCCCGCTTTCAATTCTTGCGGAGAACTCAGTGGGGTCGGATCTTGTATTGTGCGTTGCGAGAGCCGATAGGATTCTGGAGACACGTGTCCAAAAGCGGACTGGTTAATTTGTTCGTGACGCTGAGCGGCTAACGTATTTATGCAAGATGCCGGCAATCAGGCTTTGATAGGGCAAGCCTTCCTCGGCGGCTCGCCGCTTCAGCATTTCAAGGTCGGCGGTTGATAATCGAATGTTGATCCGGGCGTTCTTGCGCGTGTAGCGCCGGGCGGCTTCCATGGTTTCTTGCCTGGCCATGTTCTGATTCTTAACCGGCCTGAAGGCGCTACGTTCGTAATCCGTGATCAACTTTTCCTCGTCTTTATCCCTCACAAGTTTCTTCTTCATGGTGTGCTTCCTTTCGCACGGTTTCTGGTGGCCTTTCGGCGGGGATAGATCGTCTTTAAAAACAGTGTTCAGTGTTCCCTGGAGACCGGAAAGACGCCTGTCGCATTGTCAGCACTGCCGCTCCTTGAAAGTTGCCTGCTTTCAACTTGTGATTCCCCGTAGCTTGCTACGGGGATCCTCTTCTCTGGTACCCTCTGGCGCAAGAGGTTAGAATAGGGGTCAGATCTTGTTTTGTGCCTCTCGATGAGCTACACTCCGCCCTATGGCCCGCCCCCTGCGAATTGAGTTTCCTGGCGCGCTCTACCACGTCACGGCCCGGGGCAACGCCCGGCAAGACATCTTTCTGGATGACGAGGATCGACAGCGATTCCTCGGGGTGCTGGCACATGTCGTCTCCCGCTTTCATCTTCGGCTGCACGCCTATTGCCTGATGGACAATCATTTCCATCTGGTGGTGGAAACGCCTGAAGGTAATCTCTCAAAAGCCATGCGCCAGCTCAACGGCGTCTCTACCCAAGCCTTCAACCGGCGTCACGGTCGGGTCGGCCACGTCTTACAGGGCCGTTTCAAGGCGATTGTAGTCGATCGGAACAGCTATCTGCTGGAGCTCTGCCGGTATGTCGTGCTCAATCCGGTGCGAATCCGGCGCACACGCAAAGCCGATACCTATTCCTGGTCGAGCTACCAAGCCACGGCAGGCCTCGTCCCTGTGCCGTCGTGGTTGGCGGTGGACTGGCTGCTGTCTCAGTTTGGCCATCAGCGCGCGGCTGCGCAGCGGAAGTACCGGGCCTTCGTTGCCGAAGGGATCGGCTATGGTTCGCCCTGGGAACATGTCCGAGGACAAGTGCTGCTCGGCAGTGAGCGATTCGTCGAACGCCTGGCGCCTGGGCTTCAAGATACGCGTCGATTGAAGGAGATTCCCCGGCAACAGCGGTTTGCGGGCCGACCGAAGCTGAGCCGGCTATTCGGCAGACGTGCGCGGACAGACCGGGCTCAACGCAACGAGGTCATTCGTCGCGCGCATCTGGAACACGGCTACTGTTTGTCCGAGATTGGACAGGCCGTAGGCTTGCACTATTCGACGATCAGTCGCATCGTGAATGTCCCAACTTCGATAGATGCACATAGCAAGAGCTGACCCCAAATTTAGTTGCGAGCCGTCACATCCGAAGATGGGATCTTGGTCAAAGAAGTGTCCGAACAAGCTTCGAGCATTCTCGACCGAAGGCGATAAGAGAAAACCACAGGAAATTTGATGATGACCATGTGCCGCCTCCACCGCCGAACGAGCTTGGTTCCGTAACCGATCTTACTTATGGTATCTATTCTGGTACACGTCGTATCTGAACGGAGACCACGGGATGGCAAGCTCTCCTCATGATCAGGTACGTCACTTCACTAAGCGCAGCTCCAGTTATTCGCTGAACAACCACTTCACGAATGCACAGACACATGGGCGGAGTTGCTCTCTGCCGGTGTTCTCATTGCTCACGTTGAGGAAACCTTTGGGAACCATGAAACTCCTCCACCGGTACGACTTGATAAGGCTCTCGCGATGGGAGTTCTCGCTATAGCTCCATCGCAGATGATGACAACGTGTATGGCTGATCGATCCTCGATTCAGTTCGATGTCTTTCTCAGCTACCACTGGCGCGACCGCGAGCCGGTGGAGCGCATCGCGCGATCACTCCGGGATCAGGGCCTCAAGCCATTCCTCGATCGCTGGTACCTCGTCCCGGGCAGGCCTTGGCCACAGGCGCTGGAACAGACACTGGTTTCGTGCCGGGCGGTCGCCGTGTGCATTGGCCCCGGAGAAATGGGGCCATGGCAGACGCGGGAATCAAACTTTGCGCTGGATCGGCAGGGGCGCAAAGCGGATTTTCCTGTTATCCCCGTCTTGCTGCCGGGCTCGGATCCGGTACTCGGCTTCCTTAGCCAGAATACCTGGGTCGATCTACGTCAGGGCACGGATGATCCGGCATTGCTTTCGCTGCTTGCCGGCGCCATCCGACGTGAAGCGCCTGGACCGGATCTTGCCGAACGCCTCAGAGTCACCCGTACGACCCTCTGTCCGTACCGCGGCCTTCTCTACTTTCGGGAAGAAGATGCCCCGTTCTTTTTTGGGCGACAGGCTGCAGTCCGAAACCTCCATGGGGCCGTCCGGCAGCATCGGTTCATCGCCGTCGTGGGGGCATCGGGCTCCGGCAAGTCGTCGGTCGTGAGGGCCGGCCTCGTCCCGCAGCTACGACAGGAAAAAGAAACGACCTGGGAAGTCGCGACCCTGTTTCCTGGCGGTGAACCGCTGAAGGCCCTGGCGTGGGCTGTGTCTCCGCTCCTTGAGCCGGAAACGAAGGATGAAACAGACCGCTTATCGAAGATCAACAAGCTCGCGGACGCCTTCGCGAAGCAAGACGTCAGCCTGCACGACGTCGGCCTGCGCATCTTGGACAAACAATCGGGAACGAATCGGTTGTTGCTCGTCATCGATCAAGCCGAGGAACTCTATACGGTCGCGAAGGATGATCACACCAGCCGCCGGTTCATCGATGAAACACTCGATGCCAGCGAGAGAGGCTCATGGACCGCGATGCTCACGCTCCGCGGGGACTTTGTAGGAAAGGCGCTTTCCTATCGCCCGCTCTCAGACCGACTGCAGGGCGCGCAGGTCAATGTGGGACCGATGACGCGAGCCGAATTGGAGCAGGCCATCACGTCCCCGGCCCGTCGCGTCGAACTGTTCTTTGCCGACGGTCTTGTGACAAGGATCCTGGACGACGTCGGTGATGAACCGGGCCATCTGCCCCTGCTCGAGTTCGTGCTCAAACGCTTGTGGGAGGACCGCCAGGGCCCGGAACTATCGCACCAGGCTTACGAAGCCATGGGCGGGTTGCAGGGCGCCGTGGCGAAGAAGGCCGAAGAGGTCTTTGACAAGTTCACTCCCCCGGAACAAGAAGTGGTCAAACGCGTCTTCCTTCAAGTGGTCCGAGCGGGCGAAACCGGTGAGGACACCCGCCGCAGAGCGGCGATCTCAGAAATCGGTTCGGCCGCGATGGATGTCGTCAAGAAACTCGCAGACGCGCGACTCTTGGTGACCAATCGCGCGGTGGCCGGAGAAGATACCGTCGAAGTCAGTCACGAAGCGCTGATCCGCCAGTGGCAACGGTTGCAAG
Source organism: Nitrospira sp. (assembly GCA_029194675.1). Taxonomy (NCBI): domain Bacteria; kingdom Pseudomonadati; phylum Nitrospirota; class Nitrospiria; order Nitrospirales; family Nitrospiraceae; genus Nitrospira; species Nitrospira sp. The sequence continues at coordinate 60,834 of JARFXP010000004.1, read as the reverse complement.
GATGGCTGAATGAGGATCGTGAGTTTCTGCTGTGGCGGGAGCGGCTGAGAGGGCGCGTGAACGAATGGCAGCAAAATAAACAGGACGAAGGCACGCTGCTCCGAGGTGCCTTGCTGGTGGAGGCGCAACGCTGGCTCTCCCAGAAAGCGGACATGCTGACCGATGAAGAAACGGACTACATCGGGCACAGTGCGTGGGCTCGTGAGCGGGCGGTGCAGGCAGAGCAGCAACGGGCCGAACACGAGCTGGCACAGGCGAAGCGCCTCGCGGAGGAAGCGGCCAAACGCGAAGAAGCCGAACGCGCGCGAGCCGCCGCGGCGGAACAAGCGCAGCAAGCTCAGCAGGCAAGAGCGCAAGAGGCGGAACGGGCGCGAGAGGCGGCTGAGAGAGCGAGCCGACGACAACGATATTTCAGCCTGGCGCTGCTGCTCCTCTTTCTAGGGGGCTGGATAGTTACCTGGCTCTGGCAGAAGGGCTATGACCTCGATCAGGCCGCACTCAAAATTCAATCGCTCGTGGTCAGCATCCATGTGCCGCCTAAGATGGTACAGATCCCAGCCGGCACCTTTCAGATGGGCGACGTGGAGAAGCTAGGAGAATCATGGCGTAATCCGGTGCATTCGGTGACGATCAAGCTCTTTGCCATGGGACAATATGAAGTCACATTTGAAGAGTACGACCGCTTTGCCATTGCTGAAGGGAAGTCATTGGCCGGTGATCTGGGCTGGGGACGTGGTCGGCGGCCGGTGATCAACGTGTCGTGGGACGATGCCAAAGCGTATGCCGCGTGGCTGTCCAAAACAACCGGTAAACACTACCGTTTGCCCACCGAATCGGAATGGGAATATGCCGCGCGCAGTGGAGCGAAGCAGGAGGTATGGGCAGGCACCTCAGAGGAATCTGAATTAGATAAGTACGCGGTGTTCAGTAATAACTCGGGAATCCGCACGGCAGAAGTTGGAACGAAAAAGACGAACGAGTTTGGTCTCCATGACCTGAGTGGCAATGTCTTTGAATGGGTGGAGGATTGTGCGCATGCAATGTATGAGGGTGCACCCCAAGATGGCTCGGCTTGGTTAGAGGCAAGCGGCGGCGATTGCACATTGCGCATGATCCGCGGCGGTTCCTGGTACTTCGGACCGGTGTACCTGCGTGCTTCGTACCGGTTCAGGTTCGACACCGTCTTCCGGTTCAACTACCTTGGCTTTCGTCTTGCCCAGGACCTCGAGCCCTAACCCTTTGCCCTTTGTTCTTTTACCCTTTGCTCCGATTCCGCAGGCGAGTGCAGTCTTCGTTAGTGTTGCGTCCTACTCCGTTCGCCCTGAGCTCGGCGAAGGGCGTGTGATTTTTTCAGTCCGTTCATGCTGTGGTCCAGTCTGCGGGGGGGAGGAGGCAAGGAGGCGTGGCTGCAGGCGGTGCCCGTGCCGGAACCGAAGGACTGGGTGGACTGGGTCAATGCACCGATGACGGACACGGAGGTGGCGGCGCTCCGGCACAGTGTGAACCGCGGGACGCCGTTTGGGAGTGCGGCCTGGGTCCAGCGGACCGCGCGGCGGCTGGGGCTAGAGGCCAGTGTCAATCCCCGTGGGCGCCCACGGACGCGCAATGAAAAGTAGGATGTCCCACTGCTGTCCAAAATAGTCGGCTGTTTCGAGTTCTTCCCCCGTGAATGCGGCATATGAGACGGTCTCTGGTCACCCATCCAGTTCAGGTTGTCCGGTCTGCTGTCCAAGATCAGGTAGCGAATAGCCTCTGTTGGGGCGGCGCTGGTATGAGCAGCGGCCGTTCAAAGGGCGCATTGAGCCAGTCCCACAGATCCCGATAGGTCAACAGATTGAAGCGGAGCAACGCGGCCAGATTCGAGAGACTCCAGGGCCACGTGGACTTCAGCTGCAGAAATTTCAACAGCAGCATCGCGAGCAGGGCGATCCAGATTTGGACCTGTACGGCGTTCTCACTCGTGCCCACAAACGTCTTGATCCGGAGATGCTGTTTCAAGGCCTTGAAGAGGAGTTCGATCTGCCAGCGCTCCCGATAGATGGCGGCAATCGTGCTGGCCGCAAGCTGCATGAGAGTGGTCAGGAACCGTAGCGGCCGCTGCTGTCTCTCATCCCAGATCGTCACCTGTCGCAGGGGGACCGAGCACCGGTCAGCCGCATGGGAACTGGTGAGACGGATCACCTCATCGACCAGCACCGGTCCGCGTGTCGGCACGGAGCGTTGACCCCGGTTGTCAATAGTGGACGCCATGAATTGCAGCCTCACGCCGCCAGCTGTTGACGGACCCATTGCTGGACAAACGCAGCGGGCGAGCGATTCCCGAGCCGAGAATGCCGCCGCTGACGGTTATAGAAGAGCTCGATGTACTCCGAGATCTCGCGCCGAGCCTGCTCACGGGTCTCGTAGCGACGATGATGCACCAGCTCATTCTTCAGCGTTCCCCAGAAACTCTCCATCGGCGCGTTGTCATAGCAATTCCCCTTCCGACTCATGGATGGGATCATGCCGAACTGCCTCAGCGTTGCTTGATACCCCTGGGCACAATATTGAGCCCCGCGATCGGAGTGATGAATGAGCCCCGGGGCTGGACGTTTGGTGTCGATGGCCTTCATCAGTGCATCCTGCACCAAGTCCGTCGTCATCCGGGCGTCCATCGCATGGCCGACCACCTCACAGGTGTAGAGATCCTTAACGCCAGCCAGATACAGCCATCCTTCCACGGTCGGCACATAGGTAATATCGGTGACCCAAGCCTCATTCGGTCGCCTGGTGGCAAAGGTCTGAGCCAACACGTTTTCCGCTACCGGCAGCGCATGCGTTGAATCCGTGGTTATTGTGAACCGGCGGACTTGTTGACAACGCAGTCCCAGTTTCTTGCGCAGTCGTTTGATACGCCCGACCCCAGCAGGGAACCCGTCGGCACGCAATTCTGCTTGGAGCCGCTCTGGGCCGTAGGTTTGCCGCGTGCGCACATGCGCGGCCTGGATCGCCACTTCCAGCCGCGCGTTCTCCTGGGCGCGCGTCGAGGGGCGGCGGGTGCACCAGGCATAGTACCCGCTTCGGGACACGTCGAGGACCCGGCACAACAGACGCAACGGATACTGGTGACGCAGCGTCCTCATGAGCGCGTACCGGGCAGCTGCGCCTTCGCAAAGTACGCGGTGGCTTTTTTTAGGATGTCACGCTCCATGCGTGCTTCAGCGAGATCGCGTTTGAGCCGAGACACCTCGGCCTCCAGCTCCGTCACGGGCCGTCGGCTCTCGCCCAGCGTCGCGAGCTGACCCTGCCGGGCTCGACACACCCAGCGCTCGAGGGTCTTGCCCGACATGGTGAGGCGTCTGGCTGCCTCCGGAATCGTCAACTTCTGTTCCAGGACCAGCTGCACCGCTTGCTCCCGAAACTCCTTCGTATACTGCTGTCGCGGTACTTGTTCCATCCCCCACCTCCAGACCTCTGATCATAGGGTGAAGGCGTCCACTTTTTCGAGCCTAGCACACGTTGCTCCAGCACTTCGTAGAGCATGTTGGTGCGTGGACGGGTGACAAATCCCACCTCGTCGACCGTCCAACGATGATAGCGGGCATAGTCGAGATACCCGCGATCGATCACCACGATGGTGCCTGGCGCAAAGGTGAGCTGTTGGGCGATCCGCACGTCGTTGGTGTCGCCGTCGGTCACGAGGGCCCAGCAGGGCAAACACCCCTGGTGATCCAGCTGCAGATGGAGCTTGATCGCCCCCTTCGTCCGCTGGAATCTGGCCCAATCGAACACCGTGGCACAGAGTTCAATGATCGTTGCGTCGAGGGTGCGCAAGGGGTGCTTGAACCGGAACCGGCGGCGCTTCAAGGCCGCGACGGCTTGGCAACGGGTGAGGACTTGATAGAAGAGCGTCTCGTACAGCTGCCAGGGCCGATGCGCATTGGCATAGGCCAGCGTGGACCGAGTCGGTGTCCGACGGATGCCAAGGTGGACGAGTTTGCCAAGGGCGGTGGCCAAGCCGCCACAGATTTCTCGAAGTGAGTGCGCACTACCCATCTGACAAAACAGCATCGCTATCAAGTGATCCCAGCAGCTGAACCCCTTGGCTGCTCGCTCAGCGGCGTGCTGTCGAACGGCCCGAGCGAAGTCCGCGCGATCGATCAGGGCGAGCATTTGCGCAAAGCAACTGGCGACGGTTACCATACTGCACCTCCGGCTTGTGGGTGCCACGGCGCGGGAACGCCGTGGATGGATGTGCGTTGAACAACCTATCCTACTCACAAGCCGGAGGCCTGTTGAGAACTTATTTTGGACAAGAGTGAGGATGTCCCCTTTTCTCCCTTGTCAGTCCAGAACCAGGGACGTCGGCGGAACAGGCCTCGGTCTCTCCATCGTCAAGGAGATCGCCGATTCCCACAAGGTCTCGATCACCGTCGAGAGCGAAGTCGGCGAAGGCTCGACCTTCACGCTCGTGCTGCCGGCGATGAAGAGCTGAACCGGCGGTCAGCATCTGCTGTCAGGCGACCCGATGCTGGTCCTTCTCCTTAGCCCTGGCACTCTCCTGTGGTTCCACGGCAATCCCATGGACATACACCAACTCGCCTCCCAGCCATCCTGAGACCCCCAGCAGGGTCACTGCGATAACCGACAAGATGACGGGAATGCTTCCTGCCTCCGAGAAAAGACGCAGTAGAACGTTCACGGCAAACAGCACGACAATCGACAGATTGGTCACCATGTGCCAGAAGCCGACGCGCTTCACTGCCGGGTCTGCGATCGAACGGTAATCGATGTATCCGGGAATCGCTGCGGCGAAAGCGCCAAGTAACCCTCCTATCATCGTATACAGCGCCATGTCCTTCCAGGCCTCACCTCCCAACCCCATCATGTGAATCACATCGCAGACCAGGGAGAAAATCCAGAGCGCAATCGGAAACGGAATCAGCATTGGGTGAATCGGATGTTTCTGAATGCTCGCTGGAGTCGCCATAACCAACTCCTTTCGATTCAGTGGTGAGCAAAGCCGGCCTTCCTTCAGCGTACGCCCCCTCTCGACACAAAAAAAGAGTCCAAACCGTCTGTTGTTCTGGTACGTGGATGTCGATATTCTACGGCGCACCTGATGCGCCGGGAACCTGGCCGTCCCATCTTGCTTCTTCACCCTTCTTGAAGGGAGAGGAGAAAGGTGAGAAGAACAAAGAGGGGTCAGACCTTGTGTTGTACCTCTCAATGAGCTACGCTCCGCCCCATGGCCCGTCCGCTGCGCATCGAATTTCCTGGGGCCCTCTACCACGTCACGGCCCGGGGCAACGCCCGACAGGACATCTTCTTGGATGACGAGGACCGGCAGCGGTTCCTTGGGGTGCTGGCACACGTCGTTTCGGATCATCCTGGGCGGGCTTCTCGGCGCTGCAGGACTTCTTGCCGCTATTCAGAAGGAATAGATATGGTACCGTCCTTAATTCTCTCTGCACTCCTGTGTACGGCTCGGTATCATCTGCTCTCCGATACGGACTCGATATCGAACACGTAATCGGCACGCCGCTGGAATTCATTCCGACCGCTCGCCTGCTCCGAACCGTCCCGCCGCTTGTCGCCGCGTGAGCTCCCAGATATCGAATTAGATACACCACGGAATCTATTCGGATACATATTATATTAGGTCGCTAATCATCGTTATCCGGTGGTTTCCTCCTGCGAGTCTATTTTTCCCATTCTTCCCAATAGTTTCCGCCGAGACCGATCCTGCGCCCCTTCCTGGCATAAGACGTGATTAGCACCTCAACCAAACAAAGGTCGCAAATACGTATCCACACTGAGGAAGAAGGTCGGTTTGGAGAGATTGGGGTCGCAGCGATCGACTTTGCTGAAGATGAAAATAACCATGAGATCAAACGATTAGAGAGGACGAGTGATGGCTAAGTCAAACGGTCATTGGATGAAGACAATTCGAATCACAATGCGATCGTCATTAGCGATCATCATGATGATATTCGGTGGGACACTGTTTGTGCCGCAACTCCCGATGGCCGAATCCACTGCGAATACGACGGATCATCCTTCACAGCTGGAAAAGATGGACGTTGACTCACGGGATCGTTCCATTGGACCCCACGACCATGGACATCATCCTGGCCGACATCATGGCGATCGGATTAACCATCCGGGAGATGCGCGAAAAGTCGGATTAGACTCGTTGCGTCTCGCGGTTCAGAAAGACGGAACTGTCCCATTACCGTCAAATCTTGAGGCATTCATTTCAGATCGGTGGGCAGCAATTCAACTGGGGAAGGCTTTGTTCTGGGATATGCAAGTCGGCAGCGATGGTGTGCAGGCCTGCGCCAGTTGCCACTTTCATGCAGGCACGGACAATCGCATAAAAAATGCGGTGAATCCTGATGAGGGAGTGACAGATAGCAGAGTTGGCGACGTGATCGGTTACAGTACTGCCGGCTCAAGCCGACAGGGCTTTGAGACCAAGCGACCAGATGAGAGCCTGACCAGGGAAGATTTCCCATTTGTGAAAGTGATTGACGTCGTGACCCGCATGTCCGATGGGACGATTGCGCCCGGCGCCAATAACAGCAACGACATCGTCGGATCCATGGGAGTCAAATCCACAAGATATGACGGACTGCAGCCAGGGTCTCCCCTCGATCTCGGCACCCCACTCCTCGACCCGGTGTTCAATCGCGATGGTCACATCACTGTGAGGGCTATCGAACATCGCAACACGCCCTCGGTCATCAATGCGGTCTTCAACTTCACCAACTTCTGGGACGGACGAGCCAATCCGCATTTCACGGGGCGAACTCCGTTTGGCGATCAGGACCAAGCAGCCGCCATTCTGGTGAATCGATCAGGCATCGGACTCGTGGCAGAGCATATCTCACTCGACAATGCCAGTTTGGCCTCACAAGCAGTGGCACCACCGATCAATCCGGTTGAAATGGCATTTGGCGAGCCGACAATCGGCAATGGGAGGAGATTACGTGAGCTCGGTCAGAAGTTATTACGCCCCGGCACTTCAACCAATGTTCCTCTGACTCCCCTCGGCGGACAATACGTCCATCCGTATGATTCTGTGCTGGGCCGGTTATCGAAAGCCCCGGGGAACGGGCTATCCACCACCTATGAAGCGATGATCAAGCGCGCTTTTGTCGACGTGTATTGGAATTCCAAGGAACTGACGGAGCTTCCCAGTACGCCGACGCCCGTAAATTTCACCCAAATGGAGGTGAATTTCGGGTTTTTCTTCGGTCTTGCAATCGCCATGTACGAAGCCACGTTGGTGGCAGATCGAACGCCCTTTGACGAGTGGATGGAAACAGGACAGTTCAATCATGGATTCCACAAAAAGCAGCTGGCCGGCCTCAACGTCTTTGTGAACGAGGGGCGCTGTCTTCACTGCCATGCCGGCCCGGAATTGACGAATGCTTCGGTGCGAAGTGCCAAGGGCGGGCAGAACCTGATCAGAGCTATGGCAATGGTCAAAGGGACCGCGCTCTACGACAATGGCTTTTACAATCTTGGAGTCACGCCGACGACGGACGATATCGGGCGCGGTGACACGGATATTTTTGGTCAGCCCCTGGCCTTTACTCGTCAAGCATTGTTTGACCGTCTCTCCAGCACACTTGGAACTCCTAGAATGAGCTTCCCAATTCTAGGAAACGCCCATATTCCAGCCAAGGACGAAGATCTTGGACTGCCCGTCTGTGAGGATGCCAGTGCCAACGGACTCTGTGAGCCGAATGAACTTATCAGGCCAAATTTTCAGCGTGTCGCTGCCGATGGAGCATTTAAGGTCCCGGGCCTTCGTAATGTTGAATTGACGGGACCATATTTCCATAACGGTGGGATGGCGACATTGCGGCAAGTGGTGCAGTTCTACAATCGAGGAGGGAATTTTTGCAGCTTCAATATCAGCGACATACATCTTCTGATGGCACCGTTACAACTTACTGTCGAACAGGAAGAACAACTCGTCGCTTTCCTGGTTTCGCTAACTGATCCTCGTGTGAAGTATCAACAAGCGCCGTTTGACCACCCTGCGCTCAGCATTCCACGCGATGGAACAGATGCCGTCGGCATGCTGCACATTGAAGCTGTCGGGAGTGGAGGAACCTGGTCTCCTCTCCAATCGTTTCTCAATCTAGACCCGCAAGATCCAATTCTTACTCCACGGGGGCAATGCGCGCGGTAGCGGACGAACGGGAAGGTTTTGGGCCATTGAAGATCATCCAGGCCAATCGAAACGAGCAGGTGCGAGGTGAGCGATCATGAGTGAATCATCGTGTAGCCAAGTAAAGATGCACGACGAGGTACAGACACCAACCAGTAGCGGTTGCCCCATGCATGGGCAATATGCCGATCAGAGTTTACTGGAGCCTCAGGATCATCTCTCTTGTCCGCATTATAGACGTATGGTCAGCGAATACGTGACCACGGACTCAGGTGGCCAAGAGTTGCACATCTATTACGGCGAAAAGGACATCACATTCGATGAACCAGAGTTGTTTCAGTTTGGCGAAAGTCTGGCCGCGCATGAGCGGTTCGTGGCGCGTGATGCCACAAACTGGGGTGCTGGATACGATTGGTCGCGAGTACGTGAGCTGCTGAGCCAGCTCCTCAATGAAGGGATTCTTGAACGGAGCACCGCGAATGCTTCTGACAGATCTGAACCTTTTTCCATGCAAGAGAAGGTTCGCCAATCCCCACTTCCACCTGCGCAAACCTCAGTGCCTCGTACCTGGGTTGATTGTGAGACGATCATGAGCGAGTTAACCGGCCGCTCTTTGGAAGTGGGCTATTTGGAGTCGGTTATTCCCATCTATCGAGTGGCGCACATTGCGTTAGATACCGAAGGGCGGCAGGTGGGTGAGGCAAACGTCTTTCCAGCACAATTACGATTGGATATTCCGACTGAGTGGCGCACCTGTATGTACAAGGGTAGCCGGTTCCAAGACCATCATCCGATTAACGTCACGGCGCTCAAGAGCATGAAGGAGCACTGGAAGCCAACAATGGTGGCGGTGCAACGAATCCGAGAAGCGTACCTGCGCCGTTTTCCGAAGGTTCGAGCGGGATGGACGGTAGGCGATCTGGAGCGATTATCTGCGGTGGTGTTGACCTTGCCGGCTTTTCTGCTGATGCGTGCCGAGAACCGCGTTGAGAACGGCCAGCTCCACCCCGTGCTCTCCTCCATGTTCCGAGTGACCGACGGCGTACGGATGGTCATGCACTACATGCTGTTCATCGATGTCAATGAGCCAACCAGGCCGCCTGACGCACCGATGACGAGCCAGGAGATTTTTTCGTATGCAGAGCGAAATGCGGTGTTCCTGTCGGATCATGGTGTGTGCGCGGGACCGAGAGTGATGATCGAAGAGTTTCTCCGCATCCTTGTAGACGGTGAATCCGTCGACGGAACGGAGTCCGTCGTGCTCGACGATCCCCTCGAATCGGCACTGGCCGAAATAGAACCGGCATTCGACTATGCGCTCTATGGCCTTCAATTGCACGCGATCGTGTTTGTACTTTGGAATATGATCACGCGAACCTATGAGCAACTTTGTGCCATTGTCGAATCCTGGCCTACCGAAAAGTCTGAGCTGTTCGTGAAGTTTCGCCATCGGCTTTACGACGCGGTCACTTTTATGCGCACTCATTCCTACATTGGAACCGAAGAGTCACGCATGAGACGCGATCAAGTATTCGCAGACATGTATGCGAAATCCGCGAGCGGGCTCGGCTTCAGCTCTTCACCTACTGTCCTGTCAGAATCTCTGACCCCTGTTTGGGAAGCCCACGATGGGGAAGTGCTGGAACAACTGTGTTCCTTGTTGCAACACCGCCTCTGTCTGGGTACAGCTCCGGAGAATTCAGCCGGTAAGAGTCTCGCTGGTTGCGTCATGGATTACCTACGACAAGAACGGGCAGTGGTACGGGCGGTCCGGGAGATTCAACAGCGCATCAATCAGCTCCTCGGTCGCCCCTCACCCGGACAGCCGCTCACGGGATGGGACCTTTATATGTATTACGAATTGCAGGAGTTGAGCCGTAGACCACCCTATCTCCTTGCTGTGCTGAAGGAAGGGACGGGAGTGCAGATCAACATTACGCACGACACTATTGAGATCACAGATATTATGACCGGTTAGCAACTCCGCCACGAGTTGCTGATGTGGGGTGGCGTATCTGTGGCCGGCAGAAGGCCGGCAGATCTACGTGCGATGGGCACGGAACTTCGCGACCAAAGGAGAACGCCATGAAGGTGAAATCCAAGGTTCGGGCCGGGCGTCCGAATTACTGCAGCCCCATCGGGTTGCCGAAGCTTCCCGGTGGTGGTCCCGTCTATGCCTTCTAGGGGCTACACGGATTCAGAATCCTTTGGATTCTGAAGACTGGCAGCAGTCTACGAAGTAGGGAGCGATGACGCTCCCTACCTCGTCCCTCAAGAACTGCAAGAGGGGGCGAAGTCGACCGGCAATCTACATCGTCGAGCTGCATTTCACACACATTTCCATGGGGATTCACCTGTCGCCATGCCCATTCCTTTTTCGCGAACGACTCGCTCATTGACACATGACACGTCACGGTTTGCGCTGTTTGCGTGGGGATTGTTCGCAGTCCTGCTCGGGGCGTGGCTATCGTGGTTCACGCTTGTGAAGGTGACACTTTATGAAGTGTCCCAGACCGCTCGTGTGGAAGTCGAACAGGCGGCACATCCGGTCGCTGTTCGAATCGCGGGCACGATTCTCTCCACGTCGATGCGTCTTGGGAAGCAGGTCGAAGCAGGTGAGAAACTCATTGAACTCGATGCCCATACCGAGCGGTTACGACTGGAAGAAGAAGAAGCCAGGATCACGGCGATCCCCCCTCAACTCGCAGCGCTCACACGACAAATTGCTGATGAAGAACGAGCTGCTGTACAGAGTCGAGGAGCGTCGGCCAGTGGTCTTGAGCAAGCCCAAGCGCGCTATCGCGAAGCCCTCTCCACCGCGTCGTTTGCCAAAGATCAGGCCCGACGCATGGCACAACTTCTGAGTGGCAGCATCATCTCGGAAGTCGATTTTTTACGGACCAAGACCGAAGCAGAGAAAGCGCAAGCGGTGGCCGATGCCTTGTTGCACGAGATCCACCGTTTGACATCTGATGCATCGAGCAAAGCACATGAAAAACATGCTGTCGTGGAAGCTCTGAAGCGCGAAGTCGCGTCGCTTGAAGGCCAACGTGACCTCTCAACCGCCACGGTCGCACGCCTTAAACAAGACATCGAGAAACACGTCATTCGTGCTCCCGTGCCTGGGGTGCTTGGGGAAGTCGCTCCTCTAAACGTTGGTGCGTTCGTCGAGACCGGTGCCGTGGTCGGCAGCGTGGTCCCGTTGGGGGATCTGAAAATTGTTGCAGAGTTTTCGCCGGCCAGAGTCCTAGGGCGTATGCATCCTGGCCAACCAGCACGCGTACGCCTCGACGGCTATCCCTGGGCGCAATATGGAAGCATCGTCGCCAAGGTCGCTCGCGTGGCAAGCGAGATTCGAGCCGGTCGTGTCCGGGTCGAACTGATACCGGACTCGCAATCCGGCTTCCCTCTGTTACTCCAGCATGGCTTGCCGGGCACGGTTGAAGTTGAGATTGAACATACGACACCAGTGACCTTAGCCCTGCGTGCCGTGGGACAGATGTTGACCCGACCAGCACAACAAGGCGGATCGCTCACCGTCGCCGGCTCATGATGGAATCCACACGGGATACAACGCGACGTTGCTGGTTCGTGCCTGAGGTCGTGCAGACCTCGGTGATGGATTGCGGCCCTGCGGCGCTGACTTGTTTGTTGGAGGGCTTCAATATTTCCGCCAGTTATGGACGGCTTCGTGAGGCCTGTCAGACATCCGTCGATGGGACATCCATCGATGTCATCGAGGTTGTCGCTCGTCAGCTTGGGTTGGATGCTGAACAGGTGATGTTGCCGCCGGATTACCTGTGGATTCCTGCCGCCAAGGCGCTGCCGGCCTTAGTTGTTGCCAAGCAACCTAATGGCCTTTTGCATTTTGTCATCGTGTGGCGACGCCATGGCCGTTGGTTGCAAATCATGGATCCGGGGGTGGGGCGTCGGTGGGCGACCTGTGCGGATTTTGCTAGGGAGATCCATCTTCATCGTTTGCCCATTGCGACTTCCGACTGGCACGAATGGGCCATATCCGACGACACGCTTGAAATCTTTGCAAGCCGGTTACAGGCGGTCGGGGCTTCTCCTGCTGAGACGAATGACCTTCTTCAACGTGCGAAGGATCACAAAACTTGGCATGCCGTGGCTGGACTTGATGCGGCATTGCGAATGACCGCGCGTCTTATGACCTCCGGTGGACTCCGTCGTGGGACACAGACAGTCCGCTTACTTGAGAGCCTCTTCACTCGGGTTCTAGAAGAACCGCCAGGAGCCCGTACTGCCGTTCCCGCCACCTATTGGTCTGTAGCTCCGATAGACCATCCGCGCATGGAGGATCAATTGGTCTTCCAGGGCGCAGTGCTTCTTCGGATTCGTGGTCGCCTGCGTCAGGCGAGCGAATCGGCGATCAAGAACTCCTTGACGCCTGAGCTCTCGGCCGCCTTGCGAGAACGCCCTGTGCGTCCGATGCGAGAGTTGTGGGACTTAATGCGAGGAGAGGGTATTTTAACTCCCCTTGCATTAATAGGCGCCATCGGTCTGGCGGTCGGTGCCGTGCTGATCGAATCACTGCTGTTCCGCGGCGTCTTCGAACTCGCCAACCTGCTCACCGTCGCCAGCCAACGTATCGTCGCGCTTGGAGCGTTGCTGTCGTTCATCGTGCTGCTCTGGGGGTGTGAGCTTCCCATTATCAGCGAGTCGTTACGATTAGGGCGGCACCTCGAGATTCGTTTACGATCGGCTCTCCTCCAGAAACTTCCGACATTACATGATCGATATTTGCAGAGCCGTCCGATCCCCGATATGGCGGAACGGAGTCATAGTCTGTCGCTGCTTCGCACTTTGCCTGATTTAGCGGTGCGCTTCATCCAAGCTTGGTGGGAAGTCATCTTTACCCTGGTGGGCATTGGTTATATTGCACCTCACAGTCTCATGCTCGCGCTGACGCTCGCCGGCACATCGCTTAGCCTGACGGTTTTTGCGCAACATCCTATGCGCGAACGAGATTTACGGGTTCGCGGTCACGCTGGGGCTTTGCATGGATTCTACCTGGATGCCTTACGGGGCAGCGTCCCGATTCGGACACATTCCGCAGAGCGGGCTGTTCGCCGGGAACATGAAAGCCTGCTGACCGAGTGGGCACGGTCGGCCAAGCGACTCTTGAGCTTCTCACTGATCGTACACGGCATTCAGTCGTTTGTCGCGTTTGGGTTAGTCGGTGTGCTCTTGATGCAACATCTTGACACTGTCGGAGTCACGGGAAGTCTACTCTTATTGGTTTATTGGACTCTCAAGTTGCCGGCGTTAGGCAGAAGCCTCGCGACGCTGGCGTTGCAGTACCCCGCGCAACGCAACATCGTCTTGCGCTTGCTCGAACCGCTTAATGCACCGGAAGAGACCATGACGGATGCTGAAACCAATCTCGTGTCTTCACCGGAAGAATCAGTGGAGCACACCCGGGTCTCTCCCGTCTCACCGAAGATGTCCGGTGTAGAAATCGAGTTTCAACGAGTCACGGTCATCGCTGCTGGGCAAACCATCTTGCAAGACATTCGTCTGCATGTTCAATCCGGCGAACATGTGGCTATTGTCGGGCCATCCGGCGCGGGCAAGTCGAGTTTGATCGGTTTGCTCCTAGGCTGGTATCGCGCCGACAAAGGAGGGATCTTCGTCGATCGACAACCGCTGTCAGCGGCGCAACTGCGGCAACTCCGCCGTGCCACGGCCTGGGTGGATCCGGCGATTCAGATCTGGAATCGGTCACTGTTGGAGAATGTCTGCTACGGCGGCAAAGTCGAATCCTACCCAGCTTTGGGCCCCATTCTCGAACGAACGGAGCTTACGAACGTGACGGCTCGCCTGGGCGACGGCCTGCAAACCTCATTAGGCGAGGGTGGATCGCGCCTCTCCGGCGGTGAAGGTCAGCGTCTCCGACTTGCACGAGCGATGTGGCAACCAGCGGCTCGTCTGGTGTTGTTAGACGAGCCTTTTCGAGGATTGGAACGAGAACTGCGGCACCACCTATTAGCTGAGGCGCGACAGTTTTGGAATGCGGCGACCCTCGTGTGTGTCACCCATGACGTGGCAGAGACACGCTTATTTGATCGAGTGCTCGTGGTCGAGAACGGCTGTCTTGTAGAGGATGGATCGCCTGACCAGCTGGTAGCGGATCCGACTTCACGATATCGGGCACTCCTAGAATCTGAGGAGTCGGTCCGTCAGGAGTTATGGGCAGGAGCAATCTGGCGTCGTTTGCGGCTGGATCAGGGACAGGTCCAGGAGAATGAAACCTCTAGCCTCAAGATGCCGTTGTCATCGAGGAGAGCGGTGGTGGTCGGAAACGGAAAGGCAAACCATGGATAATATCGCATCTATCGCATGGCCCATGGTTCGACTACCCGAAGCGATCGAGGTGCTGGCTCGTCGAGCGGGGCTCAAACCGACTTCAGTCAATCTCGGTAGGCACCCCTCATGTCGTGAAACTTTGAGCCACGAGGATTTTGAACAGTGGCTCGATTGGATCTGTGCACAACGCGGAATAGAAATGGAATCTGTGATCGCCACCGGAGCGGACCTGATGAAGCTGATCCATGGCGCAGGGCCGGTGCTGTTACGATATCGACTGGCAGGCGAGCCGACCATCTTACTGCTGCTCAAGGCCACTGCCCGTCACGTGTACCTTATCGGACCCGATCAGGAGATGAGGCGATATCCAGCATGTCTTCTACAGGCAGCGTTGTGCGTGGAATTGGAGAGACCAGTGACCGCCGAGGTCGACGCCCTGCTCCAGCACGCGAATCTTCCCGCCGATACTCAGGCCCACATTGCTCGTCTCCTTGTACAGGAACGGATGATGAGCCAGACCATCGAAGGCTGTTGGATGATACGAATGCCTCCCAACAGACCATTTTGGCTGCAGATCACGTCTATGAAACTGCCTCATCGTGCACTGGCAATGGTTGCGATCTTTGTGACGCTGTATCTCCTCGAAATCATCGGGTGGGCCATCATCGGCCAGGGTGCATTAGAGGGACGGCTCGATGTCGGCTGGCTCATGGCATGGGCTCTACTGCTGCTGGGTATGGTTCCCATCCAGCTTGTGGGTACGTGGCTGCAAGGGACCTTTGCCATTGATTTTGGGACGTTATTGAAACAGCGGTTGTTATCCGGTGCATTGTCCATGAACATGGATGAGATTCGTCAGAAAGGATTCGGACAGTTACTCGGGCACGTGATCGAGTCTCAAGCCCTAGAGTCCCTCGCCTTGAACGGCGGATTTGCGGTCCTTGTTGCAGCGGTTGAGTTGAGTTTGGCCGCCTGGGTGCTGGCGTGGGGCACTGGCGGTCTTTGGCATGTGTTCGCACTTCTGCTATGGGTGGCCGGGACATTCTCAGTCAGTTGGTTCTATTACCAACGACTTCGCCGCTGGACCCGCGCACGAATCGGACTCACTCATGAGCTGGTGGAACAGATGGTGGGCCATCGCACTCGAATCGCGCAGGAAGCACCCGAACAGCGGCATGTCAGTGAAGATCATTCTCTGGAACGATTTCTTCACCTTTCGCGTGAGTTTGATAAGGCCTTTCTTCCGCTGGCCTGGGGAGCGCCAAGAGGTTGGTTGATTGTGGGCATGTTAGCGCTTCTCCCGGCATTCATCTGGAGCAGTGCTGAAGGGATGGGGCTTGCCATCGGACTAGGCGGGGTGTTGCTGGCGTACCGCGCATTCGGCGAAATTGGATCCGGCCTCGCAGCGTTGGCACGGGCGGCAGTCGCCTGGGAAACCGTCGCACCACTATTCAAGGCCACCCAACACATCGAAGAAGGCAGCACAGCCGTATCAGTGATGCCACATGCCACGTTCAGCCATGGTGAAGATGTGGCAAGGGACGTCTTGGTCCATGCCCGCGATCTCTCTTACCGCTACGTGCGACAAGGTGAACAAGTATTGAAAGGCTGTAATTTGACGATTTACCGTGGCGATCGGCTCTTAATTGAAGGATCTTCCGGAGGTGGGAAATCGACGTTGGGCGCCGTACTTGCAGGATTGCGGCATCCTGACTCCGGATTGTTGATGCTCAATGGCTTGGATCGGTCGACGCTTGGGCAGACCTGGCAGCGGCTGACCACTGTCGCATCGCAATTTCATGAAAACCATGTCATGACAGGACCCTTCGCCTTTAACCTGTTGATGGGCCGTCGCTGGCCACCGACCGTCGAGGATATGGCAGAAGCCAAGCAACTTTGCGACGAGCTTGGTCTTGGTGATCTCCTGAGTCGTATGCCGTCAGGGTTGATGCAGATAGTCGGCGAGACGGGATGGCAATTGTCTCACGGTGAGCGGAGCCGCCTGTACCTTGCACGCGCCTTGCTCCAAAAGGCCGAGCTGGTGGTTCTCGACGAAAGTTTTGCGGCACTGGATCCGGAAACGCTTACCCAATGCCTCCGATGCGCCCTGTCGCGGGCATCTACCCTCGTTGTGATCGCACATCCGTAGGGGACTATCCATATATCGAGCGCCAGACGAACTGGGCTTACAAAAGCTCTTGACGGGTTGGATGTAGTCGCGATCTTTACAGCGAGCCGGGCTAACGATTTCCACTCTGGAGCTGAACAGCGCTCACGCCATAGGGGCTGAAGAAGGCCAGCACCTTGTCACCGACCTTAAACTGACCACCGAGCTGAGTTTGTTGCGTGAGGTTCAGAATATGGAGCTGCCCTTTGTCGTCTCGAATGACCATCGTTCCCGGAACACCGACCGTCATGGAGACAATTTCTCCCTGAACGGGAGGAAGAGCAAGAACGGAATTGGGCAGGCTGACTATGCTCATGACCAGAAAAATAAGACCGCCCAGTACTCCCAACACAAGCCGGTCCATGGCCATCTTTCCTTTCTTCATGAGGGACGGTTCGCATATGAGCAGCATGAGTGTGTGCGAGATCTACTCGGTGCCGTCTCCGATCAGTGTACCAGGATGTCCGTCACTTATGTACATGATAGCGGGAGGATATCCTGTGCAGGTGGGCCACAAGCTGAGCGAGCGATGTGGCGGTTTCTCGTTGTACTGCTGTCGCCGGGGTTGTACAAGCACCTGCACATGCCAGACAGGTCTCAAGCGAACGCGGTGGCCCGTTCTTCAATTTTGACTTATAGACGTTGAAATCGTCTCATGTATTTGTGATAGATCAAACATGATCACCTCCACCTTCTGCTTGCTTCCAGGGGTAGGACGCATCACGGAACGCCGACTGTGGCGGGAAGGGATGACCACCTGGTCGGATTTCCTCGTTGCTCCTTCCATTCGGGGTATCAGCGCAGGCCGGAAGGCGCTGTATGACGAGGGCATCTCGGAAGCTCAAGCACATTATACGCGAGACGATGCACGCTACTTCGGCGCAGTCCTGCCTCAGCGAGAGCAGTGGCGGCTCTACGAATGGCTTCGTGAGCGGGCGGTGTATCTGGACATCGAAACCGATTCGTGCGGACAGATCACGGTCGTAGGGTGCTACGGTCGCGGCCGGTTTACCTCGTTCGTCCGCGGTGAGTCGCTGAATGTCCGGCAGCTTGCGGATGAATTGTCGCAGTACGATCTACTGGTGACGTTTTGCGGGACGACGTTCGATGTGCCGATGTTGCTCGCGCAGTATCCGGACCTTCCCCTAGACCAACCCCACATCGACCTCTGTTTTATGGGTCGGCAGCTCGGGTATCGAGGCGGACTCAAGGCTATTGAAGCGCAATTGGAGATTACTCGCGCCTCTGATCTGCAGGGCTTGAACGGCCATGATGCGGTGTTGCTCTGGAATCGATGGCGACACAGTCATGATGGGAACGCCAGAGAACGGCTACTCGGCTACAACGAAGCGGATTGCGTGAATCTGGAGCGGCTGGCCGATACCTTCTACTGCGAAATGGTCCGCCGGTTAGAAGTTGGCATCAAGTCAACTGTTGGATAATTGGGGATAGGCTACTATGACCGTGGAGCGATCGATACGCCCCGCACTTCTGTCCGATCACTCATTCCTCAATAACCTGCCGTCATCAAGGCGAACACCACAGCCGCTATCACGACAATCGCGATAGCGATCAACATGAGCGGAGGATGGGCACCAAACATTCCAGGCATGGGCTACCTACTCGTTTAGGTTAAGGTTCAGGTTCAGCCTAGCGCTTATCGTTGCCGGCTGTCCAGTAGCAGAGCCGAGCACCTGTCCGGCGGTCAGAGAAGGCGGCTGCACGATTCAAGATCCGATCCCATGCTTCTCTCGTGCGTTTCGTTCTCGATTAAGAAGCCATAACCTTGTGAGGGCCGCCCGACAGTGGTTGGTAACGGTCCACACTTTCACGGTTTGCACACACTTGACCGATAAATAGCTAATATGTACAATTTAGCTGTATTAATTATTAATTCCTTTCGAGACATCATGCCGAAGCTCACATTCAGAAACAGCCGTGGAGAGCTTATGGACATCTCCACCGTCGCAGCCACGAAAGTCAAGAACGAGTTCGGCGCGATCCTAGAGAAAACGCTGCAGAGCGGCGCGGTCGTCATTACTCGTCACGATAGGCCCAAGGCCGTGCTCCTCTCGTTCGCCGAGTTCGAATCGCTGGTGAAAGAACGCAGCCGTTCGCTGGACGATCTGAACGAGGAGTTCGACGAATCGCTGGCCCGCATGCAGACGAGGCAAGCGCGGAAGGGTGTAGAGGCCGCCTTCAACGCCTCTCCAGAGGAACTTGGGCGCGCCGCAGCCACGGCTGCCAAAAAGCATCGCGCACCGGCGCGCAAGCGTGCGCGGCGTGCGTCTGCCATGCGGGCATGAGCACTTCCCGTCGGCCACGTATTCATGTGCTGGCCGGCGTCAATGGGGCGGGGAAGAGCAGCATCGGCGGCGCGGCTGTCCGTCAACACGGAGGCGAATATTTCAATCCGGACGAAGCGGCCCGCGCCCTCAGGGAGAAAGATCCTACGCTAACACAGGCAGACGCCAACGGCGCAGCTTGGCATCAGGGCGTGAGGCTGCTGAAGTGGGCGATCGAAAAGCGCCTAGACTTTACCTTTGAGACCACCCTCGGCGGGAAAACCATCACAAGCCTCCTTGCACAAGCAGCCGAACAGGGCATCGAGGTGCATGTCTGGTACGTGGGACTGTCCAGCCCGGAATTACACATCGTACGCGTGCAGGCCCGAGTCAGCCGAGGCGGGCACGACATTCCCCCGCACGACATCCATCGCCGCTACGAACATAGCCGTCTCAACCTCATCGCCCTGCTTCCGCTCTTCACCACCCTCCACATGTACGACAACAGCGCGGACGCAAACCCTTCAGCAGGCCGAACACCGCAGCTGAAACCGGTGCTGCATATGGAACATGGCAGAATTCTCGGTCCGCCGGACCTGGCATCCACGCCGAACTGGGCCAAACCGATCGTCGCCGCAGCGCTCAAGCTGCACCGCTCATAAACTCGTTCGATGCTCATGATCACAAACCTACCTCGATTTCCGCTTGACACCTTTCTCACACCTCGCGTTATCTTTCTTTCATAGTTACTGGCACTAATGGTAGACAACCGCGTGACAACTTCCATCGACGTTTACATCGGCTCTCCGCTAGAACAGCAATCCGAAAGATCCTTCCTCAATCACATCTGTGATGATCTTCGTCAAGCCAATTGTGCGGCCATCATCCTAGCAAACTTCACCCCGCCGACTCGTCCTCGCCAGATCGACTTTTTTGTTGTGACGGAGCGCTGTGCGGCACTCATCGAACTGAAGGCATTTAACCAGCCAGTGGAGGGCGAAATTAACGGTGAGTGGGCTTTGGTTCTGCCAGACGGGTCGAGAAAGAAGCTCCTCTTACCCAATCCTCATACGCAAGCTGTCCAATGCAAGTATGCGCTTAGTGATGAAGTCCGCAAGCTTTCTGCAAAACACCCAGACCAGTGGCTCATCCCTGGCAATGACTACTTTTACCAATCTGTAGAAGGAATTGTTTGCATTTATCCTGAAATCCCAATGGGCTCGACTGTGACAGAAGGAAACTTTAAAGCCAAGGTAGTCGGCTACCGGGAGTGTCTGAAAACTCTAACTCTCACAGGCTCACGATCACCAAACTGGAACAAGAAGCAATGGCAAGCCCTTGTCATGTATCTCGCGTTGACGAAATGGGAGAAAGATAGCCAGCTCCGAGACACTACAGCTGATGAGGCTCTCTCGTCGGTCTCAAGCTATGTCGAACGTTTTTATGATTTTTGGAGGCCGCGGATTGGAAAGCTTGTTCCTCTTACGCTTCGAGGGACAGACCGCACATGTAAAACTACAGAGGTGATCGGGATCATTTCGGAGGGCAAGCACTACCAAATCATCGGACCTTCTGGAAGCGGGAAAACAGAACTACTTCTTCACATCGCCTTGCAGTCTCTAGCGAACGGCATCGTCATCATCTTTGTGCAGGTGAAAAACTATGACGGCGACCTGTCACATCTTCTCGATGTGAGCGTGTCCTACCTTCATCCGGGTAACTTTGCGGACTTAATGCATCGATGCAAGACTCTCAATAAACGGACAGCCCTGCTTGTGGATGCGTTCAACGAATGTCCTCATGATAAGAAAGACAGATTCTTGCAGGAACTCCAATCTTTGGTTCTCAAAGAACCGCTTCCCGTCATTATCACCGCTCAGAGTCAGCTACAGCTACCGCAGCATCTCAGGGGTGAAACACTGACTTTTGCTGACCTCTCTTTGGAGGAGAGAAAGGCCGTCTTTGAGGCGCACTCGGGTGACTTCCATGGAGACGTGGCGAGCTTGCTACAGCCGTTTAAGACTCCTCTTGAATTGAGCCTGGCGGGGCAATGTCTTTCAGATTCTATGGCAAGTGTGCCCCACATGACAAAGGCTGATTTGCTGGAAACCTATACGCGTCGCCTTACGGAGAGGACTGGCGAGCCGCTAAGGGTCCGTGAGCTCTTCATGAGGATGGCGGAGGCAATGGCGGATCAGTTTACCTATAGTCTTCCGCTTCGGGAGATAGAACAGATTGCATCAACTATTTCTGACCATCCGTCTTCCTCTATCGATCTGCTCACTAGTGCCTTACAGTCCAATCTCGTAGAGGTTCGCTACAACCGCGGCTCTTTTCGCCACGAACAATTCCAGTTGTATTTTGAAGCCGAAGCGTTTCTGCGACACAATCCGGAGAGGCAGCTCCTGCCCTCAAATCTCGCTCGCCCGCGCCATCGACATTTATCTGACCTAGTAATCCCGATGATCAGTGATGACACGGTGTTACGAAATACGCTGGTTGCCTTGGAAGATGTTGAGACAGTCTTGGCCTGCTTACGTGGTATTTGGGGGCCGCTCGCAAGGAGCTTAGCGCTGAAGGACGCAGAACAGGTCCTACATGCATGTTTTATCAATGCAATGGAGTTCAGAGCCCGCATTGAGGATCAAGATGACAAGACTCTGTTGCTTGTATCGGGTCGTCGAACCTTATCGAGCTATGACATGGTTCTTTTGAGCGCAGTAGGACAGGCCTTGTACGAAGACATCTTGTTGGATGAAACTTTATCATTGATCCGACGGACTGACACGAATGTAGACCAAATAGTAAAGAGATGGCCTCCTGAAAACAGAAAGCACAGAGAGCAATGGTTTGCAGAGATGTATGTTGTCCAACATCCCGGTAGCACGGCAGCATGGCCTACTTCGTTAATTGCTACGTCATGCCATAACTCATGGAATTCCCAACTGGTTCTGCCGGTACTTCCAAAAATCTCAAGGATACTTGAAGGCTCGGAGCGTCCTACGCCTGGTGAATTGTATGTGTGTTGCCTCTTGCTTAGACGGTGGCACTGGAAGGGCGAACCTCCAAGTTATCTCCCGAAACTCTTACGACTATCCTGGTGCACTGAGCTCTATCATCTCCAACTGCAAGCGCTTCAATTCGTTCAGGGGTGCGCACATGAAACAATCGGACCTTTGCGAGATGAGATTGTTGAAGTACTTTCTGGGTTTGAAACGAACAACCTTTTCCTCAATACACAATTGGTGGAAACAAGTATGGCTTACGACTTGATCGAGCCGACGGTCGATGCTGAAAGCGCAGCCAAGGAGATTGACGAGATTATTACGGCAGTCGATACCCAGCAAGCCCGAGAATGGGCGTATTCGGCAATAAGCAAGCAATTCGAGGATGTATTTCAGGGCGCTTATTACACTGCAATCCGTGAGCTGTCCAAAGATGACCTCGTTACCCTCTATACACGAGGTTCGCTTGGAGCTCCCAGCTATGGATTTGCCTGTGATTACATCCTTGAAGAGCTGATCACATTGCGCGATGCAAGGGCATCGCCTGCATTTGAGAGATGGGCGACAGAAATAGACGTGGAATCCATGAACATACAGGAAACTGCTCGCGTATTTGCACTCGCACAATGTGGATGTGCCATTTTTCGACCCTTCCCGGCACAACTGGCCAACCTAGACTCAGACGCGAAACGTGCTTGGCAGCTCTATGGGGAGATCTTGTTCTGGGGAAATAAATCGACACTATCTCATGAGGACATCCTGGCGAAGTGTACGCCCCTTTGGGAGAAGTTGAGGAAAGAGATTCCTTTCGAAGCCATCGACCCGTTGATGCATCTGTGGAATGCTGGTCCGTCACTAGATATGAAGCTTCCCATAAAGGGCCTTCGAGAATTAGCCGCCGACTTTCAGGACATAGTGCAATCATTGCTGGAATTTGGTTTGGTCAACCGAGAAAGGCTCATCACCATCTTTGAGCGTTCGGCTTCATTTCAGAAAAACAGACGGACTATGTTCCTCATCGAACTTCTCGGTGAACTTGGTACATTATCGAGTATAAAAGTGTTGGAGACATTGACTGAAACACCGGACTACGGCCAGACTTCAGTTGAAGCCATCCGCTCGATCCGAAAACGAGGCGAATAACGTCATCGGTATATCGTTCACCTCTAACTTCTAAGGCCGTAAATATGCCTCTCAATCATGAACACGAGGCGCCTAATTTTCGATCGATGGTTCCCGACGGCTTAAGAAGTAACTTCTTCCGCCCACCTCTTTTCTCCCCTCTCATGTCTCCGTTATAATCCGCGTTGCTCATGGGAACACTTATGACCACTGCTAAACCCGAATATAGGGAACGCCTCCGTCAGCTGGCCGAGCTGATGCTCGCTGTGTCGGGCGAATCGGTCACGATGATGAAGCGCAATGCCCCCGACCAGGCACTGAAGCTCAAGCGCCAGGATGAGTGGGGCATCTACCTGGAATTTCTCAAGGTCATGTTCAATCTCACGGACCGGCTGGTGGCTCTGCATATCCCGCTGAAGGACCAGATGGAATTCATGAACGGGTTGGAAGACGCCGTAACGCAACAGTTGAAGCATGTGCTGGAGCCGGCGTTTGGGAACAACGCGGATCAGATGGAAATCGTGCTGACGATCGGCACGACCGTCGCAGAAAGTCGACAGACCTATGAGAGATATAAGTTTTTGATCTCCGAAGACTCCAAGACCAAGAACGAAATGTTCCGCGAGTTCGGCGACAAAGTGGCTGACGCCCTCGGCGCAGCCGGCAATGCGCAACTCAGCTCAGCGGCGACGCTCTGTGCCAGCGCCGTCGTGCCGGCCCTCAGTGCGGTACTACAAGGGCAGGTTCCTCCCTCTCAGGAAGCATCACAGACCGCGCCTCTCCCCGTTGAGACCTTAACTGAACAGAAAAAATCGACCGGCCAAGAGATCAAACTCGTCAGCGTGATGTCGAGTGTGACAGGTGAAGAAGTCGAGACGCGTTGGGGACTCCACCCACGGTTCCGTGAGGACCTCACCCCCTCCGAACTCCAGCAACTCACCAAACTCTTGAACAGAGTCGCAAAAATCGTTGGCGAACGGTATGCCGCCGTGGCATTCTCCAGAGACTGGGCTTCGTGGCATAAGGCAGGCCACGCCTGACCCAGCCGGTGATCGCCCGCCGTTGCCGATACCGAATGCATGATCTTGACCAAAGGAGTGTTTGTGGATGTACGTAATGCGGTGAAGAGTTCCTCCGGGTCGCTTCCCCAGAGCCTCAAGCGTCTGCCCGAACTGGCGCAAAATCTCTGGTGGAGTTGGACATTGGAAGCTCGCCAGCTGTTCGAACTAATCGATCCGACCCTGTGGTTCCTCACGAACCACAACCCGGTCAAACTCTTGTCCGATGTCAAACCCGACCGGTTGACACGATTGGCCGAAGACCCGTCGTTTCTCCGGCAATACTCGGCGGTGTTCCGCTTGTTCGACGAGTATCTTGCCAACAAGAAGAGTTGGGCCGGAACGAACCATGCCGATTTGACAAAGACCACCATTGCGTATTTCTCCGCTGAGTTTGGGTTACATGCCTCTGTTCCTATTTATAGCGGCGGTCTCGGGATCTTGGCCGGAGACCATTGTAAAGAGGCGAGCGATCTTGGCTTGCCGATCGTCGGCATCGGATTCATGTACCCGCAAGGGTATTTCCGCCAGCGGATCACGCCGGAAGGTTGGCAAGAGGCGGCCTACTCCCCCTTCAACCGCGAGGAATCTCCGGTTCATCCGGCCCTGACTCCGTCTGGAGAGTCATGCCGATTTGCCGTTGAAATGGGCAGTCGCCGCGTGACCGCAGCAGTGTGGAAAGTGCTGGTGGGAAGAATCCCGCTCTTTCTCATCGATACGGATGTGCCGGAGAACAGTCCGGAGGATCGCGCCCTCTCCGCCCGTCTCTACGGCGGGGATCAAGAAATGCGGCTCTGTCAGGAAATTTTGCTGGGGATCGGCGGCGTGCGCATGTTGCGCTCGCTCGGCATCTCACCATCAGTGTGGCATGCCAACGAAGGTCACTCAGCCTTTCTCACCTTGGAGCGGGTCCGCGAGTTTGTTCAAACGGGTTCGACCCATGCGGAAGCCAGCGAGCTGGTCCGTCAGAGCACCGTCTTCACGACGCACACACCGGTGCCGGCCGGGCATGACGTCTTCCCGCACCATCTGATGGATCGATATTTTGCCGGCTACTGGGAGCAGCTGGGCCTCTCGCGCGACGAATTTCTCCACCTGGGCGAAACTCCCGAGTCGAGCGGGCACGGATTCAACATGACCGCGCTGGTCATGCGCCTGTCGGCCCACGTCAACGGCGTCAGCCGCGAACATGGCCGCGTGACTCGCGACATGTGGCAGCATTTCTGGCCGGGGCTGCCGATCGACCAGGTCCCAATCCGCAGCGTAACGAACGGCATTCATGCGCCGACTTGGATCTCGGCGGAGCTGCACCATCTGTACAGCAAGTCGCTCAGCCCGACCTGGACCCACACCTGCGATGATCCCATCATGTGGCAGCGGGTGATGGATGTTCCCGACCATGAGCTGTGGGCGGTTCGGCAAACGATGAAGCGGAAACTGATGGGATTCATCCGTGAACGAGCCAGAGACGGCTGGATGCAGGGCCATTTGCAGCCGTCCCAAGTCCTCACGCGCGGCACACTCCTGGACCCCGAAGCATTAACCATTGGATTTGCCAGACGGTTCGCGACGTACAAACGGGCCACGTTGCTCTTCCAAGAACTGGAACGGTTGAAGGCGCTCCTCCAAGACCGCTGGAGGCCGGTCCAACTCATTTTTGCAGGCAAGGCCCATCCTGCCGACGAGCTGGGTCGATACTTCATTCACGAGGTGCTGACCTTCTGCCATGACCACAAGCTGGGAGGCCGCCTCGCCTTCCTGGAAGATTACGAGATGCACATGGCGAAGTATCTCGTCCAAGGCGTCGACATCTGGTTGAACACCCCTCGCTTTCCGATGGAGGCCAGCGGCACCAGCGGCATGAAAGCCGCCCTGAACGGCGTGTTGAACCTCAGTGTTCTCGATGGATGGTGGGTCGAAGGGTATAACGGGGCCAATGGGTGGGGAATCCAACCCTTGACCGAGCCGGCCGACGCGCAGGCGCAAGACCAACATGATGTGGAGCAGGTCTATCGTGTGTTGGAACAGGAAGCCGTCCCGCTGTTCTATCAGCGCGATCGCGACGGAATCCCTCGGGGTTGGCTCCAAATGGTCAAAGAATGTATCCGTACGATCGCGCCCCAGTTCTGCACCACGCGCATGTTGAAGGACTATGTTGGTCTGCTGTACCGCGCCGCCACTGTGCGGCTACCGACGACATGGTAACTCGGTTCGGCGCAGCGGATCGTCATCTGCTGCGCGACCTGCCTTCCGATCCAATCACAATGACGCGCGTCATCGGCGCCCTCATTCTGCTCCTCATCGCCGCGCCTCTCTTTGCTGCATCGGTCGGAACCTCTTCCACGGTCGAATCGAAAGCCGCATCCCTCTTCAAAGCCGGTGACTACTCCGAAGTGACATCGCTCTACCGAAGTCTTCCGCCCGACGCGACACCCTCGAACGAATTCCTCCGTCTCGCCGTGCTGAGTTATGTACGCTTGGGACGAGCAGACGAAGCCCTGACGGTCTATGGGAAATTGATCCAGCCTGGACAGCCTCATGATGCGTCGCTCCTTCGTCTAGTGGCACTGGGAGTCATCACGAGCCATGTTCGTGATCGCAAAGAGCATGTCCGCATCGCGGCCTACTCGGCCCTCGCGGAATTAGGGCTACCGGAAACCGTCGCGATTTTGGAAGATGGTTTGCTCGATCCCTCCGTCGTCGTACGAGCGCGGGCCGCAGAAGCGATCGGAAAAGCAGGGCTGGCGGCAAAGTCCGGCGCCTTGCGACGTGCATTGCGGGATGAGATGCCGACCGTGCGCATCGCCGCCATGACCGCGCTCGGCGAGGCGAACGCCACCGACGTTCAACAGCGATTGCTCGACGTCGCGCGTGCAGAAGACGGACCCGAAGCGATTTTTGCGTATGCAGCCTTGTTTAAGCTGGGTCATTCCGAGAAGCTGGACGACATCACCAGCGCGGCCACCTTGCCGGACGCAGAGACGAGGATGGCAGCGCTGGGGGTATTGGGACGCCTCAAACGTCCGGCAAGTCTGGCAGTCCTGGCCCAAGCTGTGTATGATCCTGATCCATCGGTGCGCGCGTTCGCTGCCGGAGCACTGGGAGAATTCGGCTCCCCGGACGGCGTGGCTCCGCTGACGCATGCCATTGGAGACGAAATGGCGATGGTTCGCGGCGTTGCTGCGGCAAGTCTTGGAAAGCTCGGCATCAAGGGAAACCGGCCCTTATTGTCGGCACTCACCAGAGATCCGAATCTGCATGTCCGCGCCAGCGCCGCGGAAGGGTTGATTCGCCTCGACGATCCGTCCGCCCTCACGCTGGCAACCGAGCTGACTCGGCATTCCGACCCGTCCATTCGCGGCGCAGCGGCGCAGGCCTTGAGTGCCTCTGCCGACAAGGAGGCCCTGGCGGTGCTCCAAACTCTCTTGCATGACCAGCAGCCGCTTCCTCGCCTGATGGCCGCCAAGGGACTGCGGAAAAGCAGCGCCGGTGCCATCCCTATCTTGGTGGAAGCCTTGCATGACTCGGATGAGGCCGTGCGTATCGCGACAGCCGGCAGCCTGTTCCAACAACTGGCCCGCGGGAGTTCGTCGAAACGACGCTCCTAACCGAGGACCACTATGATTAAATTTCTCGTTGTCGTGGCGTTGCTTGTCGGGGCATTCGGAGCAGGCTACTATCTCGGACAGCGGCCGGTTGGAACGTTGCAGCGAACGGTCGCGGAACTTCAACAGTCGTTGAAGGATGTGTCCAGAGACGTGTTGGACACGACACGCGGGATCGAGCGCGATCTCCGTCGGCGTCAGGGCCTCGTGGAGGCCAAATCTCGGTTGATCCAGGCGAAGGCACACCTCACCGATCGCAATTTCGGCGACGCAGCGAAAGAATTGTCCGAGGCCGTCAATGCCGTGGAGAACATCACAAAAGGAGTCAAGCCCGATCAGTCGACCAAAGATTTACTGGATATGGCCGGATCGCTACGGAAGGTGAAGTCGGACATCGAGACGGGGAAACCGGTGTCGCTGAAGAAGCTGGACGAACTCCAGCAGAAAATGGATCAACTGCTGAATACATAACTCAGGCGTTGGCCGGTAAAGAGATCGGTTGATTCTTCCACTTTGCCAGAATCCGCTCCACCCGCATCTTCACGACCATATCGGGGTCTTTGAGCAGCGGCTTGATCGCCTCGCGGCCCCGCTCGTCACCGATCGATTCCAACGCTGCGGCGGCTGTCAGGCGCGTAAACCAATCTTTATCACCGAGCATTGTAATGAGCGGATCAATGGCCTCGCTGCTTTTGATCCGTCCCAAGGCCAGCACGGCGCACTTGCGGACATTTTCATCTTTGTCCCGAAGGGTTCCGATCAGCCTTACGACGGACGGTTCACCAAGTGCGACCAACGCATCAACGGCATCGTCTTTGAACTCGTCGTTCCGAAGCTGAAGCATCAGAGGATCCAGCACCCGTTCGTCACGGATCTTCCCGAGCGCCGCGATGGCGGATCTACGAACATCCCAATCACGGAGCAGTTTGAGGAGGGTCTCAACGGCGAGAGAGCCCAATTGTCCCATCGCTTCGATCGCGACTTCCCGGACCTGCCAATCACCATCGCGCAATGCGCGGGCCAGTGGTTTGATGCACCGCTCATCCCCCATCTCGCCCAGCGTAATGACCGCTTCGCGACGGACCACCCAGTCGGGATCGCCCAGCAGATCGATCTGGATGTCGATTTCATCCTTCACCTGCTCTTCGTCAAGCGCGATGGTATCTTGGCCGATCACTAACGCATCGGCAGCAGGAGAACCAGCTTGCATCTGATCGACCACAGCATCGGCGACGGGCCCGTCACCGGGTTGCCTGCTGAGAGGGTTGCTGCTTTGGGGAGACTGTTCCGGTTCTTGTGCCATGGAATCTGTACCTGTCTTGACTGTGACAGCTGAAGGACTATGTCGATGCAGGGGTTGCAGCCGCACCTGTACTTCCAGCTGCTCGTTTCTTCCGCTGCGCGAGGGCCCGCCGCTTACGCTGTTCTCTCTTCAACCGTTTTCTCAATGACCGGACTGCGGCATCCCCCTCCAGGTTGCTGTGGGTGGTCAGCTTTGCGGCGATCTTCTTCTTCAACTTCACTTCATCCGGTTCCTCTGCCCGCTTCTTGGCCATCGATCCATGCCTCCCCTTATATAATATACTGAACGTATTCTCGGCTGCTGACGAGGGAGGTGCAGTCTAGTGGAGAGCTTTGCACCCTGTCAACTTGGATAGGCTCAGCACGGTCATCACCCTCGATGAAATACGAATGCGAGGTCTCGTGTCGACAGGAAAAGGGGGCCGAGAGGCCCGCTCGATGTCATCAACAAAATGGAATTAACTGAGGATCAACGATGCGACCGGAGTGGAGATGTGATGAGCCACCGCGAGCATGGCAAGGGCCCAGCGATTCCGCCTTGCAATCCAGAGGTCGCCTGGAAATTGTCGAGCCGGAGGGGCCATCCCGGATGACGTCCGATCGGTCCGCGACCCCGTATCGGCAAGAAGTGAAGCAGCTTGGTCTGAGTATTGTTCCGACAGCACCATCAGTTCCGGGCGGCGTTCGCCGACAATCTCCACCTGCACATACGCCAACCCTCCGTGCGCCATACCCAACCGGACGGCCGCACCATGAGAAAGATCGAGAATGCGGCCCTTCTCGTAAGGCCCCCGGTCGGTAATCCGCACATAGACATGTTTACCATTCGTCAAATTAACCACACGCACCACACTCCCGAGCGGCATGGTCCGATGAGCAGCTGTCAACGCCTCCATATCGAACAGCTCGCCGTTCGCCGCCTGTCTGCCATGAAACTGTTCACCGTACCACGAAGCGACTCCTCGATCTTTGATCCCTACATCCAGCTGCGTATCCCCCTTGGGAACCCAAGAACAAGCCCCTAACGAAAGGCACAGGATTATAGCGAAGGATGTGGATGACGAGCGCCCACTATGGCGAAGCTCAGTGTACATGCGGGTATCGCGCCTCCCTCTGTTGTGAGCAATGAGACCTCTGGTCGATTCAGAGTATGAAAGGCCTGGGACTTCGACAATACCGACTGGAGTACCGGTTCCCCCACCTCCGTATGGATTCCTCCGTTCCACAATCGAGAGGTGATCGCACCGAAAACGCAAAGGCTAGGCTTCCTCGCCACCTCTATATAAATGAGTCGGGACTTTAATTCAACATCTGTCGATCAAACGGAGTCGGCAGCAACGCGTCGAACCTCTTCGAAGCCCTCCTCCTCGCGGAGCTGTTGATATCCATCTGAGTGACGAAGAGTCGTCTTCGAGCCGCCACGTCCCCGGTATTGTGTAGATGACCCTGATATCCCACCCTAGATATTGACTGCCTCGGACGGAATGAGTAAGATCCCGAGTCAAACAACAGGGTAGAGTTTCTAGAGCGCTACCGCTCCATTACTCCGCAGATGTTCGCACCAATATCACATTCGTGATCGACGTCCAAAACATTACCAAGCGGTATGGCCATCATACGGCTATCGATCGCGTCACCTTCTCGGTGGCCAAGGGAGAGGTGTTGGCATTCCTTGGCCCCAACGGTGCGGGCAAAACAACCACCATGCGGATTTTGACCTGCTTCATGCCGGCGACAGAAGGCACGGCGCGCGTGGCGGGGTTTGATTGTACCGATCAGCCATTGGAAGTGAAACGACAGATCGGCTATTTGCCGGAAACGCCGCCGGTCTACCAAGAACTGACGGTGGTGGAATATCTGACCTTTGCCGGACGACTCCGTGGGATCTCGGGACAGAAGCTCTCGTCGGCAATCGACCAATCTATTGAACGACTTGAGCTGGGCTCAGTCCGCCATCGACTGATCGGCAACCTGTCTCGCGGCTATCGCCAGCGAGTGGGGCTCGCGCAATCGTTGTTACACGATCCTCAGGTGCTGATCCTCGATGAACCGACGGTGGGCCTTGATCCCAAGCAGATCATTGAAATTCGAGAGCTCATCAAGAGCCTGGCCGGCTCGCATACCGTGATCCTCAGCACGCATATTCTCCCGGAGGCCACGGCCGTCTGCCAACGGGTCGTCATCATCAATAAAGGCCGCATCGTCGCCGAAGATACCCCTGCACAGTTGTCGGCTCGATTGCGTCAATCGGAGAAAGTTTCGATTACGCTCAAAACATGCCCGGCGGACTGTGAGATGAAGCTTCGTGCGATTCCCGGCGTTCTCAATGTTTTTCCTGGGCAAGCGGGAGGAAGCTTTCTGATCGAATGCGAGCTGGGTCGTGATCTACGGGACGAGATCGCGCGTGTAGCCGTGTTCAATCAGTGGGGATTGCTCGAGCTCCGCACTGTGTCGATGACCTTGGAAGACGTCTTCCTCCAGCTCACGCGTCACGAGGACCACCTCTCCGAGCCGGCTGAGACCATGGTGGGCATGGCTTCCGCCGAAAGGACGGACGCGTAGGAGCCTATGACCCCGGTACATGCCGTCATCGCCAAGGAACTGCGCGGGTATTTCGTGTCGCCCATTGTCTACGTGGTCGGCGCGGTCTTTCTGTTGATCTTCGGACTGCTCTCCTACCTCTACGTCGGTTTCGCCGGCGCACAAGCCATCCAAATGATGCAGATGCAAGGTGGATTGGCCCAGATCAACTTGAACGATTTGGTGTTTCGGAATCTCTTCGCGAGCATGCGGATCGTCCTCGTAATTATTCTGCCCATCCTGACCATGCGGTTGTTCGCGGAAGAGCGCAAGTTGCGCACCTTCGAGTTTCTGATGACCTCACCGATCAGGATCAATGAAATCGTCGTCGGCAAGTTCGTCAGCGTGTTCTTGATCTATCTCGGCCTCGTAGGGCTCACCATATTGGTCCCGACGGTGCTGATGCTCTTCAGCGACTTCGATTGGAATCCGATCTGGACCGGCTATTTAGGAATGGTGCTGCTGGGCGCCCTGTTTCTTTCCGTGGGCCTGTTCGCCTCAGCGTTGACGGAGAATCAAATTGTCGCCGCGTTTGTCAGTTTCGGCATGCTTCTGACCATCTGGCTGATCGCCGGATTGGGAAGTCTTTTCGGAGATAGTACCGCAGGCCGCATTATCTCGTATGTTTCATACATGGAACACTATGAACGATTGGTGCGGGGGCTGATCGACACGAGCGACCTCATCTACTTCGGTAGCGGGTTGGCGCTCATGCTGTTCCTCACGTATCGCGTCGTGGAGTCGACCAGCTGGAAATGAGCCTGAAATCCTTTCCTCTCGGCATTCTCGGAATCGCCCTGGGCGTCGGCGGCATGATCACGTATAGCCTTCGACCTGATTGGCTGTGGGTCGTCACGGCCGCGGAGGGGGCGGCACTGGTCTGTTTGGTGCTGTTCTTCGTTCTGCATTTTGAGACCGTCAAGGCATTCTCAAGCCGACGGTCGACCAGGATGGGGCTGAACAGCTTTCTCATGATCGCCCTCTTTTCCAGCATTTTGGTCATCGTGAACTTTTTGGCCTCACGACACTCGATACGTTGGGACTTTTCCGAAAACCAGAACTTCACCCTCGCCCCGCAGACCCATCGGGTGCTCCGAACCTTGCCGCACGACGTCAAGATCACGGTCTTCACGAGGGAAAAGGATCCCGGCTATCAACCATACAAGGAACGACTGGAAAGTTATCGGCAAGCCTCCACCAAGCTCAGCGTAGAATTCATCGATCCGGAAAAACAGCCGAAGATCGCCCAAAGCTACGGGATCTTCCGAACCGATACCGCGATTTTCGAGAGCAACGGCCAAACGATCCGCGTCACCTCACCGTCGGAAGTGGAGCTCACCGGCGCCCTGATTCGCATTTCCAAGGACGCCAAGAAGCGCATCGTCTTCGTCGAAGGCCACAGCGAGTTGAGTGTAGAAGACAAAGACCGCAACGGTCTCTCCATCGCCAAAGAAGCCCTGACTCGGCAAGGTTATGACGTCGGTACCGTCTCGCTCCTCAAGGAGTCGGCTGTGCCGGAGAATACGTCGGTGCTGGTGTTGGCCGGTCCTCGTCGTCCCGTGACGAAGGAAGAACAGGAACGCATCAGGGCTTATGTCGAAAAGGGCGGTCATCTTTTGGTCATGGCTGACCCGGACACTCAGACAGGTCTGGAGCCGATGCTGGCCCATTGGGGGATCGGCCTAGGTCCGGGCGTGTTGGTCGATTTACAGGATCGGTTGGCGCAGGGAGACCTCACCGCGTTGCTGGTTCGGACGTTCACCGAGCATGAGATCACGCAGGATCTCACCTCTGCCGTGCTCTTGCCGCTTTCGCGACACGTCACGTTCGATGAGCAAGTCGGGAAAGATTGGGACTTTGTGCCGCTGGCTCGCACCTCGCCGAACAGCTGGGCTGAAACGAACATGCAAGGTCGGGTCGTGAGCCTGAGCGAAAAGGAAGATGTGAAAGGACCGCTTCCCATGGCTGCCGTCCTGGCGCCGAAGCAGGTTCCAGAAGAGGGCAAACCCCGACCCACCATCGTGGTGATCGGTAACTCGACCTTCGTGTCCAACGCCTTTTTCAACTTCCCCGGTAACAGCGATTTCTTTCTCCATGCAACCGGTTGGCTGGCCGAGGAACGGGACTTGATTTCCATCGCGCCTAGAGAGCCGGCGTTGCGTCCGTTCACACCCAACCCCACTCAGGAACGGGCCCTGATTTACGTTCAAGTAATTTTCCTTCCACTCGTGACGTTGCTCACCGGCATCATCGTGTGGAGGAAACGCCGCCGCCTCTAGCCCATGACACGCTACTGGCCGACTCTGCTCATGCTCATAGTGCTGGCTGGTTTGGGGAGCTATCTCTACCTTGTAGAATTTCCCGCGAAGGAGCGAGAAGAGAAACAGGAAAGCGAACAGAAGCACATCCTGCCTTTCCCGGAAACTGCGATCACTGGCCTCTCGGTCACCACCGTTCAGGGTCCCATCGAATTCAAGCTGACGGAGCCGGGCAAATGGTCTATCGTGGCTCCACTTCAAACGGACGCCGATAACCGTGAAGTGCAGTCCCTCATTCGTGCCCTCGTGACGGGGACAGTCACTCGAACCGTGGAGGACAAGGCCACCGCGCTGGCGCCATTTGGCCTCGAGCAACCGGTATCGACCCTCAGGATCACCTCGGGAACGCAGCAAGAGACGATTTCCATCGGCGACAGCGGCCCTCTCTCCAATACGCTCTATGTGCTCCGCGGGTCGGATCGGCATGTGCTGTTAACGAATTTGGCACCGAAAGACTTCATCAACAAGTCGTTGATGACATTCCGCCGCAAGGAGCTCTTGCGGTTCGTGCAGAATGATGTCGAACGGGTCCGCTTGACTTATCCCACGACCGAAATCGTGATCTACAATATGACGAAGGATAAGCCCAGGCCTTCATGGAAGATCCGCTATCCGATCGAAGCCGAAGCCGACCAGAATGAAGTTCGCTCGTTGATGTTTCGGTTGGAAGATCTGAAGGCGCTCGGCATCATCGATCCCGGTCCCGAACGAGATGCCGTTGCCAAGACCCTGACGGCCCCCAGAGTAAAAATCACGCTGCATACCTCAACCGGTGACCAATCAGTTCGGCTCTATCAACCGAACCCGCAAAGCGGGGAGGCCATCGCGGAGACGACGGCCGACGCCCCCCTCTATCGTATCAACCCCGCCCTGATCAAAGACCTCACGAAAGAACTTTTCAATTTCCAGGACAAGAGACTGCTCGGCCTCGACTACACCGACATCGCCATGTTGTCGGTGAAGACGAGAGATCATCAGTATGTCTTGATCAACCAGACGGGCGTATGGGTCCTCGAAGGCCGGCCTGACGAGAAAGTCAGCCAAGAAGCGGCAGATCTCTTTGTCAGCCGGGTCGCGAATCTTCCGGCCGAAGAACGCGTCATGAAACAATCCGCACCACTCGCCCCCTATGGGCTCCTGTCTCCCGCTGCAGAATTTATCGCGACCAGCAAGGACGGCAAGACCTCAGGGAAACTGACCCTCGGCAACCAGACAGGCAATCTCCGCTATGCCACTGGTCAACGCCTGCAAGGTGTATATCTGGTCCGCCCGGATCTCCTATCGCAGATTCCGCCCGAGGCCGATCTCCTGGCCAAGTCACAAGAAAAACCCCCTGCAGGACGCTGAGTCATCAGCATCTGCCTCATTAGGGCCTCCAGATACGTGGCGCCGAAATACCGACGTTTTTGCTGCTCTGTAGAATCCGGTGTTCAATTGTCGATCAGAGGCTTGACCACCCGGAGCGCGATCATCTATCCGGCATCTGGTCGCCCTCGCACTAGTAGAGGTAGACCGGACCGAGAACCCTCCTGTGATATCGGCATCCATGGGTGCGGTTCAAAAGGATGAACAGTTCCCCACTCACAACATCGAATGAACACGACCGGCTTTACATGAGATGGAATCATATCTACCCTGGACAACGGTTCGTCGCCGTCCTTATCTCCGCAATCGGCTTGAGCGCCTATGGCTGCAAAGACTCCGCATCGATCTCGGATGAAGTTCAGGTACCGCTTTCCAGCTTGGTTGTCACTCCCGGCGCCCTCCAGCCGGCGTTTTCCAGCAATACTACCGACTATACGGTCGATGCGCCGACATCGGCGACCGCCGTCACCGTGACAGCCGCCCCTAAGGACAGCACGACAACCATGACAATCAATGGGACCCC
Organism: Nitrospira sp.; assembly: GCA_029194675.1. Classification (NCBI taxonomy): domain Bacteria; kingdom Pseudomonadati; phylum Nitrospirota; class Nitrospiria; order Nitrospirales; family Nitrospiraceae; genus Nitrospira; species Nitrospira sp. Next base: position 25,010 of record JARFXP010000004.1, on the reverse strand, counting down.
AACCTCTGTCGGGCAGGGGAGGTCCGTGCCGTTAGGCGCACCGGGAACAACCACAACCGTCTCCATCGTCTTAACGTCACAGACGGGCCAGGAAAGCACCTATACGGTCACCGTCACGAGACTCTTATCGAGCGACAACAATCTGTCTGCGTTGACGGTGGAGCCAGGCTCCCTTGCCCCCGCATTCGCTGCCGGCACACTGAGCTACACGGTGAATGTTGCAACCGACGTCCCCAGCGTGACGGTCTCTGCCACCAAGTCCGACTCGAACGCTGTCCTGTCCGGTTCGATCGCTGATCCCGGGGTGGGGCAAGCCACCGGTCAAGCCACCATTCCACTCGGTAGGCCAGGGACAAGCAAAGTCGTGTCGATCACCGTCACTGCCCCAAACCAAAGCTCTAAGACGTACGCCATCACCGTTGAACGAGCGGCACAGGCCAGCAATAACAACTTGCAAAGCTTGGCCGTGTCGCCGGGCTCCCTCACCCCTGCGTTTACTGCGACTAGGAGCCTGTCCGACATTGACCTGAGCGCCGGCTGATCGTTCCAGGTGAGCCCGTATTCGCGGACCCACAGACGGATGCGCCTACGATCTTCGACTACCCGTAGACGTTCCGCTCCGCCTTCCGGCTTCTGCCCACTGCCCGTAGCCCCTCGCCGGGGCGTCGCCGTTGCCGACAGAGGGCGGTCCAGAGCTTACGCACATTGGGGGTCGGACAGATCAGCGCCCATTCCCCACGCACCTGCCGCATCCCGCGTAACAAGAACTGCCGATAGCCCCGGCCCTGCGTGATCTGACCGAAGACCGGCTCGCCAATCGCTTTGCGCTGAGCATAGCATCGTCGCCCGCGCGTCGTGCGGAGCGTGCGGCGCATCCGATCGGCGACCGACAAGCCCGCGGGCGGTCGTCCACGGGAAGCTCTCAGCACCACCGGGCTATGGAGTTGGCGATCCGGCGGGATGAGCGGCGTACAGCCCAGCGCCGTGAGGGCCATGACGTTCGCCTCGCTGCAAGAGCCCGCGTCCATCGTCACGATCCGGGGGACCTGCTCGGTATTCACCAGCACCTGCTCCAGCACGGCCTTGGCGGCCCGAATGGTCTGGAGCCGCTGCTCGCGGCGCGCAAGTTCGGCGGGCCGTTCATCGCCCCGCCGGTCGGGGCCATACGCCGCATCGTCCCGAGCATCGGCGATCTCCGCCTGCGTCACCATCCGACCATAACGCATGGCCTTGTTCGAGGCATTGGCCTTGACCTTCGTCCCATCCAGCGCGATGTGCCTCAGCTTCACCAAGCCCGCCCGTTGGCAGAGCTTCAGGACCTGCACAAACCGATCAGCCAATGCTGTCAGATGCGGCTTCCGAACGTCACTGAGGGTCCGGAAATCCGGCCGCTGATTGGCCGCCAGCACCCGAAACGCCACATCCTCTTCCAGTTCCCGCGCAATCTGCCGCGAGGCCGGAATCCCCACGGCATAGGCATACCGCAATACCGTGACCAGCAGCTGGGGATGATACGGCACCGTGCCACGCGTTACGCCGCCATAGGTGGCGAGGATGGGCGTGAGATTCAGTTCCTCCACCAGATCCGTCACGAAGTACGCCAGGTGGTCCTCCGGCAACCACTCGCGCGGTGACGGCGGCAACAGTCACAAGTCATCAGGATCGTAGGGGCGAAAGGTTCGAGTGGTCATCACGTAGCCGCCTCACTCGGCACTCCGTCGATGACCGAATCCACGGCTGCACACAAGTGGGGGGTCAATGTCGGCCAGGCTCCTAGGGCGTGTCATCCGTTAGCGGCGCCATCATGTTCCGGATTCACATGAGAATGTGCGTGTGATTCAATAGTCATGAGCCAGGGGAGAGGCTTATGAATGACCCAAAGGCGCTAGGCGTTGCGAGATGAGCAATGGGAACGGATCAAGGATGCTCTCCCTGGCCGGGAGGGACATGTCGGAGGGACGGCCAAGGAGAACCGGCTGTGTGTTGACGCGGTTCTCTATCGTTGCCGCGCCGAGATCGCCTGGCGCGATCGGCCGGAGCGGTTCGGGGCTTTCCGGGTGGTCCACACACGTCACACGCGCTGGAGCAACCGCGGCGTCTGGCAAAGGATGTTTGCATATCTGGCCGAAGACGCCGACAACGACTACGCGATGATCGATTCCGCCATCGTCCGCGCCCACCAGCACTCAGCCGGCGCAAAAGGGAGGACCGGGAAATGGAATGCATCGGGCGCTCAAAAGGCAGATTGACGACAAAAAACCATGCGTCGTGCGATGCGCTGGGCAATCCCACAGGCTTCCATCTGACGCCGGGGCAAGCCCACGATCTGGAAGGGGCTGATAGGCTGCTGCCCAATCTCCTTGAAACCATTCAGGCGTTTCTGGCGGATAACGCGTATGATGCGCAGGAGCGTGTCCTCGACCTGTTGGCAAAAGCCGGCGTCAAACCCGTCATTCCACCCACATCACATCGCACGCAACAGCGCGACTACGAGAAGGACATGTAGAAGGCCAGACATTTGATCGAGAATTTCTTCGCAACACTCACGCACGACCGCGCCATTGCCACACGGCCACACGGTACGATAACCGGGCGCATAACTTCCTCGGTGCTATCTATCGCGCCGCCTCGGTCATATGGCTCAACTGATGACACGCCCTAGACGATCAAAGCTTTATCTGTTGTTTTCTTGAAGAAAAAGGAATGCTGAGAAGGTGCGAGAAATAGCAAGAAAAGTGTTTATTGAGAGGCAGTTGGTCAAACGTGGCTTCGAGGAACGCGTGGATGCCCAAACACCGAAGAATACTGTAGAGCGATGGCACTGTCATAAGGCGGCTCTGGACGAGCATGGCATCGATGCTCAGCAAGACGTATTTGAAAGCAAAGGGCCAAAACTCAACGACGAGGATTATTTGAAAGTGCTGAAGAAACATCCAAAAACAAACCACTATCCTGGATAATTCACGACTCTGGTAATAAAAAAGTCACCGAGGCTCCCAACTGTGCTATAGGAGCGGTGTTCAGACGCTTCTACGTACAGTGGAAAGGAGACTTGATGGCGACAGAGTGTATCCCGCAACTGATGTTCGAATTCCATTCCAAGATGAAGACTGTGGCCCGATTCGACCGGGCCCATGCCAGCACCGATGGGGGCGTCGCGCTGCTCAAGGCCGTGGATGAGCGACTGCAGTTGACTCAGCAGTTGGCGGCGTGCCTGCCCGACCGTCGCGATCCGGACAAGATCTGGCATGCCATGCGGGATCTGCTGCGGCAACGGCTCTTCGGTCTGGCGCGTGGGTACGAGGACGGCAATGATGCGGCCCGGCTGGCGGACGATCCGCTGCACAAACTGGCCGTGGGGCGCGATCCGGTGACGGGACCGGCGTTGGCCTCGCAGCCCACTCTGTCCCGCTTTGAGAATGCCGTGGGGCCGCGGGCCCTGTATCGGATGGGGCGGATCTTGGCGGCGACGGTCATCGCGCACCACCGGCGCCGGCTCAAGGGGCGCGCGCAGCGCATCACGATTGATTTGGACCCGACGGACGATCCGACGCACGGACAACAAGAGTTGGCCTTCTTCAACGGACATTATGAGAGCTGGTGCTATCTCCTGCTGGTGGCGACCCTGACGCTCAATGACGAGACCGAGCAATATGTCGTGGCGATCGTGCTGCGGCCGGGTAATAGTCCAGCGAAGCGCGGAGCCGTTGGCCTGCTGCGCGCCCTCCTGCGTCGCCTGCGGTGGGCGTTTCCGGGGGTGGCCTTGCGGGGAATGACAGGCTGGAGCTGCTGGAAGCCGAGCGGGTCGAGTACGTCGTGGGGCTGGCCAGCAATGCCCGGCTGACGCAGCGGGCGGGCCGGTGCTGGGGGAGGCCTACGGCCTGTCCAAGTTCAGCGGCCGCACGGAGCACGTCTATGGCGAGACCCTGTACGCCGCCCAGAGCTGGTCGCATCGCCGGCGCGCGATCATCAAGGCCGAGGTGGTGCGCCTCCCCGGGCGTGCTCCCAAGTGCAATCCGCGCTTCGTGGTCACCAATCTTCCGGAGACTCCAGCCACCGTCTATGCGCTCTACTGCCAGCGCGGGGACCATGGAGAACCGGCTCAAGGAGTTGCATCATGGCCTGGCGCTGGACCGCACGAGCTGTTCGCGATTCTGGGCCAACCAATTCCGCGTGTTGCTCACGGCGGCGTCCTACGTGCTGCTCCAGGAACTGCGCCGCCGGACGCAGGGGATGAACGGTGCGGACGCGCAAGTCTCGACGCTGCGAGCGCGGCTGTTGAAGCTGGCGGCCTGGGTGGAACGCTCGGTCCGCCGGATCGTACTGCATTTGTCTCGGACAGCTCCCTGGGGCGCGACCTGGCGACGGCTGGCTGTGGCAGTGGGCGCCACGCCGGGCTAAACGCCCGCCCGATCTCGTGCAGGACGGCAACCCAGAGCGATCAGAGGGGAGACGTCTGTCGTGAATCCTTTCTCCAGCGCGTGTCCCCATGTTCAGGCCTTCTCGGAGCGTCTGCACTGCGGGCTTCTTCCCCAGTCGGCCTCGCTCTCGACGGGCAGATGGAGCGCTCGGCGCTCCACAACAGCTTGCATGCGGCTTTTCGTCATCGGTTGTGAATAATGCGGGCTATATGGTTGAGTTGAATGGTTTCGAGACGACTCCACGGTCGCACGGTTTCTGCCTCAGCTTGAATGTACACATAGAATCTACTGCGAAGGTTCGCAGGTCGAGAAAGCGAAAAGACTTCTGGACCCACAATGTTGAGGCGCTGCGGCGAGACCGTCATGTTGGGCGATCTCAGGCACCAACGGAAACCCCACAACGAGTGTCCGAACCCTGATAGGTAATGAATGGTCAGTGATGGTGCGCGAAGGTATGTGTTTCGTGGTGGTGTCCGGTCAGCTTCCGAAGGTCGCAGTGGATGTCGTCGGGATCGCAGCACTCGGTTTCCAGTTGAATGGTCATGTGCTTGATGCCGAAATCCGTCGTGATCCGGTTCTGGATCAACTGCAGTAACTCCAGAGGTGTGCGATGCTGTTCGATCATAACATGGCTGGTCAGCATGACTAAGCGAGGTTCGACTGCCCAGATGTGAAGGTCGTGCACGTTCTTGACACCAGGGATGGCTTCCATGGTTGCAGCGACATGAGATGCGTTGATGTCCGGTGGCGTCGATTCCAGCAGGACCTCCATCGACTCCCTAAAGATCGGCCAGGCACCTCGGACAATGGCGCCGACGACCAGCAAGCTGACTAGGGGATCCAGGACCGTCCATCCTGTGAGGAGCATTGCACCACCGCTGACAATGACGCCGAGCGAGACCCACGCATCTCCCAACATGTGCCAGAACGCGCTCCGAATGTTCAGATCGTCTTTCGCTCCGTGCTGGAGCAACAGAGCAATCCCAAGATTGGCCACGAAACTGACGGAGGCAACCACCATGACCCACGAGCCGTCCACGGGAACCGGTTGCAGGAGTCGCTTCAGGCCGACCAGCGCGATGCCGAGTGCGGTCAACAGGAGGATAAAACTGTTGAGAAATGCCGCGATGATGCCGGCGCGATGGTAACCAAAAGTCCGACTTTCCGATGCTGGCCGGGCGGTGAGTAGATGGGCATAGAGGGCGAGGAAGAGCGACCCTTGATCGACGAGGTTGTGGCCTGCATCGCTCATGAGTCCGATGCTATTGAGGAGCCAGCCGCCAACAAACTCAGCGGCGATGATCACGGCGTTGATGGCCAGCGCCAGTCGGAGCCGCGATCGGAGATGTGTGTACGAAGCGACTGTCGTCATGAATGACAGTTTCGCACGGGAGACGCGATGCAGCAAGTCTTGCCGAAGGTTTCTATCAGGGACAGGTTTGGCGACCAAGTTTTCCGAGTACCGGCGTGGAATTTTTTCTCTCCGCAGTGCCGATTCGCGTAGGCCACTTGAGCCATCACTGTGCAAAAGTTGCCTGGGTTCATGCCTAAAAATGTCCCAGCGTCAGGGAACGAGTTGATGAGTGGTCGAGCGATCTGCCCACACTTACTGGAACGTGGATGCTCCTAGGGAAAGGAAGCGATATTCATCAATGACTTATTCGATCTCTCCGTCGTGGGCCAATCGTGAACAGGCGGTCTAGAAAGGTGGTTTTACTATGAGAAGCGGATGCCCCACGGTATCGTTGTTGCTCTATGGAGTATGAAGACCGCTTCATAACCTGCATCGAGAAGGATGCGATCATGGCGCTTTCGCAAATCCCGGGCAGAGGAACACATCCTCAGTCGGTCGCAAATCTCGTCCTAGCACAAGTGACCTTGGAAGCGCTGCTCATGCCCAACAGCAAAGTCGAGGAGGGGCGGCTGCGAGTGGTGCGGGATGGGCTGCAGGAGGAGCTGGATGATGATCCGTTGGGGGCTGCCAGAGGTATTGGCAATGGGCTGCGCCTTTCTGTCACTCTGTGGAGCTTCATCGCACTCGTTGTCCTCTTGATGCGATAACCCGTCCCCTATCTAGCCTCAAATCTCTTACCCACTCAGACCGCGTGTCGCTTCCCCGTCCGGACGTGTATTTCTGTTGTATTGTGTAGTCTCAATCTCATTTTCGACATTGTGATTATGCGTGCATGTGAAGTGGTTCGATAACGAAGCGGGCATTTGGATACAGAGGAAAGAAAGAGTCGCTTTCTTTTCTTAAGGGGCAGAAGCCTTTTGAAAGAGCGAATGAATGGTGCGCATGGGGCAAGGGAATTTTGATGGATGTGCAATGAATCATCCGGAACGGAAAGACCCGCGATGAAGCAGATGGTGTTCTCAAGAGTTCTGTCGCTTTGTGCTGTTGTGTCCATCTTGACGTCTGCTGATCAGGCCCCCAATAGATCCATGATGAGGTGGGTCAGCTGTCACAAGTAATCGACAGACAGCGGAACGTCTCGACCTCCAGTTTAGGATGCGGTCGAGGCGATGGTCTCCATCGCATACCCGATAAAATATATATATACTTCAGGCACTTCCCAGCCCCTTCGCTTGACTCGCCCCCAATCGTTTGTTATAAGCCTTCCGTATATACGGGGGAGTGTTGGGGAGGTTTACGAAGGGAGACTGCTGCAAGATGTCGGTCTTTCGCCCCTCTCAGTACCGTCGTGCAAGCCATAAAGATTCATGAATATCATTAAGGCGTTATTCAACCGTCTCTCTGACAGTCTGCTCTCGACTGTTCAGGGACGACTTGATCCGGCGACGGAGTTTACCCCTGTCGCTCCGCTTCGATTGGTTTCGGACAAGCCAGTTGTTCTGCCTTCGTTGGATTCTTCCTCCGTCGCTCGCCGGCCCTTCGGCCATGCCGTCAGTCAGCCCGATGCCGTGGATGACGCGATCAGGCGGAGTCAATCATGGTTCTTCACCCGTCAACATGCCGAAGGGTACTGGGTTGCTGAGCTGGAAGCAGACACCACTCTGACCTCCGAGTACTTGATGCTGCGTCGATTTCTCGATCGGGTTGATCCGGATCGAGAGGTGAAGGCTGTCCGATACCTCAAAACGACGCAACTGCCGGACGGCGGATGGCCGATCTACTACGGTGGCCCGGCGGAGATCAGTGCATCGGTCAAGGCATATTTTGCTCTCAAGTTAAGTGGGGTGTCGGCGGATGAACCCTTTATGGTTCTGGCCAAAGCACGGATTCTGGCGATGGGCGGCGTCCTACAAGCCAACGTGTTTACGAAAATCACGTTGGCCTTGTTCGATCAGTATGACTGGGAAGGTGTTCCCCACATGCCCGTCGAGATCATGATGCTGCCGAAGAAGTTCTACTTCAGTATCTATGCGATCTCGTATTGGTCGCGGGCCGTGCTGATTCCTTTGCTCATCGTATTCGCGCACCGACCGGTCTGTCGGATTCCACGCGAACAAGGTATCGACGAGTTGTACCCGATCCCGCGCGCGGAGGTTCGCTATTGGAAATACCCTCCATTCAATAAGGATCAGGCGTGGTTCACCCCGCATAACTTCTTCGTGGCATTGGATGCGATGTTGAAACTGTATGACCGGATGCCTATGCGGGTGTTGCGGGAAAAGGCGCTGCATAAAGCAGCCTGCTGGATGGTGGATCATCTCAAAGGATCCGGAGGGCTCGGTGCCATCTATCCGGCGATGGCCAACTCCATCATGGCGCTTGAATGCTTGGGGTACGACGCCGATGACCCGCTCGTCGTCAAGGCACTTCGCGAGATCGAGGAGTTGGAAGTCTATGATTCCACGATGATCGACGGTGAGGTCGTCCCCACTCTCCATCTCCAGCCATGTTTTTCTCCCATTTGGGACACTGCGCTGCTCATGAATGCTCTGGTTGAAGCGGGGGTGCCGCAGGATCATCCTGCCCTCCAAAAGGCTGGACGGTATCTCATGTCCAGGCAAACCAAGGCCGTGGGTGACTGGATTATCTCCTCACCGAACGCGGAACCGGGTGGATGGTACTTCCAGTTTGAGAACGAATCGTACCCGGATGTTGACGATTCTGCCGTGGTCATCATGGCGCTCACCAAATTGAAGATCCCGGGTCAGGAGGGCGAGCTGAACGAGTCCATTCGTCGCGGGATGCGATGGGTCTTGGCGATGCAAGGATCCGACGGCGGCTGGGGCGCCTATGATAAAGACAACAACCGAATCGTCTTCAACTATATCCCCTTTGCCGATCATAAAGCTCTCTTGGACCCCAGTACCTCCGATCTGGCCGGGCGATGCCTTGAGATGCTCGGCGCATTAGGATATGACAAGACCCATCCAGCCGCCGGACCGGCCTTGGCTTTTCTGAAGAAAGAGCAGGAGGAAGACGGCAGTTGGTACGGACGCTGGGGGGTCAATTACATCTACGGAACTTGGTCCGTCTTAGCTGGGCTCAGGGCCATTGGTGAAGATCTCTCGACACCTTCTATTCGCCGGGCGGTTGCTTGGCTGGAATCGAAACAGAATTCTGACGGTGGATGGGGTGAGTCCTGTCTCTCTTATAGGGACGATCCGGAGCATCACGGGAAAGGGGAGAGTACCCCCTCGCAAACAGCATGGGCATTGATGGCTCTGATGTCTGCGGGAGCGATTGATTCCTTCAGTGTCGCGCGGGGAGTACAATTCCTCCTTCGCCGTCAAATGAAGGATGGATCATGGGAAGAAATTGCTCATACCGGTACAGGATTTCCACGCGTGTTTTATCTTCGGTATCATTGGTATTGCCAGTACTTCCCGCTGTGGGCCCTGGCGATGTACCGTAACCTTCGTTCTCGAGGGAAGATGCGGGCCGACGAACTTCGACATCACATTCAAGGAAGTGACTCTTACCGGTCCAAGCATTGACGCCCGCCGGTTCTTTTTCCCCGCTATCATCGGGTACCGTGCCGCTTAAGCGAATTGCGATCTTCGCCGCCACTCCATGGGAAATGGGCGCGATTCAATCGGCCTTCCCTCCCGGTGTTCAACGACGAATCGGTGGCCTCTCCGTTCCCGTGCATACCATCGTGGACAGGGAATATTGGCTTGCGCAGACCGGCGTAGGTCCGGAGAAGGCACAGCGAAGCGCCGCCCAACTACTTGCCGGCCAATCCTTCAGCCTCGCGATATCGACGGGATTTTCCTGTGCACTCATCACAGCTGATATTGGAGCGTTGTTGGTGGGCCGCGAAGTGGTGCATAGGGGAGAGTGCAGCGAAGAGTCATCACAGCCGATCGAAGTACCGGGCGATGAACGGAATCTCGCCTTGGCATTTGTGGATGCCATGGTGCCCTCCGCGCATATCGGACGGTTTGTCTCGACTGATCGCGTGATCGCCAGTGCTCGTGACAAGAGAAGGTTTGCGCTGAGTACTCGGGCCATCGGTCTCGATATGGAAAGTTCAGCCTTGGCCGCTCAAGCACAACGGGCGCAGGTTCCTTTTGTGATCATCCGATCTGTTTCGGATCTTCTGGACGAAGATCTTCCGCTTGACTTCAATCTATTTCTCAGGCCCACTGGTTGGGTCAAAGGTATCGGTACCGTCTTGGCTGCTCCTTCATGCCTCTTGGGTCTTGGCCGGCTTCGTCGACAGAGTCTGGTCGCAGCGGAGGCCTTGACGGCCTTTTTTCGAAGTTATGCGGTGGCGATGGCGACCGAGCGGCAGAAGAAAGAACTCTCGTCGACTTGACCATGACGCTACTCAAACTCGTAGGTCGATGGGCGCTTACCTATGTGGCGGAAATGGGCCGGATGCTGATCTTCGTGGCGGCTTCCTTCGTTTGGTTGGCGCGTCCGCCGTTGCGGGGCATGCAATTAGTCAAGCAACTCCACTTCATCGGCTACAAGTCGACGTTTGTTGTCGTGCTGACTGCGGCGTTCACCGGGATGGTGCTGGCGCTACAAGGTTACTACACGCTGCGAAAGTTCGGATCTGAAGGACTGTTAGGTTCCGCGGTGGCGCTCAGCATGATTCGCGAGTTGGGCCCGGTCTTGGCTGCGCTCATGGTGACGGCGCGCGCCGGTTCCGCTATAACGGCGGAAATCGGCATTATGCGGATCACGGAACAGATCGACGCGCTCGATACCATGGCCGTCAACCCGCTCCAATACCTGATTGCACCGAAACTCGTCGCAGGTTTGATCGGCGTGCCGCTGTTGGTCGCTATCTTCGATGTGGTGGGAATCTACGGTGGTCACCTGGTTGGGGTGGACCTGCTCGGTGTCAGCGCCGGTTCGTACTGGAATTCCATCGAGGCCGCGGTCGAGTGGAAAGACGTCTATGGCGGCATTCTCAAATCCATTAGTTTCGGTCTGATCGTAAGCTGGATCTGTTGCTATAAAGGCTTTTACACCAAGATGAGCGCCGAAGGGCTCGGCACCGCCACGACCGAGGCGGTCGTGTTGTCATCGGTCTTGATTCTCATCTGGGATTATTTTCTGACGTCATTGTTGTTGTAATCATGCTGAAGCTCGTGGGAGTCACGAAAACGTTGGGAGGTCAGCTGGTCTTGCAGGGCATTGATCTCATCGTCCCTGAAGGAAAGCTCACGACGATCATCGGTCGGAGCGGTGAAGGCAAGAGCGTGCTGCTGAAGCATATGATCGGACTCCTCCAACCTGATTCCGGACAAGTGTGGGTCGATGGGGTCGAGATTTCTCGGCTCCGCGGCCATGCACTCAACGAGGTCCGGAAGCGGTTTGCGATGCTGTTCCAGGGGGCGGCGCTGTTCGATTCACTGACTGTCTTCGAAAACGTGGCCTTTCCGCTCAGGGAAAGACTCCGAATGAAAGGTCAGGAGGTGACCGGCCGTGTGGAAGAGAAGTTGGATCAAGTGGGCCTGGCCGGGATGGGACACAAGTTTCCTGCGGAACTCAGCGGGGGTATGCGGAAACGCGCCGGCCTGGCGCGGGCGTTGGTGATGCAACCCGAAATTATTCTCTTCGACGAGCCCACGACGGGTCTCGATCCGCTCATGGCTAAATCGATTCACGATCTTATTACGAGCATGCAGCGGAAGTTCGGGTTCACTGCCGTGATGGTGAGCCATCAGATTCCGGAGATATTCGGGATTTCGGATTATGTCGCGATGTTAAAACGAGGGAAAATAGCCGCGATGGCGGAGCCGGCTGAATTTCAACGGACGACCGACCCTGAAATCAGAGAATTCATCTCAGTCGGCGGGACGTACCAATGACGAAGGCGTTCTACGGATCATAGAGGAGTCTCTCAGTGGAAAAAGGCAAGCTCGAATTGATCGTCGGCGTGTTTGTGCTGGTCGGGATTGTCTGTCTAGGCTATCTCTCGATCAAGCTCGGCAAGTTGGAACTGATCGGTGGCGATGTCTACGAAGTGGATGCGCTGTTCAATTCAGCCACAGGGCTGAAAGCCGGAGCAACCGTGGAAGTCGCTGGTGTTGAGGTGGGTCGGGTCAAGACGATCCGTCTGAAAGAGGATCGAGCGATGGTATCACTGGCGGTCCAGACTGGGACGAAACTCTATTCCGATACCATCGCTTCGATCAAGACCCGAGGAATCATCGGAGAAAAGTATCTTGCGCTTTCGCCGGGTGGAGGGGGAGATCCGCTGAAGCCGGGCGACGTCATTCGTGACACGGAATCAGGCCTCGACTTGGAGGAGTTGGTGAGTCAGTACGTCCACGGGAAGGTCAACTAACCGGACCTATCTATGGATGTGGCGGAAAAGACCAGTCTGTTGTCCTAGGAGAGAGGGCGCGATGATAGCGATCAGGAATGCTTGGAGAGGGCGAAGAGGAGGGGGCTCGTGGTTCGCGGTGCTCATGATGGTCATTTGCATCGGAGCGGTGACGGTACCCGGGTACGCGGGTCCTCCAACCGACTCCATGAAGGCGACGATCGACGAAGTGCTCCGCATCGTACGGGAAAAGGAACTCCAGCAACCGGAGAAAGCCGAGGAGCGGCGACACCTGCTGGAGCAAGTGGTGTCGGCTCGATTTGACTATACAGAAATGTCTCGACGGGCTCTTGGGTCTCCCTGGAACCAGCTGACTGATGAACAGAAGCAGGAGTTTGTCGACCTCTTTCGGCAGCTGCTGACAAATTCGTACGCGGACAGGATCGAAACCTATTCCGGCGAAGGCGTGCAGTATTTACATGAACGAACGGAGAAAGAGTACGCGGAAGTCAGGACCAAAGTGATTTCGGGAAAGACGGAGATTCCGCTCGATTATCGTTTAATCAACAAAGCCGATGATTGGCGGGTCTATGATGTCGTCGTGGACGGGGTCAGTCTGGTGAATAACTATCGCGGCCAGTTTACGAAGATCCTTCGTGCTTCTTCCTATTCGGACCTCGTCGATCAGCTGCGCAAGAAATCCATTCAGCTCAGAGCGCCGGCTCCGTAACATTCTCCACGGGAAGGTGAAGAGGTTTGTGCGTCGTTCTGCCGCCGGTATTAGCCTCCTGCTGTGGGTGGCGTTCTGCCCCGGGCTTCTCGATCGAGCTCATGCGGATGTGCAGTATTTCCCTATTCCTGCCATCAGTACCAGCAAGAACGACGGCAACGATCTTGGATTAATCATGCCGGTTCTCATCACTGGAGCGGATGGGGATCTAAAGTATTTAGTCGCTCCGATGCTGATTCATAACTCATACGTGGGCCTCCGAGGAACCATCAATCTGTTCCGTTATGAACCAGGTGGGAAACAAATCAAAGCCCTTGCGTCCTGGTCAGAGAAGATCGAACATAAATTCCTATTGAGCTATGTCGATCCGGGTTTCAGCAACGGACGATATAGTGTCGAGTTCAGTGCCACGAATTTTAAGAATGCCACTATGCGGTATTTTGGGCTAGGCCCGTCGACGGAAAAGGGAGATCAGACCAACTACACGGCATCCGAGACACGGGTCAATTGGCGATTCGGTGTGTATGCCAATGAAGTGACGCAGATCGCCGTGAGTCAGCGGCTACGAGTTATGCAGCAGATCCAGCCGGGAGCAGCTACCATGTTTCCGTTTTCCCGAGATGTTTTTCCGGAAGATCCTGGTATGGATGGGGCGGCGATCCTCGGTCAACGGATCAGCTTTCACTACGATACGCGGAATAATTTGGTGACGCCGACTGATGGAATGGCGCTCACGGCCTATGCGGAGCTCAATTTCAATTTTCATAAAGGTGCAGAGCCTGTGTATTCCAGGTACGGTCTCCAGATCACGAAGATGCTCGCGAGTGAATCCAAGCGGGCGATTTTGGTGGTTCACGGCGAATTGCAAGCCACGCTCGGCTCGGACGTTCCGTTTTATGAGCAGAGCTCGTTAGGCGGGCAGAACAATCTGCGCGGCTTTGGAATGGACCGATATATCGACAAGCAACTGATCGCGTTCAGCGTTGAGGAACGAATTCATATCTTGCGAACGCGTCTCGCGGGAGTCGTGGCGGATTTTGAGTTGACGCCGTTCATCGATACCGGACAGGTTTTCAACTCTTTCATGGATGTCAGCTTCAAGGACTATCGCATTACACCAGGTATTGGATTCCGGGGAATCATCCGCCCCAACGTAGTGGGACGGATAGATTATGGATACAGTAAAGAAGGAGGAGCGATTTTTGCGGGGCTGGATTTTCCATACTGACCGAATCATACGGTAGCAACTCCGATGGGACAATCCTGATGCCTTATAACAAAGGTCAGACGGGGCATGTTTCATAAGTGCTTGACTTCATATGGATCTTGTGTGAGACTCGCCGAAATTTGGCACCCGAACGAGCGGCTTTGACTGGTCGGATGCAGGGGCTGCGGTGCTGACAGATGCGAAGGAAGGAGACTATCTATGTCCATACTCAAGACAATCCATAGTCCTGCCGATCTGAAGCGGTTGTCTCCCGACAAGTTTCCGGCATTGTGCCGGGAGATCCGGGAACAAATTATCGGAGCAGTCTCGAATGTGGGCGGACACCTGGCTTCGAATTTGGGCGTCGTCGAGCTCACAGTCGCCTTACAATATCTTCTGGATACGCCGACCGATAAAATCGTGTGGGACACCAGTAATCAGTCATACACGCACAAACTGCTCACCGGTCGGCGCGAACAGTTCCACACACTCCGTCAGTACGGCGGATTGAGCGGGTTTTGTAAGCGGGAAGAGAGTGAGTACGATACATTCAACGCCGGCCATGCGGGGACCGGTGTGTCGGCCGCCTTCGGCATGGTCGAAGCCCGAGACCAGTTGAAGGAAAAACATAAGGTCGTCTGCGTCGTCGGTGACGGCGCCATGACGGCGGGCATGACGCTGGAAGGACTGCATCATGCCGGGGGGCTCGGAAAAGATTTTCTCGTGATTTTGAACGACAACCAAATGTCGATCTCGAAAAACGTCGGGGCTATTTCCGCCTATCTGAGCCGGACCATCACGGGTGAGTTCTATGGGAAAGTGCGCGAAGAGACCGGTCAGCTCTTGGGGAAGATTCCTCACATCGGCTCCGATATGCAGAAGCTCGCCCGGCGAGCCGAAGAGCTCGCCAAAGGCGCGATTCTGCCGGGATTGCTCTTCGAAGAGCTGGGATTTCAATACAGTGGACCCATCGACGGCCACAATTTTGAGCATCTCCTTCCGACGATCGAGAATGTGCTGAAGATGAAAGGGCCGGTCCTGCTCCATGTCATCACGAAGAAGGGCCTCGGCTACGAACCGGCCATGAAGAATCCGGTATGGTTCCATGCGTGCCCTCCGTTCGTTCGGTCGACCGGCGCACCGGCCAAGAAAGCCGCGCGTCCTTCCTACACAGCGATCGCCATGGAGGCGCTCGTCAAATTGGCTCGCGAGGACAAGC
Organism: Nitrospira sp.; assembly: GCA_029194675.1. Classification (NCBI taxonomy): domain Bacteria; kingdom Pseudomonadati; phylum Nitrospirota; class Nitrospiria; order Nitrospirales; family Nitrospiraceae; genus Nitrospira; species Nitrospira sp. The sequence goes on along the minus strand of JARFXP010000004.1, from coordinate 9,736 downwards.
GTGTCGTGGCCATCACCGCTGCCATGTGCGAAGGGACGGGGCTGACGGCATTCGAAAAGGAATTCCCGGATCGTCTCTACGACGTCGGCATCGCCGAACAGCATGCGGTGACGTTTGCGGCAGGGCTCGCCGCGCAGGGCATGAAACCGGTCGTGGCGATGTATGCGACCTTCCTGCAGCGGGCCTATGATCAAGTCGTGCATGATGTCGCCACCCAAAATCTTCCGGTGGCCTTCTGCATCGATCGGGGAGGACTTGTCGCGGAGGACGGAACGACGCATCATGGGGCCTTCGACTATGCCTATCTGCGGCACGTTCCCAATATGGTCGTCATGGCTCCTAAGGATGAGAATGAACTGCAGCACATGGTTAAAACCTGCCTGGAATTTAACGGGCCGATTTCAGTGCGCTATCCGCGCGGGGTGAGTCTTGGTGTGAAGATGGACCAGGTTCCGCAAGCCTTGCCGGTGGGGAAAGGTGAGCTTCTCAAAGATGGGACGGATGTGGCCATCGTTGCGATCGGTGTCTCGGTCTGGCAAGCTGTTGAAGCGGCCGAACGGCTTAGTAAGGAAGGGGTTTCCACAGCGGTCGTGAACGGACGATTCGTTAAGCCACTCGATCACGAACTGATTGTCGATGTCGCGAAGCGGGTGCGCTATGTCGTAACGGTGGAAGAAGGTTGCAAGATTGGTGGGTTTGGTTCTGCCGTGCTCGAAACCCTTTCGGAAGCCGGAGTGACGGAGGTGAAGACGAAGGTCATGGGCCTACCCGATTGGTACATCGAACAGGGACCACAAGATCTGTTGCGGGAACGGTATGGTTTGACGGCTGAAGGGATCTACCAAAGCGTGAAGGAATTGATCGGCAAAGCACCCGCCGTACAATCGGCGTTCACGGGCGCGGCGTTGGTCGGCCATCCGCATGGAGACGAACAGGGGAGCTGAAATGCGTCAAGCGTGACGCGTTGTTCGTGAAGCATCATCATCAACGAAGAATAACATGCATATCGCGCGAAGAAAGACGCGGCAGATTCACGTCGGCAAAGTGAAGGTAGGGGGCGATGCTCCGGTATCCGTGCAATCCATGTGTTCGACGGACACGCGCGATGTAGCCGCGACCATCGCACAGATTCATCAACTCGAAGCAGCCGGCTGCGAAATTATTCGCGTGGCCGTTCCTGACGATGAAGCCGCCCAGGCTCTCCCGCAGATCAAGGCGGCAATGACCGTCCCGCTGATCGCCGATATTCACTTTGATCATCGGCTTGCCTTGAAGGCCGCGCATATCGTCGATTGTGTCCGTATCAATCCGGGCAATATCGGCGCCTGGTGGAAAGTTGAAGAAGTGATCAAAGCCGTCAATGAGCGAGGGATTCCTCTTCGGGTCGGCGTCAATGGAGGGTCTCTCGAACGATCATTGTTGGAGAAGTACGGATGGCCTTCCCCGGAGGCGCTGGCAGAGTCGGCGCTCAATGCCGTCCACGCCTTGGAAGACGTTGGTTTCGCCAATATGAAGGTGTCGCTGAAAGCGTCGGATGTACATCATGCCATCGATGCCTATTGGCTCTTCGCACATCAGTCGGATTATCCCCTGCACATCGGAATTACAGAGGCGGGGACGGCCATGACCGGGGCGGTGAAGTCTTCTATCGGCCTCGGGTATTTGCTTTCACAGGGCATCGGAGACACGTTGCGCGTATCGCTGGCTGCTGACCCGGTCGAGGAAGTCAAAGTCGGGTTTGAAATCCTCAAGTCACTCGAATTGCGTCATCGGGGCATCAATGTCATCGCCTGCCCGACATGTGGGCGTGTCGAAATCGATGTTGTCCGAATGGCAAACGAACTGGAGAAGAAACTCAACCACATCAAGACTCCATTGAACGTGTCGGTACTCGGATGTGTTGTGAATGGAATTGGAGAAGGGAAAGAGGCCGACATCGGAATTGCCGGCGGCGAGGGCAAGGGTATTTTGTTCAAGAAAGGCAAGCTTGTCCGAAAGGTGCCGATGGAAGAATTGATGGATACGCTCATTGTGGAAGTGGAACAACTCGCCAGGGAAAAAGAAGCGGAAAGCAACGGCGAAGCGACTGCATCTGTTCCTTCAAGCGAGTGGGAATCGCCGGGGCCTCAGTCGGATTCCCCTTCGACACTCGGCAGAGAAATCCCGGTCTTGCCTCATCGGTAGCTGCATTGCTGACAGCGGCAACGACTCTCCCACTACTTCACTGAAGCTGTACGCCCCGCTTACCAAGAAACCATTGGACGCCTTCTTGCGGGTCATGTATCAGTGCAGCTGAACGATGGAATCAAAGCCGATCATTCACTGGATCAATGAATTCGCCAGGTCCGCTCTCTTTGCTCGAGTGGTAAAGGTCGGTCTTGTGATTGCAGCGGTGGTGCACGGCTACATCATTTCCTATGGCCGATCATTTCACTTCCGTGACATCGATATCCACCGAGAGATCGGAAGGCGTTTCATCTCCGGCGAATACCTGTACGCCAATGACTACTGCTACATGTATCTTCCCACGACGGGAATTTATTTCGCCCCGTTGCTTATGCTGGAGAGAAATGCGAGCTTGGCCTTACGTTATGCCATTGCAGTCGGATGCCTCGTCATCACAATTATGCTGTTCCACCACATGTTGTGCGGCACATCAAATTCCAGTGTACGGAGCTGGCTATTGGTCGGTGTGGGTGCGGGAGCGTTGACGCTGCAATTCATCTTGAATGATCTCGACGACGGTGGGCCGCACCTGATTCTCCTGGGCCTTCTCACTTGCGCCATCTACGCAATCTGGGCAGGCAGAGAACGACTCGGCGCGATCATTCTTGGGTTCGGCATTACGCTGAAAATCACTCCCGCACTATTTCTGTTGCTGTTTCTTTGGAAGCGGCAGTGGCGATTGGCATCATACACAGTGCTCGCGACGGTCTTCTGGATCGGACTGCCCATTCTGTACATGGGCCCCACGAGTTGGTGGGATCATCACATGGAATGGACCAGGAACGCGGTGTTATCCGTGTTTGATCGGCAGCTTGAGGGCCGCCAAGAGAATGAACTTCAGAAGGCCAACCTTTCACTCCGCCATACCATGCTGCGGTATTTGGTCACGTACCCACCGGACCATCGCCTACGGCAAGTGGATCCCGGATACAGGCCCCTGTTGGATCTGCCGCCGCCGGCAGCGAACGCGATCGTCGGAGCGACTGGGCTGACTCTGCTCGGTCTGTTCGCCTGGTCCAGCCGGCGGCCGTACCAAGGGCCAGGAGATCCAACGTGGGCGAGGGACTGTGCCGGTACGCTGATTTTGGCCTTGCTATTCTCTCCCATCACCTGGGATCAGCATCTCGTTTGGATGGTCCCGGCGGCCTATATCGTCGTCGCCGCCGCAGCGAGAGTGAGCGGCCGATTGAGCGGTGCCGGGTACGCCATGCTGGGAGTATATATCGTGCTCACGATGGTGCTGAATTACGAAGTCGTGGGTTCAGCCAGGTGGGAAGCGCTGAAGAGTTATCATCATCTCGGCATCGCGATGCTGGTTTTGTTTGGGTTGCTGCTCAGCAGCGGTGGCGCCCTGCGCCATGTCCACCCATTCCTGGGGATGCGCGCACCTGCTTCAGGAGTGGTGGGACCAAGGTAAGACATCTTACTCAGCAATCCTTGTGACCTCTTTCCTTGCACGGCTTCTTGGATCAGGACGCATGGCACTTTCCGTCGGGCTTGCCGAGAGCTGATTCGACGGTTCATCAGTGTGGTCTCTATGTTGAGTTCCGGTAAACCAAGCTACTATAATGCCGTCTCTCAGAGGCGCCGTACCCAAGTGGTAAGGGAGCAGTCTGCAAAACTGCGATGCAGCGGTTCGAACCCGCTCGGCGCCTCCAAACAGAGCTTACTCCACCCGGAGCCCGTACAATTGTTTCTGGCGACGGGGAAAGACACCTTCAGTGTTCGTATTTTCTGATACCTTCGCGTGGACCGACGCCTCATTATCGTGTTGTGGAATTGATGACGTCGGATAAATCCCTTCAGTGTTCTTAAGTTCGTCTTTGGTTGACCCGCCGGCGCTCCTAATTGTCGCCGGCGGAAAAGCGCCTCCAGCGTTTGTTATTCACTTTCTGGATGCTGCTAAAGGTTCAACGGGACCATGATCATGATGGCGCCCATCACGTCATTCTGCTTGAAATCGTGCCTCGGGCTATCCTGATGCGCGTTGTGACATCCGATGCAAGCTTGCGAAACAGCTCTGTCGGCATAGATGGCCATAAGATAGGAGTCCGGTCCGTTCATGACCACTTCAGTGTACGGACGATTCGGGTTCTGTTGGGTTGCCGTCAGGCCCCTTTGCTCAGATTCGGATTTTGGCCCGTTCTGCTTGTTGATGGGCCAGAGACTGATGAGTTTATAGCCGACCTTAGCCTTCGAATTGACCGATAGACGAGCGCTTTCCTGTAAGAATTGGGCTGGAAGGGGTAAGGTCTTCTCGGAGCGCCAGTTCTCTGATGCTACGGCAGCGCCTTTTGCTTCCATCCGCTCCACAACATGCTGCGTATAAAATGTGCGGTTTGCCTCGATGACGGAATGTAACATGTCCGCCACTTTCTCAGCAGGAATGCCCCCGGCATCCTTGGCGCCGGACGATATTCCCAAATAGCCGAACGCGAGAAGAAGTAGTGATGCGATTCCCAACACTAGGCTTTTCATCATAATGTGCTCCTATCTGTAAGTGGATGGATGGCTCGAAGATCTACCGAATGATTGATGCGCTCATTCTGGCCTGGTTGACCTGAGGATATCGCACACCATAATCCGCATGATTGTCCCTCGACGTTTGAACAGGTGATAGACAAGAAGGGATGGCGAGAGAGGAGAGGGATACGTCTCATTACTACCTCAGCTAGGAACGCTGGGAATTAGGTCGGGCTGACGGTAGCAGAAAACCTGATACGGGGACAAGTAGATGCACGCCACTCTTGACTTGACTTGCTCTTTCGAAATTGACGCGCTCTGAGCAGGATGCTAAAATTCCATGGTTCTTGCGCCTCCAGTACGGCCGTGTCTCGCCGCTGTCCATACAGACAAGGGTCGCGAAAGAATACAGAGCGAATAGGAGAACGGAATGGCTGTTCCGATGTCCCAGATGTATACCGTGGCGAAGTATGTGCTCTCACAGAAACTGAGGGGAGTGAAGCGATATCCTTTGGTACTGATGCTCGAGCCGCTCTTTCGGTGCAATCTGGCTTGCGCGGGTTGTGGGAAGATCCAGTATCCCGATCATATCCTCGACAAACGGTTGACGCCGGAACAATGCTGGGCGGCGGCGGAAGAATGCGGAGCGCCCATGGTGAGCATTCCGGGCGGGGAACCGCTCATCCATCCTGAAATCGCGAAGATCGTCCAGGGTTTGGTGGATCGGAAGAGGTACATCTATCTCTGTACGAATGCCATCCTCTTGGAGCGGAAGCTGGACGAGTATCAGCCCTCGAAGTACTTGACCTTCAGTGTCCATATGGACGGGCTTAAGGACGAGCACGATTTGGCGGTCTGCCGCGACGGAGTCTATGACGTGGCGGTCAAGGCCATCAAAGCGGCACTCAAACGCGGCCATCGGGTGACGACCAACACCACCTTGTTCGACGACGCGAACCCGGAGCGGGTCAGAAAATTTTTCGATGACATGATGGCGCTGGGCGTCGAAGGTATGACCATCTCTCCGGGGTATAGTTATCAAAAGGCTCCGGATCAACAACATTTCTTGAAGCGGGCGAGGACTCAAGAACTCTTCTCCAAGATTCTTGCTCGCCCCAAGCCAGGTTGGCAGTTCAATCAATCCCCGTTGTTTCTGGATTTCCTGATGGGCCGGCGTGAGTACCAATGTACGCCCTGGGGGAATCCCACCTACAACGTCTTCGGATGGCAGAAGCCCTGCTATTTGCTGCAAGAAGGGTATACAACAACCTTCCGAGAGATGATGGACTCGACGGAGTGGGAGAAGTACGGGACCGGTCGAAATGAAAAATGCGCCGATTGCATGGTCCACTGCGGCTATGAGGCCTCGGCCGTTGAAGATACCTTCAGTACCGCCTCTGGATTTGCGCGGACAGCTAAATTGACCCTCTTGCCTACCTCGCGGTGATTCTGCGCTTCACGAAATACGCATTACAACCGACGATCCCTAAATGACGGATACCAAGAATCACACAGCGGATACCCCTGCTTCTCTGGAAGGGCGAGTGTTCAAACCAGCCTCTCCGGCGGAAACAATGGAAGCCGTCGAGCTTGCCTTCGATTATCGTGGGGATGTGACCTTGACGTTAAGATCAGGCGAATCGGTCACCGGATATCTCTTCAATCGTCAGGCGGAAGGCGACGATCCTTACCTCGAACTGTTTCCCGTTGATCAGCAGAATCCTCAGCGCATTTCCTACCGATCCATCGAGAGCATTGCGTTTACCGGTGAAGACACTGCGAACGGCAAGTCATGGGAGGCTTGGGTCTCGAAGAAAGACTCCGAGCGTCGAGCAGAAGCCATTAAGATTGAGGCGGCTGCCCGTACGAAGGGCTATCTCTAAGGTCTCCTCCGTTCTTGCTTGGCTGATTCCTGATACTTTCGTGGAAAAATCAGCTTTACATCAAGCGCGCCAAGGCTATGCGCTTTAACTCTTAAAGTGTCTTACGTTCCAAGAGAATTTAGGGATTCCTTCTCGACAACATCAAAGAATGGGACTGCTGAAGAACTGGCGCGTGAACTATCTAACGAGGCGATTGCCGGGTGCTTCCGCCTTGCGAAGGCCGACAGAGCAACCATTGCCCCTTCTGCTTCTCCGGCGTAATACCTCGGAGGGACCGTCCGTGTTGCACCGAGAGCGTTCTGTGCCGTTCAGGCGATGGTCCACCCTCGCTCCGGCCCTCACCCACGAAGGTTCCAACGTCAGCACCCGCTTGAGGGTACACGCCATGGCAGGCCAAGGCTGCGAAGTGTTCATCGCCATCCCGCTGGAGCGTCTGCGCTGCTGCCGGTTAGAACCCTCCCTCGTTCGTCCGGAGTTCGTCGTTGCGTCCCCCACCGGTCGTGAACCCGGTACGTCGTGCCACGCGCTCCTCAGCTCCAGCCAGCCCTGCGATCGCAACTGCAAACCCAACGGCTCTCCACTCGGATTTAGAGGGCCAGTCGTTTCGTTGACAAAGATTTGGGTGCTGTGCTAGAAACCTCTGCCCGAATGTAGAGCGCTCGTTGTACTGGGCGCGCACGACTTCGAAGGAGCGAGCGACGAGTCAGCGATCTAGTTCGAAGCTTGGCAACCAAAGTCCAGTCGGACTGTTTTCCCTAGCTTGCTGTCTCGTCACGAATGTGGCGTTTCCACCCGTGGCTTCAGCCACGCATGAAGCGGATCATCGTTTCATGGTGGAGGGGTATGTTTGCGATCAGAACGGGAAGGGACTTCCGAATACAGACGTTCTCGTCAAGGACACAAGGATTTCATACGGTCAGGTTGTTCGAACAGATGGAGATGGCTACTACAAAGCGATGTTTCATCTGCACAACGACAATCTTGACGATCCACTGCTGGTAGAGGCGAGGGGTGAACAGCAGAACCTTAAGATTAAATTTGATCCGAAAGATCTAGAGAGCGAACGGAAGATCTGGGTTAACTTTGGAACCGGCTGTGAGGCAAGTGGGCCTCCCGCTTGGATTTGGTGGGGCAGCGGGGCGGTTTTCGCAACAGCCTGCGGTATTATCGGGATGAAGTTTGTCCGTTCTCAGCGGAAGCCGGAACGGGTCAAGGCGAAATCCCTGGGAAAGAAAAAATCATGATCGCCGATGACGGTCCTTGGGGCTACAAGGTATCTCGCCGAATCGGTTGATTAGGTCGGCGAGGGCCCGTGATACAAGCTGAATGGGCGAGTGTAATCTTGACGCTCTTGCAGGGGCAGGTGACGGCTCTGCAAAAGCGTTTTTTTTTGTCGGTCCCTTTCTCGATCGCGTTGCAGTCCGAACGAGAATCTCTCTCAATGGCAGCGTGATGGACGTAATGAACATACCGAGAGGCTCGATTCGCGCTGTATTCATCATGAGTGCGGGACTGTTGGCGAGTTGCGCAGAGCAGGGTGGAGAGGGGCCGATCGTGCCACCACCACCGGCTCCCGCTGAATATGCCGACAAGCATATGCCCATAGATTGGTGGGTGGATGCTCAGAAGCTGGAAGAAGGGCGCAAGCTCTTCATCGGAGAGGCAAATCCAGACGTAAACTGTTCCAGTTGTCACGGGAAAGACGGGAAGCCTGTGAAGGCAGGTGCCACTGATTTCAGAAACCCTGAGCGCATGAAGCTCTACTCGGACTCTGTCTGGTTTTGGCGTATTTCCGAAGGAGTGCCGAATACCAAGATGAAAGGCTGGAAGAGCAAGCTTTCAGATGAGGACCGATGGAAGCTCGTGCTCTATGAGCGGAATTTTGGACTGGCTGGGAAGACCTGGAATGAAGAGAAGAAGCAATGGGACGATGCCGTCGCTCACTGATTATAAGGTTGCAGGGTGGTCGATGCTTCGCACCTTCCGGCCTTTCCTCCTGTGGAATCAGAAGGTGCGCGTTTAGTGTACGATTCGAGGCCGCCAACTGGGCTCGGGTTTTTTGCGGGCTGCCAGGGGATTCTCCTAGCGGTAAGGCTTGGGCAGTCTGCGATACTCTAGCCGGTCGAATAAGGTCGTATGAGATGGTGCTGTGACAATTGATTGTATGGAGCTTGGTCTTCAATGGCGATCCCTTAAGGCTCGCAAGGGCTTCAGGCGTTCTTGTCGGATGGTGACCGAGACCCATTTATAGATAATAGACAAAATTATCAGTATGGAAAGTCGAGTAAGTATGAAGGCAAGATCCTTGACCAGGTTCTTAAAGTAGGGGGGGCATCGAGGCATCGTGAAAAAACTGTCGAGCAGTCTCATGGCTCTCATTGTGTTGTTCTCGCTGTGCGTGGCAGCCACTGGTGTCTGTGCTCAGGAAGTTGGGACGTCTTCGGTGGAGCTTCCGTATACAGGCAATCGGACGGCTGTATGGGTCGTCGCTCAACTCCATATTTTATTCGCCGCGTTTATCCTCGGTGCACCGATCTTCGTCGTCATTTCAGAATGGCTGGGTTACCGCAAGCAGGACCCTCGGTATGATCGCCTGGCTAAAGAGATCACCAAGGTGACGGTCATTCTCTTCAGTATGACGGCTGTGACGGGCGGCTTGTTTATTTTTGTCCTTCTTGCCGCCTACCCACAGTTCACGACCTCATTCATCAATCAGTTTTATATGGTGTTCGCAGTAATGTATCCGGCGCTGTTTATCGCCGAGACGATTTTGATGTATGCCTACCTCTACACCTGGGATGTGTGGAAGGGTGAAAAGAAGGGGCGTCACATTGCTCTCGGTGTGCTCTTGAATCTTGTCTGTCTGCTCATCTTATTTGTCATCAACGGCCCCACGTCCTTCATGAACACACCGCCGAAGGCCGAAGGAGTTTCGCCGCAGGATTTCATCGCGGCGGCAACCTTGTGGGATAAGATTGCGAACCAAAGTTGGTTCCCCCTGAGCCTCCACCGAATCGATGGAAATGTGGCATTCGGCGGGTTTATCGCCGGGATGATCGCCGCCTACATGTACATGGGGGCGAAGTCGCAGGAGGAGCGAGCCTACTACGATTGGATGGGGTTCGCCGCCATCTGGATCGCCGTGGGTGGGTCGCTCTTGCAGC